>JBEIHI010000105.1:0-7781 GCA_040381435.1 Bacteriovoracaceae bacterium | reverse complement strand
GCAAGGGAATCACTTTTGATTCAGGTGGTTTGTCCCTCAAGCCCCCTCAAGGACAAGAGACAATGAAGTATGATATGGCGGGTTCGGCTTCCGTTTTGGGCGCAATCAAGATCATTGCTGAACTGGGATTGAAAGCAAATGTCGTGGCGCTTGTTCCGAGCGCTGAAAATATGCCTTCGGGAACTGCGATTCGTCCGGGCGATATTCTTCATATGGCCTCTGGTAAAACTGTCGAAGTGCTCAACACGGATGCTGAAGGTCGTTTGATTTCGGCTGATGCTCTTCACTGGGCGACAACACACTACAAACCTCGAGCGGTTTTGGATGTCGCCACATTGACGGGCGCCTGTGCAGCAGCTCTTGGTGATGCTGCTGTTGGAGTGTTTTCCAATTCGAAGAAATTGCTCCAAGCTCTGCAAAAATCTTCAGATTCAACTCAAGAAAACATGTGGGAGCTGCCCAACTTCCCGGAGATCTACAAGCCACTATTGAAATCAGACATCGCTGATCTCAAAAATATTGGAGGACCTAAGGCAGGAGCTTCGACAGCCTCTCTCTTCCTTGAGGAGTTTGTTGCCGGAGGAACCCCCTGGGCTCACTTTGATATTGCAGGTGCTGGTTGGTACGATAGCCCGCGAGACTTTATTGCGGCTCGAGGCCCTTCAGGAATTCCCATTCGATTGATGGTTGATTTTGTTGAGAACTTCCACGCTTCAAAATTCAACTGAGCTTCTGAGCGATTGGGCTTGGAAGACTTTCACTGACTTTTGGGGGACCTCCCAACGAGCGAGGCCCCCCATTTTTTATTTTCTCAGCGAAAAGTCGAAGGGCTCCCTGTCCTCGCGAAGCCCCCAAGAGATTGAGCTGGTCCACTGGCAGCAAAAACATGGTGAGGGCATCACGCTGCAGTTTCCTCCGATGGCTTATGTCTCTCACCTCTCTCAAGTTCCAGAGGAAACCGCCCATCTTTTTGCACTGGTTCATCAAGCTTCGGACCTGAAGTCCCTTGGCGAGATGACTCTCGAGGATGCACTCGCGTTTGAACTTCGATTTATGAGTCTGCATGAATGTTTTGCAAAATTCTCAACGAATCTGATCGTGGGTAAATCGCAGTCTATTCCTCGCACCAAAGGGAAGTCGAAGCTTCATGCAGAAGACATCTGGGAGTTAGCTCATCGAGAAGGATACTATCTGGCCAACACTCTGACTCATAGATTTTTGTCGGGCAAAGTCACTCGAAGCCAGCTGATTGATTGGTTCAACTGCGATTGGACTCGGCAACGGGGCTTAGTCGCGATGCGAGGGATCTATCGACTGACTCAGGAATCCCCGATCTCGAAGCACTTTCTTTAGGCTCTCGGCCGAAGCTCTCGACGACGACAAAAGACTCTGTCTCGATAGTGACGAGAAAACCGCGCTCCAAAACTCATCCACTTCAAAATTCTTCGGCAAACTAATGATTGTTTCGAGAATAACTCCCCATCGTACTTCTCTTGAAAATCCTCGCAAACCCTCCCAGAGTGCGCTCGAAAAGACTCTCGAATCTAAATGAGGATTAGACCAAACCATATCATCTGGATACTTGAGCTGCTGATTCAATCTTCGCAAACAATCGCGCCCCTCTTGCTCTCGCGCATCGTAGGGTGCAAAACAGGGATTGTTCCAAAGGTCTGTCGACAAGAAATCGGCAATCGCCTCATGAAAGACCTCGGCATCATAACCCCACAAACCGGGATTCAACTCATCGATTAAAAAGTGAGCCCATTCATGCGCAACAACAAATCCATCATGTGAATCAGGGTATTCACCCAAGCCAAGATAAATCGTTCTTGTAAGTGCGTCGTATTGCGAGTTGTTGGCATTCATGGCCCAAGGCTCAACATTTAAAGTGGGCAGAGACGTCTTGATGCGAGCTCCTCGCATAAACTCTTCAAGCATTTGAAGAGTGGTAAGACTCAAAAGCTGACCCTTATTAACTTCCGATGTCTTGCTGTCTGAAACCCACAGGCAAAATCCAGAAAACGGAAGATTGCATTCGACCGTCAAGGGATGATCCTGAGTATTGATTGCCACGCTAAGATTCGAGATCTGTGGATGACCTGTGGAATCACAGTTCAGATTTTTCATATTCTGAAACCAACTGGGGCTCGCTACCGTGGGGGTCCCCAAAAAAATGACGGCACTGCATCCGTCGGAGAGTTTGAAGATTCGCTTGGCCCGACCAAGCCATCGCTCTGAACCCGTTCGAAGATTGCGCTCAATCACATCTTCATAGCCCGCGGCCATGAGTCCAAGAATGGGACGTCGAATCACGACTTCTGGAGTCTTATTCATGGCATCAACAATCCATTCGGAAGATCCATTCGTCCGAGTCCATCGGACTTTGAAGCGCCTTTCGTTGGATGAATCGACAAAGCGCTCATAAGTGCCCGTCGCGGTCTTCACTTTAGATTCCAAAATAAAACTCTGAGACTGCGCCATCAGCGCCAAGACCGCGAAAGCAGCGAACATAAGGAGCCCTCCCCCGAGGAAAATACTGAAACATTTTCGCGCGTTAGCAGCACGATCTCAAGCTTATTCGCAGCTTGATTCATGACGCATAGCGCATTAGAACGCGTTATTCGGGGATTTAATGCTGGGCATGAGGTTACTAATAGTCAGTGTTTTCAGTCTTTTAGGGCTGTCTTCTTTTGGTGTTGAGGCTATCGCCCAAACTGACAACCCCTTTGATTCCGTCGAGGCTTGGAATCAACGTGACTACTCGCTCATTCTCAAAAGACTCTTCGTCATCGGAGACTCTCAAGTCCCCTCAGGACTTCTTGGTTTGCAGAAAACTCTGATCGAGGATCTTAAACTTTCTGCTGAACTTGAGATCGACCTTGAAGAGGCTGTTCAGCGGGCTTCCAACCTCTCAGCAGCTCGAACTCTGATTGCTGATCGCACTTTTGAGTTTAGACGAAGCATCATCCCACGAATTCCTTCGATCTATAAAGCTGACTGGGAGAGGAAGCCAGAAGGCTTCCGGTCTTTTGATCACATCATGACTGAGAAGGTTCTTGAGCTTAAACAAAAGGAGTTTGCGCTGAGCAGACCCGTCATTTCTCAGCTCGAGCCGCTGGGAGGACTCAGAGGATTTTATGTTCAGCAATTTTTTGAATCCCGACAGCTCAACCCCTCCTCCGCTCTTTTAGGGGAACTGAAAGCGGGTCGCCTGCTTAGCTTTGAACAGTTTCGAGATTTACTGACACTTCTCAATCCGCAAATGGATCTCTCAGACGATTCACAAATTTACCAACAGTTTGCCATCTACCGCCTTTTTTCTCGAATCGATGAGATTCCTGCGCGAGACTTTGAGGCATTTAATGCGGAGATGAATATGATTGCTGAGGAACTGATCAACGAGGCGCATCGGCGCGAGTTTAAAGCGCCGCAGTTTCAGCTCAACAAGACCAGCCTGAGATTTTTTTGGTTCTTGAGAGCATGGATAGAAGCTCGGCCTCTCTCGATCGATTGGGACCATCATGCTGAAGACAAGAAGCTTCTTTCAGGCTGGAACTACTTACTCTCCACGTATTCTGGCCGCTGGACGGAACTCAATCAAATCCCAGAGGAGATTCAATTTGATGAGCCCGCTCGAAAGTTGATTGCAGACGAGGTCGATGAAATGGTTCTGTCACTATTTAAGGTGGAGGAATCTTCAGACTTTGAATCCGCCATTCAGCAATTCCATGAGGGCCTATGGCTTGATCTTCCAGCAGAGGATTCAGCCCTCAGAAAGCTCCCCGAGGAACTTCGACAGATTCTAGCAGCCCGACTGTTTCCCGACTTAAGCGTTAAACAAGGAAGAGCGCTTCTCGAGGGCCAACTCTTTGAAAGTCTGGATGAACTTGATCGCCGCGAGCTCTTATCAACTATTTATGGAGCGGACATCCCCACTGATGAATTCGAGAAGCAGCGCACGCTTTCTCCGTCTGACGCCAATGCGATTCATCGTTATCATTATGATTTAGTGAAGGCTTATCTCATCGCTCAAAGTCTCATGGCTGAGACCGCTGATACGATGACACTGTCATCAGGAGAAGAGATCCCGACTGTTGAGAGTGAGCGTCTCAAAATGCGTCTTCTGCTTGCTCAAAATCGTGACTCATTTGACTACGGAGCATTTCCTCCGGCGCTCATTGATGAGCTGGTTGTGCTGCTGTTTCCGTCTCCTGAACATCTGGGCACTTTAGAACCCAAACGATTTTGGAATGAATGGGAGCGTCAGGCTCTCCTCCGAGAGCTGATGATTTCACAGCAAGGATTTTTAGCTGAGATTCAAAGAGCACCCACAATGGAGGAAAAGCAAAAGATCGAAGCCCAGTTTATCAAGACCGTCGAGGATTTTCAGGAGAAGCTAAGCTCCTACAAAATCGATATGGACTCTGAAGCAACTTGGCTTGCCGCATTTCTTTATGGCGCTCTCCCCCATTCGAATGAAGCTTCAGAAATTTTCAAGACGATCGGTATCGGCGCGACGTTCGCACTCAGTGTTAAGATTTTTGGCGTTCGGGCCGTTTCCTGGTTTATCGTCCTCGACACGGGAACCCGCCTTGTTACCTCTGGATATCTCGACGAGGACTTAGATGATCTTGATCTCAATAAGGGATTCTCCACACCTATTGGGAAATGGACAGCCCAGAGTCTGCAGGGAGGCCTTCATCTTCTGTCGAAACTCCAGACAGCAAAAACCGCGGAGGAGAGTATGGAGCTCGCCTACGACCTGGGCACTTTGAGCTCCGATTTGGTTTGGTTTGGCGTGGGTGCGTCTGCTGTGCGCTGGAGCGTAGATCTTTCATCCTATCGTCGTTGGAGACGAGCTAAAACGATTCATTCGGAGTTGGAACGATTTCAGAAACAAGCTCAGCAAACTCAGTTGAAGGTGGATCAGCTCAAAGCGAAACTTGGCGACAGCTTATCCACATGGGAAAGCCTTCAGCTTTCGAGACGCGCTTTGACAGAAGAGGGCAAGCTCCTGAGTAAGAGCATTGACGATCTACGACTGCAGATTTTTGATCTTGAGCAAGTACGTTTGACCAAGGTGCAGGGCCGAGTTGGATTTTACAGTCGTGCGTTGATCTCGACAGTGGTTGAGATTGCCAAATCTATTGTCCCCTCCAAAAGGCCCCTCAAAGAGCGATTGGCCAAGATTCAAAGATCCTGGTCACGGAGAACGAATCTGGCGATTGAGCAGTACGCTCGTGAAATTCAACGACTTGAAGCTGAACTCTTCAAAATTGAACAAGCCGAATGGGCTTGGCAACATCGCCCCAGCCTGAGAGCGCGCGCTCATGTCTTTCAACGAGAGTTCAAGAACTTTCAAAGACTTCAGGAACAGATGAATCTCCAAATGCTTGAGGCCCAGACTTTGCTCGAGTCAGCAGCTCAAGTCTCGCCCGCGAAGGCTCAGAAAATTTATGATTCGGCTCGTCGAGCCCTTCAAAAGGCTCGAACGTCACATACTCAATCCCGTCGTGCATTTGAATCAGCCTGGGAGCAAGCATCGATCGAAGCCTCCCGAACTCAACCCCTCAATCAGGGGCTCAAAGCCGCGGATGATGCTCTCACAGGATCAACCAACCCTCTGCCTCATTTGTCTCAGTTTCCAAGGCGGATGAAATCAACACTCCAGATGCAGAGTCGATTGATTGAATCACTCTTAACGGAGATTCCTTAAATTTTAGTGTGATAACTGAGAATTTTTTTGAAGCCTGTTTTTCATTTGCTGAATCCGAAGATCTCGATCAGCCACTTCGTCTTTCAAGGCCTGCAACTTGATTTTGCGATCAGCCAACTCCATTAAGTAAGTATATTCATCATGCGATGTGGGAATCTGGCGAAGTTCAGCTTTTTGCAAAACCGCTGCATTATCACGAGCCAATTCGAAGGCGAGCATCGCCTCTTTTCTTTTCTCGGCCGAGACTCCCTCACAAATGGACTCAACTGAAACGGGTGACGAAGAGCCCTCAGCCTGAGCAGCCCCCGCCCGAAAGGCAGTTTCAAACGAGCACGAGTCAGTCGCCAACACCAAAAAAGCTAAAATCATGATATCCCCTCCTGGTTATCCCAAGTTCAAAGTCGCTACGTAATTCGGAGCTCTCGACATAAAGAAAGACGCCTGACCCGTCACCGATGAGCTGAGAGCTTTGAGCGAAGCATTTTCCAAATCGATCAAATCGTAACGCGGCAGGCTTAAACCAAACTTCTCTACTTTCAAAGACCGAGCTGTTTCATCAATTGCTCGACCTATATTCTTCCAATGCTCTTCGCCTTGAATCGAGGTGGGATAAAGAGTCTCTTCAAACAAAGCTCCTCCACCCAACAAAACCAATCGATCAAAATTGAATTTTCCGTAAGTGGGGATAAGACACTTCTCCCCCAGATTGCCTCGAAACAAGCCTTTGGAAATCAAGGCACTCATTGTTCCAAAGAGTCGCCAGTCAAGCCACGCATTGGCAGATCGCAAGGGTCGCTCATCCGAGCCAACCACAGCAATCATGAGATCTCCCTGAAAAGAGTCGAGGTCTTCAGGAATCCGCTTGAATACCTGCATTCGGCTAACTTACATCAGCCTGAGGTTCTGCGGCACGAATTTTCTTTGCTAGACGGTCCAGAATCCCATTCACAAAAGAGGCGGAGTCCTGGCTTCCGTAGGTTTTAGCCAGCTCAATGGCCTCGTCCAAAATAATGGGGGCTGAGGTTTCAGAACAAAACTTAAGCTCGTAACAACCCATTCTGAGGATGTTTCGATCGATCTTAGACATTCGGTAAAGCGACCAGTTCTCAGCCGCAGGCTCAATCTCTGAGTCTAGAGCCTTCACATTCTCAGTGACTCCCAACGTCAGCTTTTCAAAGTAGTCTCTGAAGGAGGGTTGAACATCAAAATAGCCAGCGAATCGGTGCACTTGATCAGTTGAGGTCTCTACTTTTGAGTCCCACTGATACAGATAAGAAAGAGCGGATTCACGGGCCTGACGACGATTTCCAACCATAAAAGCTGCCTGGTCTTAGAGGATTTACTTCTTCTTTGTCAAAAGAGAATTCAGCTCTGACATGAAGTCATTGATATCCTTGAACTGCCTGTAAACACTAGCAAATCGGACATAAGCGACCTCATCGAGGCGCTTTAAAACCCTCATGACCTCTTCACCGATCACTTTGCTTGGAATCTCTTTCTCTCCCAGACTGACAAGCTTATCAAGCACCTCTTGGACAGCTTCATCGGCCGCATGAATACTCACGGGTCGCTTTTCAATCGCCTTCATGATTCCGGCCCGAATCTTTTCAGGATCAAAGGGCTCACGACCCAAAGTGTATCCGAATACATGCCGCAGCCGTGAGAAAGTTATGAAAGAAGACACCAGTGTGAGTTTTCTGGATAAAAGGTCCGACGGTAAGATCTGCCCCTGGCTTGACGCTTGCCGGCACCGATCGTTGCAAGTGCAAGTTCCAATATGATGACAACAGTTTTGCGAAATAGTGTCACAAAAATGCTGCACCGTGCGATGGCATTTCCGTCGTAAACTTTGCGAAGCGTCGGGGCAAACTTGGGGAGGGCGCCATTCGGAGAACGGAGTCTGTTGCCAACAGCGGGCCCCCGAAGCAATTAAGTGAACGGTCGCACGGGTTCGTGCCAAGAAGCATCAATTAGTTTTCGCTTCGAGTGTGAAGAACGACGACAATTTGGCAACGTCCGCTGGCCGTACACGTGGCACGGTAGAGTTCTACACGGCGATGGCCTT
>JBEIHI010000104.1:0-7806 GCA_040381435.1 Bacteriovoracaceae bacterium | reverse complement strand
GCCTGAGGATGTGATTCGAGCATGCCAAATGCTTGAGCCCACCTTCGGAGGGATCAATCTTGAGGATATCAAAGCTCCAGATTGCTTTGTGATTGAAGAGACCCTTCGAAAGACTCTGAAGATTCCCGTATTTCATGACGATCAGCACGGAACCGCCATCATCGTTGCGGCAGCATTCTTAAACGGACTCAAGATTACCAAGAAGAAGGCAGCGAAAATCAGAATTGTTTTTAGCGGTGCAGGAGCTGCTGCCATAGCATGCGCGAACCAATTGGTCGCCTGTGGTGTTAAACCTGAAAATATCATCCTCTGCGACAAAGGAGGAGTGGTTCATTCAGGTCGAAAAGATTTGGATCCTTACAAATCTCGTTATGCTCACAAGACTTCACTCAGAACCCTCAAAGAGGCCTTGATTGGCGCCGATGTTTTTGTGGGCTTATCCGTTGGGGGAATCGTAACTCCTGCAATGATCAAGCCCATGGCCAAAATGCCGATGATCTTTGCCCTCGCTAACCCTAATCCAGAAATTGCGTATGATTTAGCGATCGGCTCTCGACCCGATGCCATTGTTGCTACCGGCCGATCTGATTTTCCGAATCAAGTGAACAACGTATTAGGATTTCCGTCTATTTTTCGAGGAGCTCTCGACACAGAATCCACAACGATCACTGAGGAAATGAAAATGGCTGCTGCTCAAGCCCTTGCTGAGCTTGCTCAAGAAAATGTTCCTGAGTTCGTTTCAAGAATTTACCCGGGAGAGGATTTGAGATTTGGCCGAACGTATTTGATACCCAAAGCTTTTGATCCTCGCGTTCTCTTGTGGGTAGCGCCGGCGGTTGCGGAAGCTGCTATGAAATCCGGTGCGGCAAAGCAAAAGATCGATTTGAAAGAGTATCGTGAACGTCTTGCCTTAACGATGGATCGATCCCGTCAAGTCATGCAAATTCCGACTGCGAAAGCCAAAAAGAAACTTCGCAAAGTCGTCTTTACCGAGACACATATTCCAGGAATTCTCAAAGCCGCAGATATTTTGGCTCAAGAAGAGATTGCGGAACCAGTCTTGGTGGGAATCGAAGCGCAGATTCTTGAAGATCTTTCCAATCTCAACATTCGACGGAAGTTTAAGATCTACGATCCTGAGTCTTCAAGCTTGAGCGAAGACTTTGCCAAAAAGTTCTACCTTCAGCGCCAAAGAAAAGGCCTCAACCTTGCAGAGGCTCGTAAGTTGATGACTCGCCGAACCCACTTTGGCCTGATGCTTGTTCAAACCGGACTTGCTGATTGTCTAGTGGCTGGAGCTGGCAAGTCGTATCCTGAAGTTCTGCGTCCAGCGCTTCAGATCGTCTCTCGGGATCCCAAGTATCAAGTCGCCGCGGGTCTCTATATTATGCTCGTTAAAGATCGAGTCTTTTTCTTTGCCGACACAACAGTCAACATTGATCCCACAGCGGAGCAACTTGCCGAAATCGCCCTTCAGACGGCCGAACATGCGGAATTTTTGAAGATCACCCCGAGGATTGCGATGCTGAGCTTCTCGAACTTTGGTTCAGCTCCCCATCCTGTTAATTTCAAACTTCAAAAGGCCGTTGAGATTCTCAGAGCTAAAAGACCTGATTTGATTGTGGATGGTGAGGTTCAAGCGGACACCGCGGTTTCTGCAGATCGTCTCAAGGACTTCCCATTTTCAGTTTTGAAGGAGCCCGCCAACGTTTTGATCTTCCCAAACCTTGCCTCCGGCAATATCGCCTACAAATTGCTCCAACGATTGGGCAATGCTCAAGTGATCGGGCCCGTCCTGATGGGCCTTTCAAAGCCCGTTCACGTCCTGCAACAGGGCGCAAGCGTAGAAGAGATTGTACGAATGGCAACCATTGCCGCCGCTGAGGCGAATGATCTAAGTTAAGACTTGGATGGATTTTTCTTTTGCCACTCGATCTGAGCTGATTCAAAAGCTTCAAGCTCAATCATGGGACGTACTCGTGATTGGGGGTGGCGTAACGGGTGCAGCAGTGGCTCGAGATGCTGCACTTCGTGGCCTCAAGGTAGCACTTCTTGAAGCGGGGGATTTTGCTTCGGCCACCTCATCGGGATCGACCAAGCTGTTCCATGGCGGTATCCGCTATCTCGAGAATTATGAATTCAAATTGGTTTTTGAGGCCATTCGAGAACGAGAGCAGCTTTCACGTCTTTATGCTCCCTTCATCAAACCTCTTTCATTCGTGTTTCCAACCTACAAAGACGGAGTCGTCTCTCGCTGGAAGCTCAATCTAGGCCTCTTGCTTTACGATGCCTTTTCATTTTTCAAGCAACGGCATCAGAACCTCAACCGAGCAACCGCTATTGATCGCTTTCCTCTTCTCAAACCGAGTCGTCTCACGGGCGCTTGCGTCTACGCAGATAGCTTTGCCGAAGATTATCGAATCGTTGTTGAGCTCATCAAATCGGCGTTTCATCATGGCGCGCTTCCCATCAGCCGCTTCAAAGTCACTCAGCTTGAAAAGCAATCTTCTGGCGACTTTGCCATCGAGGCTTGTGATCAGTGGAATTCCTCCACACCGATTCGAATGACCGCCAAAGCGGTGATCAATTGCTCAGGCCCCTTCGCGGATAGCGTTCGAGGCCTTCTGGGCAAGCCCCCGGTACTTAAGCTCACTCAGGGAATTCATTTGATTGTTGAGCGCGCGCGTCTTCCGCTCGATGAGGCCTATGTCTTCACTGACACAAAACTTCATCGTATTTTGTTCGCCATTCCTTGGAAGTCGGTCACCTATCTTGGAACCACTGACACTTCAGTAGAAAAGGTCGAAGATGCACAGACCCAAAAAACTGACGTCGACTATGTGCTAGAAATCATCAATCAGTTTCTCGACGCAGGCCTCACCCCAGCGGATGTTATTCAGTCGTGGGCCGCGGTTCGACCGCTCATCAAACCCGAGGGGCCATTAGACAATTCTCGCATCTCACGTGAACACAAGATTGAAGAGGGTCCCGAGAACTACTTCGATGTTTTAGGCGGCAAACTCACAAGCCACAGGCTCATGGCCGAGGAAGCGCTCGAGCTCCTTCAGCGAAAATGGAAGTTTGGCACCTCAAAAACATCGGAGATTCCACTTTATGAGGAATCGGGTCTCAAACCCACCACAGAGATTGAGCACAGACTTTTTGAGCGATACGGGGCCTCGTTTCGAAGCGTTTTGAATCTCGATCACGATCGGGGTTTAAATCGGCAAACCTTGCGCGCTTTTCCCGATTATCTCGTCTCAGAAGTTCTCTACTCGATCCACCACGAGATGTGCTTGGATCCTATCGACTTTATTCGTCGCAGATCCTCGCTCTACTACGAAACACAGTGGAACTCCCAAAAGCAGAGGGATCTCCTCACGGAAATCGTTCAAACCTTTGAGCAGGAAATGAAGTCTCAAAATCGAACCCCAGATAGGCTTTCTCAAGAAAGCCTGGCGAACTACCGATGGGACAGTGAAGGCTGGAAAAAATGAAGCGGAATCTGAAACCAAGAGAGCGAATTGCCATTCTGTCTGATGGAACATGCGAAACAGCGGAAAATCTCGTCCGAGCAATCTTGGCCCAATTCAACAAGGCTGATGCTGAACTGTTAAGAATCCCCAAAGTAAGAACAGAAGTCGAACTTATGCGCGAGCTCGACTCTTTGGATCCCCCCTACCTGATCGTCTATACCTTTGGGACGGAAAAACTTAGAAAGCTCATCTGGAGCGAATGCCGTCGAAAGGGACTGCTCAGCTACGATATCTTGTATCCTGCCGTTGAGATTTTTGGTCAGTTTTTTGATGCGTCTCCTAGTGAAAAGCAGGCGGTTTTACACTCCACTCAGTCGATGAATTACTTTGATCGGATGGAGGCCATCGAGTTCACTGTAAAACATGACGATGGCCTGAGACTGAATGATCTTCAAGATGCCAACCTCATTTTGACGGGAGTCTCGCGAACATCGAAGACACCGACCTCGATGTATCTGGCCCACAAAGGTTACAAAGTGGCTAATGTGCCCTTAGTTCACGGAATTGAACCACCGCTTCAGCTCATTGAGTCATCTCAAGCAGGAGTACCTGTGGTCATGCTTTCGATTGAGGCCTCGGCACTCGAAAAAATCAGGCGATCGAGATTTGTCCGATTAGGAACGAGTACCTCTCATTCCGACACCTACATCAGTCTCAATCGCATCGGCGAGGAAACAACCGCAGCGCTCCAATTGGCGCGTCGTTTCAAGTGGCCGATTATTGATGTGACGAATAAAGCTGTTGAAGAGACGGCTGCCGAAATTCTTTTACTCATTTCTGACGACCGATGAGATAATAAGGCATGCAACGGAAGCATGTCGTTTTCATCAGCGTTGGCCTTTTACTGGCCGGACTTGCCACTCGAGAAGTCTTTATTCATCAAGAGATCAAATCTCTTCAAAATGAAATAAAAATGCAAATGAACGACCGTTTCGAGCAAGCTTCCGAACAGCGTCGAGTTGAGGAGCTCGCCGCCGCCTCAACCGTCTTTCAAAGCTACGTTGAGCCCGTATTGAGCACAAGCTCACGACTTCTTTGGCCCTACTCTCGTGACTCGATCGGTCAAAACTGGAAGCGAGAGATTTTTGCTCAGCTCGACGATCAGCTCTTTCAAACTCAGCAGCGTCTGAAAGCTGCGATGGATGGAGCCCTCAAGGACACCATGGATCGCTTTGAAGCCTCCTCGGCTCGACTCAAGGAGATCATTGCCATTCGAAAGCGCTTCTCCACCGATCCTCAATTTGCCGAGCTTATTGAGAATGAGTTACAGCTGATCACCAAGGCCGCTCAGGAAAAGGACATGGCTCTCCTCGAGCAGATTCGCGTCGAAGGGCGAGTATCGCTCGACAAGCTCAGTCAAAGACTCAAGCGGTTTGATCACTCAAAGCTTGCCTCTTTCATTTCCTCTGGCAAATTCTCCAGCGAGATTGAGCAACCCGTCGCTGAACTTATCCTTCAATTGAGACAGGAAGCCACTCGCAAGAACGCCTGGAAGGAGTTTCAGAGCTCAGTTCAAGAAACTCTCCAAAAGCGCAAGTCGACGATCCTGTCCAACTCCAAGAAAAATGTTGCTGCTGTAGATCGCAAAGAATCAAAGCGTATTGCGGAATTGTTTGACTCGATTTCCAAATCATTGGATCAAGAGGAAAGTCAACTGAGCGTCCAAGCCCCTGACACAGACATTCCTTTGCCAACGTATCCGAATCCCGCTGGACCCGACTACCAGTAGTCTCAGATTGCCACGCCATGCGGAACTGAGCATCATAGCTATATGCTCAGCCTGTTATTTGCGTTGATTCAATCACTCACTCCTCAACAAGAAGAAGCTGCAAAATTAATGAAGGAAATCTGGAGTCCTTATTGTAAGGGAAATTCTCTCTTGGAATGCCCAAGCTCGAAGGCGGAGGATTTAAGAGAAGAGATCTACGCTCGAATGCAAAAGGGTGAGAGTCGTGAGCAAGTGATCGAAAGCCTCAAAGGCCGATATGGTGATTCTTTGACGATGAGTCCAGGAACCTCTGGTCGAGAAGGCTGGGCTCATCGACTCCCTTGGATTTTTAGCGCTTTAGGAGTACTTCTTGTGGCGGTCTTTTGGCTCACTCGACCGAAGAAGCCGTCACTTCCTCAGCGAGCTCAAATTGATGATAAAATGAAAGAGAAGATTCTCCAGGAGCTTCAAGACAGGCAGGGCTAGCAGTATGTCCAAAAAGACCAAGAAAACTCTCAAGGAAGAAGAGTACCTTCATGGTTTTTCCCGCAACGAGCAAGACCGTCTCTATCGACAAGCTCGATTCCTAGAATCCTGGGTCTTTGAAGGTGTTAACTTTGTCCCTTTTCAATCCATGCTTGAGATCGGTTGCGGGGTTGGCGCGCAAACCAAAATTCTTGCCGAGAAGTTTCCTCATCTTCAGATAACGGCGGTTGATATCTCTCCTCAGCAGCTCTCTCGTGCCAAAGAACATCTGAAGCCAGAGATTGCCAAGGGACAGGTCAAGCTCATTCAAGCTCACGCCAACGAACTTCCCTTTGCCGACAATACATTTGATGTCGCGTTTTCGACTTGGTTTTTGGAGCACGTCAAAGAGCCTGTTCAGATCCTCTCGGAGGTTCGCCGAGTTCTTAAATCTGAAGCCTTTGTCCATTTAAACGAAGTGCTCAATGCAACTTTGTTTTTGCATCCCTACTCGCCGGCAACTCTCAAGTATTGGTTCGAGTTCAATGATCATCAATGGAATCTGGGCGGTGACCCCTTCGTTGGAGCCAAGCTAGGCAATTATCTGATGGCAGCTGGATTTCAAAACTGCGCTACGGAAGTAGTGACCTATCACTTCGATAATCGTTGGCCCAAAAAGCGGGCGGAATTTATTGATGATTGGACGGGCGTGCTACTCAGTGGAGCACCTCATTTGATTGGGGCCAACAAAGTCTCTGCAACACTAGTTGAGGAGATGCAAAAAGAACTAAAGCTGCTCAAAGAAACTCCAGATTCTGTCTTCTTCAACTCTTGGGTTAAAGCAAAAGCTCAAGCGTTTTAAGGAAGCGTCACTTCGAAAGCATGCTGATGAATTGTTGCATGACATCAGGGTCAAACTCTGTTCGCATTTGGTTGAGCATAAATTTTAGCGCTTCATAGGGAGGCATCGCTGGCGCCCAAGGACGATTCCGCGTGAGAGCGTTAAAGCAGTCAACAACGGATACGATCTTCGAAAAAGTATGAATGTTACGAATACCGCGAGGATAGCCTTTTCCGTTAAATCGCTCGTGGTGCTCAAGAACGATCCTTCGGGTCAGCGCTGGAACCGCTTGCCGATGATACAAAATCTGCTCCCCCATCTCAGGGTGCTGTCGGATAATCATCCACTCCTGATCATCCAACTCATTGGGCTTTTCCAAAATTTGCTGGTCGATCTTCACTTTGCCGATGTCGTGCAAGAGGCCGCCCAATCCCAAAGCAAAAGTCTGCGCTTGATCCTGCACTCCCATTTTCCGGCCCAGAGCGATTGAGTACGCTGATGTAAACAGCGCATGAGCATGCTCACTCAATGAGTCACCCGCAGCCTTAAACAACTCAGGCAAACTGCCGCGCTCGCTCACATAGGTCATGCAGCTTTGAGCAAGCTCCGCTGCCGAGGCAATCATCTCCGAGGAATCATGCGATTTGAAAAGACCGTCCAAAATAGGTGTGGAGATCTCCGCTAGAACTTTGGCCTTTCTTTCGACGGCGACGTCAGGCTTGTTCATAATCTCCTTCATCTTGGAATGAAGGTAATCGTGATGGTCTTTCGTCGTTTTGAACTTTCCAAAGAGGCCCTTGAAGCTTCCGGACTTTACTTTTTGTGAGTCCTCAGACGTCCACAGATTGCCCTTTGATTTAAAAAGAACATACTGGCGCTGGTAGTAAAAATAGAGATCAAAAGTGATTGGAGTTCCAATCACGTAGAGATTGATGGGAATACTACAATATTCAGCGTCCCCACCGAGCAGGGGCAGCTCAGCCACGCTGCCAGAAGCCGCAGGAAGACGGTCTGTAGAAACAGCCGAAGCGACAACTTTCAACTCATCCGCCTTACGACTCGACACTCTCCGATTTTATCATACAGAAAAATGGCCGAGGGGTTTTGTAAAACCAAAACTCTTAGCGGACCAAAGGTGTAAGCAAATCAAGGATTTGCCTCTGCACTTGAGATACACTGCCTGGCATCATACAGCCAGATGCTCGGATGTGACCCCCGCCATCGGGATTCAAGCGGCGCGCAAGCTCAGCCACATT
>JBEIHI010000103.1:0-7871 GCA_040381435.1 Bacteriovoracaceae bacterium | reverse complement strand
TTGCATTTTTGGATCATTCGACCGGTCATGAAACTTTTGCAGCAGCGGGACGCGCTGACGATCGGTCGGGCGGACGAAGCCGCGGCCTTCGAAAAGCAGATTGAAGACCTCGAGTTTAAAATTGATTCGCAGATTTCTGATTTGAAAAACTCGCTTGATGAGCAGAGACAGGAAACCTTGAGGAGGAATCGCGAGATTTCCGAGTCTCGAATTAGTGAAGCTCGTGCTCGCGTAGAGCGACAGATTGAGGAGCAAAGAGTTGGTTTGGAATCGGACGCCGCCAAGGTTCGCGCGAAGATCCCGACTATGGCTCAGTCGGTAGCCGATGAAATCGTTAAGACAATGCTCCACTCAAAGGTCGTTAAGCTATGAGCTACAGTATTTATCATGCAATTAATCTGCTGCTTCTTGTTGCGATCTTGATTTTCGTTGCGCGCAAGAAGCTGAACGCTCTCTATCGAATCCAGCGAGAGGATCTCGAGAGAAGACTAGCTGCCGCTAGCGATCAGTTTGAAAAAGCAAGAGCTCTGCGAGATGAGCTCTTAGCCGAAGCAAAAGATCTTGAAACGAAGTTGTCTGAGATGAGACGTAATTCGTTGAGAGAAATTGAGCTCGAGTCGAGCAAGATTCAGCAAGAGTCGGAGCGCCAGATTCAAATGGCAATCGCTGATGGAGAAGCAAGGGTTCGGAATGAATCTGAAAAGCTGCGCTCTGCTATGGAACAAGAGATTTTGGAGCTTTCTTTCGGAGTCGCCCGAAAGGCTTTGGATGTTGAGCTTAAGAAACAAGATGCAGAGTGGACTGCTCAGATGACGGCCACAGAAATTTCAACTGGGAAGAAGAACTATGCCTCGTAATTCGATTGTCGCTACTCGTTATACTAGGGCGCTGATTGAGGCTCGAGGTGGAACCAAGGGTCTCGAAGCTTGTTTTTCGGAGCTCAAGGCCTTTTGGCAGTCGGTGTCTGCCTCGCCCGAGCTTGAGAAGTTCTTTCTCTCTCCAGTAGTCCCCCGGGACTTGAAAGTTGAAGCTGTCAACGATCTCCGCGCAACACTTAAAGAAAGCGCGGATTTTCTTATCACATTGATTGATGGCGCGCGCCTTAAGGCTTTGCCCGAAGTGATCGAATCGATTGCTTTGGCGCTAGAAGAGGCCGCGGGAGAAATGAGCGTCACAGTTGAGTTGGCGCGGGCCCCACAGGATGGATTGCTGGATGAAATCCGCTCTGTGCTTCAAGATCGATGGCAAAGAAAGATCAAGATGACCACGGTGGTTCGTCCCGAGCTGATTGGCGGTTTTGTGGCTCGAGGAGCCGGGAAGATTTTAGATGCGTCCGTAGCCACACAGTTGGACGCCCTTAAACAAAGTTTGTCTAGTCATTCATAAGGAGCAGTTATGGCAATTCGTGTAGAAGAAGTAAGCGAAGTACTGAAAGCAAAGATAAAAAAGTTTGAGCGAGTCCTCGAAGCAAAAGATACTGGCACGGTTCTTTCTGCGGGTGACGGTATTGCACGGGTCTACGGACTTGAGTCTGCGGTGGCAGGCGAGTTGGTGGATTTTCCTGGCGGAATCAAAGGCTTGGTTTTGAACCTTGAAGCTTCCAACGTTGGTATTGCGATCTTGGGAGATTATGAGCAGATCAAAGAAGGAGATACCGTCAAGCGAACCGGTGAGATTGCCGCAGTTCCTGTTGGAGAGGCGCTATTGGGTCGCGTTGTCGACACCTTAGGGAATCCGATTGATGGAAAGGGCGCGATTAAGGCTCAGGACAAAAGATTTATTGAAGTGAAGGCCCCTGGGATTGTTCCGCGACAGGGTGTGAAGGAGCCTTTGCAAACGGGAATTAAGGCGGTTGATGCAATGATTCCAATGGGCCGAGGCCAACGAGAGTTGATCATTGGGGATCGTCAGACAGGAAAAACGGCGGTTGCGATTGATACGATCATCAATCAAAAAGGTCAGGGAGTTTACTGCTTCTACGTAGCCGTCGGGCAAAAGCAATCAACGGTGGCACAAGTTGTAGCGAAGCTCGAAAAGTACGGCGCGATGGAATACACGACCGTCATCTCGGCTTCGGCAACAGCGACAGCGCCGCTTCAGTTTTTGGCTCCCTATTCGGGCTGTGCGATGGCTGAGTATTTCCGCGACTCTGGTCGCCACGCTTTGATCATTTATGATGATTTGTCGAAGCAGGCTGTTGCGTATCGTCAAATGTCCTTGCTGTTGCGAAGACCTCCCGGTCGGGAAGCTTATCCTGGAGATGTGTTCTACCTACATTCACGACTTTTGGAGCGAGCCTGTAAGCTCTCCGATAAAATGGGCGGCGGTTCTTTGACCGCACTTCCTATTATTGAGACCCAGGCAGGAGACGTGTCTGCGTATATTCCTACGAACGTGATTTCAATTACTGATGGGCAGATTTATCTCGAGACAGACTTGTTTTACTCGGGTGTTCGTCCCGCAATTAACGTCGGACTTTCCGTTTCTCGAGTCGGTGGAAGTGCTCAGATTAAAGCGATGCGAGCTGTTGCTGGAACGCTTCGTTTGAGTCTTGCTCAGTTTAGAGAACTTGAGGCCTTTTCTCAGTTCGGTAGTGATCTGGATGCGACCACCCAGCAGCAATTGCGACGAGGCGCTCGGTTGGTGGAGGTGTTGAAACAGGGGCAGTATTCTCCCTATCCTGTCGAGCGACAAGTTGCTTTGATTTTCGCGGCCACTCAAGGCTTCTTGGATGATGTCGCGGTAGATAAGGTCAAAGCTTTTGAAACTGAATTCCTAAGCTTCCTTGAGGCAAATTACCCTGAAGTTCTTAAGGGTATTGTGACTTCGAAGACTTTGTCGGATGAGCTCAAGGCTGAGTTGAAGTCAGCCCTTCAGAAATTTAAGACAACGGTATTTACCGGCAAGGCGTAACAGATGGCTTCGTTGAAGGTTATCAAAAAGCGAATCACGAGCGTTAAGAGCACGCAAAAAATCACGCGTGCGATGAAGCTGGTTTCCGCAGCAAAGCTGAAGCGTGCGACGGAGCGCGCTCAGCAGTCGAGGCCCTATGAAGACGAGCTGTCGAATATGGTAACGAGTATTTTGGCCGACACTCGTTGGAGCTCTGGATTGGCTGAGAAGCGCGAGCTCAAGAGAGTCGCACTTCTGGTCTTTTCATCAGACCGTGGGCTGTGCGGCAGTTTGAACGCGAATTTGTTTAAGGCGGTCAGCAAGCGTGTGAGCGACCTGAGCTCTGAGGGCGTGGCGGTTGAAATTGTTGCGCTCGGCAAGAAGGCTTCGGATTTTTATCGCAAAAGGGGTGTTGCCGTCTTCGCAACTCACACCGACTTGATTCGAAAAGGCAGCGCGGAAAAAATGGCGAATATCGCCCGTGAAATGAGAACCTTGTTTCGTGAGCAGCGCTTCGACGCTGTTGAGGTGTTCTACTCTCGTTTTATCTCTGCCATTGCACAAAAGCCCACTCAGGTTCAGGTTTTGCCTTTTCAGGCGGCAGGCACGGGACAGCCTAAACAATGCTTGTTTGAGCCTGGCAAGACCGAGCTGCTGGATTCTTTGGTGCCGATGTTGTTGGACTTCCAACTCTATCGATTATTGTTGGAGTCAATTGCCTCGGAGCATGCGGCGCGAATGGCGGCCATGGAATCCGCAACAAAAAATTCAAAGGAAATGATCGAGCGACTGACTCTGTTGCGAAACCGAGCAAGACAGGCTCTGATCACAAAAGAATTGATGGAAATCATCGGTGGCGCGGAAGCGATTTCGGCCTAAGGAAAGGAAATGAACATGGAAAGAACAACGGAAGTGCTCGAGGGAGAAGTTGAACAAATCATTGGTCCAGTTTTGGATATTCGATTTGATTCGGGAACCTTGCCGCCTGTTTACGGCGCGATCACGCTTACAAATAAAGCGATCGGCGACCAAGAGGACAACCTAGTGGTTGAAGTGGCTCAGCATATCGGTGAGCGTACCGTTCGATGTATCGCCATGGACGACACAAACGGCTTGAGCCGAGGCGTTAAGGCTCGGTATCGAGGTCAGCAGATCACCGTTCCCGTAGGAAAGGGATCTCTCGGACGAATTTTGAATGTAATCGGAGAGCCTGTTGATGAAATGGGCCCTGTGAAGTCCACCCTTCGATGGCCGATTCACCGCCATCCCCCCAGCTATGACGATCAGGTCACCGAGGTCTCTATGTTTCCCACGGGCATTAAGGTCATCGACCTTTTGGCTCCGTATTCTCGGGGTGGAAAGATTGGTTTGTTCGGTGGAGCCGGCGTAGGAAAAACGGTTCTAATCATGGAGCTCATCAACAACGTTGCCATGAAACACGGAGGCTACTCGGTGTTCGGTGGGGTTGGTGAAAGAACTCGAGAAGGTAATGACCTTTGGGCTGAAATGAAAGAGTCTGGCGTTATCGACAAAACATGTCTTGTTTACGGACAGATGAATGAGCCCCCGGGAGCTCGTGCTCGGGTGGCGTTGAGCGCCTTGACGGTTGCTGAGTACTTCCGAGATCAAGAGAATCAGGACGTGCTCTTGTTTATTGATAACATCTTCCGATTTACTCAGGCGGGCTCTGAAGTATCTGCGCTTTTGGGACGGATGCCATCAGCCGTAGGTTATCAGCCAACCCTCGCAACAGAGATGGGTGAGCTGCAAGAGCGTATTACCACCACCAAGAAGGGCTCCATTACATCGGTCCAGGCGATTTACGTTCCTGCGGACGACTTGACTGACCCGGCACCGGCGACAACATTTTCGCATTTGGATGCGACGACGGTTCTTAGTCGACAAATCGCGGAGCTTGGAATTTATCCTGCTGTTGATCCTTTGGATTCGACCTCTCGGATTTTGGACCCCCAGGTCGTTGGACAAGAGCACTATGCCGTGGCTCGACGGGTTCAGGCGACACTTCAGCGCTACAAGGATCTGCAAGATATTATTGCAATCTTGGGTATGGAAGAGCTTTCCGAAGAGGACAAGATCACGGTGGCTCGTGCGCGAAAGATTCAGCGTTTCTTGAGCCAGCCTTTCTTTGTGGCTCAGCAGTTTACTGGAATTCCTGGCGTTTACGTGGAGCTGAAAGATACCATCCGCGCTTTCCAGGAAATCTTGGATGGAAAGCATGATGATTTGCCAGAACAGGCATTTTATCTAGTCGGAACCATCGAGGATGCCGTTGCGAAAGCTCAGAAGCTATCGGAGGCGGCGTAGCCATGAGATTGCAAGTGATGACTCCCGAGAAGACTTTTTTTTCGGGAGAAGCATCAAATCTGATGATCAACGCAGAGAAGGGGCAGCTGACCATCTTGGATCAGCACGCCGATTTGATCACGCTGGTAAAGCCAGGACTGCTGCAGATTAAGACGACTCAAAGCACACTTAAGTTTGAGGTTTCAGATGGAGTGTTGAGAGTGGATGAAAATCGCTGTGCAGTTCTAGCGGGCTCAGTAAAACCTGTTTGATTATTGTTTTTTGATTTTGAGGCCAATCCGGCCGCTTGGGTCTGTGTGGATTTTCACTTGGACCTGAGCTTGCGGGGAGGCCTTTTTTATTTGGTCGAGCTGCTGATCAAGCACCTTAAAGAATTTGTCACGCGAGGGGGTCTTTTGATTTTGGCTTTGTGCGAGCTTTAGAAATTCCCGATATGTTTGTTCAAAGGGGTGCTCCGCCGCCGTCACTTGGGGTCTCGTAGCGGGCGATGTGTTGGCAGCGGGGTGGTCGCTCTTAGCCTTTAAAAGAAATCGATCCCTGCGATACGTTCCCGCTTCGATCTCGCTCAAGATTTTGGTCCAAAGATTGTTGAGCTGGAGGTGTCGTGACTTGAGCGCTTGGAGCTTGAATTTATTGGCCGTCACTTTGAGCTCGTGTGCTGGAATCGCATCGATTCCTCTCCTGAACTCCTCATGCTCTCTTGTAGGAGGGCGTTTTTGTACTCCCGCAAAGTACTGCTCAAAGAGGGATTTGAGTGATTCAAGTCGACGTTCAAGAGCTGCGAGCGCTTCGTCGATTCCTGGCTTTGGCTTTGTCTGTTTGCGGCCGTCCAAGCAAGATGTCCCTCTTGCTATTGTAGTCCTGTTGGCGGCGTTGAGGTATCCGGGCGGTCAGTCGCGGCGCGGAAGTCCCAGCGGATGTTTATGCGGCGCAGCCAAACGATTGAAATCGCTAGGCTTTTGAAAAACACCGTAAGCATGATCCTTGCAAAACATTACCTCCGGGAAGGAGTAATTCAAGATGCGGGGATCTTTGCAGTTACCAGTTGCTCTCTTGATGGTTCTCACTTTAGGAGAAGAAGTTTTGGGCGCAGGTCTTGAGAGAGCTGTGTTTAACTCCGCAGGTCTTCGGGTTTTTCCAAAACGAGGTGAGGAGCTTCCCGAAGATGCCGTCTTTCTTCCTGCGAGGGTCCAGAATCCATGTTCAGACGATCCTTCAAAAACCTGTATTCGATGGAAGTTGGTTACGGGCCCCAGCATTCAGGCGAACGACGTTTTGCCTAGTATCATCAGTGGTTTGAATATCTGGAACCAACAGCAGAGCCTCAAATTCCAGTTTGTCTATGCCGGAATCGCAACGACACAAGGCATTCCCTACGCAACCGTGCCGGGAAGCGACCCTCTTGAAATCGCAAAAGATGAATTCGGAAATGAAATCATCACGGGTGATTTTTTGATTTCGTTCGCTCCGCCTGAGGAGATGTTTTCTGAGGGGATGATTTCCGCAGTGGTGAAGTATCTGGTGCCTCAACTTGCGGAAGAAAAGGCAAAAACTCAGTGGGCGGGAATCTTTCTTAATCCTAACTATCAGCCGAACAATGCCTATCAGTTGACTCGTGTCATCGCTGCTGAGGCCGGAAGAGTATTGGGAATTTCAGGAAGTGCCATGAAGGCATCTCTTTTCTATCCATTTTTACCTCCTACCCCTCAGATGGTTTCGTTGACAGACGATGATTTGATCTGGGCTCAAGCGCTTACCTCTTCAGATATTCCCGCAAATCTCGGGGCTGTTTCAGGCCGGATTGTTTCAGGTGAAACAGGAGAGGCTGTTGTATCTGCCACTGTTTTCTTGATACCAGCAAATGCCGCTGATGCATTTTCTCAAACTGCTGATTGGAGTCTTGCAAAACACCAAGCATTTACAGACGAGGACGGATCCTTTTTGGTCCAGAGCCTGCCTCCAGGAGATTATATCATCGCTACAGGATCATTGAAGGACTTTGGACTTTCACAGACAAGCTTTGATGATTTCACTGCAGCACTTGGCTACCCAGATCAGTTGGGAATTGAGTTTTACGACGGAGCTGAGAGAGAGAGCAATCAAGAAGCGGCTTTAAGCTTTTCACCGGCTTTGATCTACTCGGCCGCAACAATTCATATTGTTGCGAGTGAGGAAACGAGCGGCGTGAATATCATTTCAAACGTTGCTGATCCTCAAATCGAGAAAGTCTCTGCGGAAGGATCTTCGAATGAAACTCTTTCTGAGTATGAGTTTCGTCTTGAGGATCGAATGACCGCACTCAGAGAACTCAACGCCGAGGCTCCCAAGGCCGCGAAGAAATTTGGTGGATGTTCGCTCGAAGTGGGTGCAACAGCTAATCTTTTCGGATTACTTTTTGTTTTAGGCCTAGCGGCTCTGTTTGTAGGGGGTCGCCGAAAAGAATTGTCTCGTTCTGAATTCCGGAGATTCTAGAAATACTTTCAATGTATCTTTGTCCATCTGAAGAGCGGGTTAGCTGAACAATCAAGTGAATAGCTTGCGCAATATGTCTTCGGACGGCTCCTAGTGGTAATGCGTTGCCAGCGGAGAGCACGAGGCTTTCAATTCGACTGATTGCTTCCCGGGTGGAGTTCGAGTGGATAGTGGTGAGGCAG
>JBEIHI010000102.1:0-7929 GCA_040381435.1 Bacteriovoracaceae bacterium | reverse complement strand
TTTGTTGATATCAATCTGAACGAGGACTTAGATCAGCCAAAATCTCTTTGCAGATTCGATTCACAATATCATCAAAACCCTGCTGCATCTTTTCAAGACCAACGCAGCCAAAAAAGTTCAACACATAGTCCCAACCACTACAGTATGTCTTCATTCTTCGCCTGGCTTCCTCAAGGCATCTGCTAAATCTTCGGCATTGGTCAAGATCTGCCGGGAAGAAAAGGTTATGGCAGCGCCATTCAGGGCCACCAAAATCATCGATATCACCAATGCCCGCCTTAGAATCCTGAGAATGTAAACTATCGTCGCTCAACCGATCTGAATCCGGCATCGGCGCTGACTCTACGGAATGATTCAAAACTGCCAAAAGCGCAAGTGCGCTCAAAAAGCCAAGGATAGCTTTCATTCGAGCTCCCATCTAATCCTGCTTAAGATCCAAACGAAACAAGTTTAGACTTCTTAGCTTCCTCAGAATCCCAAAGATTATGCTTCAGCCATTGTCCGTACTCGTTTCTAACCCAAACCTTAGGGCTTCGGAACGAATCGGCAACCTTCTCAAGTTGAGGTCGAGTCCAACCCACATAATCAAGCCATCGAGGAATATCGCCTGGAATCACATGATCGTAAGCTCGAACGAACTCAATTCCTTGATCTCGGGTCATCAGCCCCTGACGGATTTCACGGCAAGCATGATCGGTTGCTCGGCCGTATCCAAATTTGACGTACTTCATCCAATCGTGAATTCCATCGTCATGAATATCATTGAGATTCGAATCCCGACTAAAAGTTCGATCTCTTGGACCTGGCCACTCCTCAAAGCCGTAGAGCTCTTTCACGAGTTTTGTGTGTTTGGCCTGCTCCCAGCCAAAGTAATTCGAGATAAATAAACCTCGAAGACCCTTCTCTTCAATCTCATCATCCGTGGGATAGTGAGCCCAGAGCATATCTTGCTTGGTGAGGCCCTCTGTCTCTTCGCACATATCGAACCAATCGAAGCCACGGCACATATGCTCCGTTCGATACTTGCGAGTAAACTCAACCAGATCGGAGTAGGAATGCATCCCGCCGAGATTCATGAATCCATGCTCGCCGTAGATAAAGAGCTTCACGTTGAACTTCGCAGCAATCGCAATCGGCAAGGTCATAATACCGATATGAGTATGCCAATTGGGATCTCCCATCTTGGTCATTCCTAACCGATTGAGCTTCTTCAACACGTCGACTTCAGGGGTGAAGTGGAGGAAATCGCCCTTGAAGCACTCCTTCATACGCTGAATGTTTCTCATGCCGACATCGGTATGATTGTTCTCTGCATAACAAACAAACAATGCTTTGAGCCCGTAGACTTTTGTCAGCAAGTGAGCTTGATAAAAGCTGTCCTTGCCTCCGCTGACACCAATCACAACATCATAGTTGGAGCCGTCTTTGGCCCGGTAATCCTCAAGAATATTTTCGAAGATTTGCTTTCGCTTGCTCCAATCCACCTTCTTCTGCTCAACATTCGTTCGACAACCCGAGCAAACGCCATTTTCGTCAAAGGTAAGCGGTGTTGCAGCCACTCCCGGATAAACACACTTTGAGCAATACTGAACTTTTGGTGGCTGAATCATGGATAATCCTCCTTCTTCTAGTATCTAATCATTCGCTCTTTGGACCAAGCGACTCGTCCATTTGACGCCGCGCAAACCCCTATGTTGAGCGGCGGGCACAGCATCAACGGCTGCGCATCATGACCAAAAACGTCACTTCAAATGAAGTGATCCGTTTTCAGTGCTGTTCCTCTCTTGAGGTCCACACGTGCAGTCTTTCCTAAAACTTCATCGATGAACTTAGGCGGCAATCCGAAACCAGGTCGAATGGCCCGCACATTTTCTTTTGTAAACGGCTCGCCGGCTCTCACGTCCTTGACGATATAAAGAGATCGTCTGAATTGAAGAGACCCCTGCTCTGAGTCACCAGCTCCGTAAGTCACAGCGCCAAGGCCCTGCCAAGCTCTCTCGGTTTCAACAACGAGGGACTTGAGCTCACTGGGCTCAAGGGAGAATGCCGAATCAACTCCTCCATCAGCACGACTGAGAGTGAAGTGCTTCTCGATCACAGTGGCACCTAGCGCGATACTAGCGACTGCAACACCAACCCCCATTGTATGGTCAGAGAGACCCACCTCACACTTAAACATCTCTCGCAAATGAGGAATGGTTTTGATGTTGGAATTTTCAGGAGTGGCTGGATAGCTGGATGTGCATTTGAGCAAAACGAAGTTTTCACAGCCCGATGAGCGAAGCGTTCGAACAATCTCTTCCAGATTGCTCAAGGAGGCCATTCCTGTTGAAACAATCACCGGCTTTCCCGTTCGCGCAATTCGTCGAATCAAAGGTAAATCCGTGTTTTCAAATGAGGCCACTTTGTAAAGAGGCGCACCGAGTGACTCCAAAAAATCCACAGCGGTTTCATCGAACGGAGTACTAAAGGGGATCATGCCTAGTTTGCGAGCTCTCTCAAACAAGGGAGCATGCCACTCCCAGGGAGTATAGGCCTCCTTATAAAGATCATAGAGAGTCTTGCCGTTCCAAAGACTCTTTGAGTCTTGAATGAGGAATTCACCCGTTTTGATATCGATGGTCATTGTGTCTGCGGTATAGGTCTGCAGCTTAATCGCATGAGCACCCGCTGCCGCAGCAGCATCTACGATCTGCAACGCTCGATCGAGGGACTGATTATGATTCCCAGACATTTCCGCGATGATGAAAGGCGAGTGATTGAGGCCTACCGACCGATTCGCAATCTTAAAACTCATTGAAAGTTTCCTCCGTCAGTGACCAGCGACTCCAAGCTTTTTCTTTTCTTTTCCCACGATTCCTTGAAGTGGGCCAACAGAATCACATCCCACGATTTATCCGACTTGACTATATGTCGAACCAGCCGCCCCTCTTCACAAAAACCAAGCTTACGATGAATCTCAAGCAATTGAATTTCATCAGCACATAGCTCCACATGAACCTTTCGCATCTGAAGCTGCTCAAATGCATGCTCAAGTGCCAAGAACC
Organism: Bacteriovoracaceae bacterium; assembly: GCA_040381435.1. Taxonomy (GTDB): domain Bacteria; phylum Bdellovibrionota; class UBA2394; order UBA2394; family UBA2394; genus JBEIHI01. The sequence goes on along the minus strand of JBEIHI010000102.1, from coordinate 4,882 downwards.
CGAGCGTTACAGACAATGAGAAGCTCCCGGTCTCTGACCCGGACTGGAGCATCCAACGACATCGCCGGTTTGCATCGTCAATTTCGAGGATTCGAATGACCGCATCTTGAAACTTCTCGCTCTTCGTCGGCGATATCGGCATAGCTCGTAGCATTTGAGAGTCAGATTCCTCCCGCTGAAGAGAATAATGACCGCGAGTGAGAAGTTCCATCATCACCTTCCTCCTTGAATTGAAGCGTAAATCTTCTCAGCTCGACTCCAATCCTCGAGCGTATCAATATCCTGAACCCGCCAACGTGGAATCACGAGCGGAAGGGCGTCTTTTGCATAGATTCGATTCGTTTTTAAGAATGAATCAACTTTCAACCAATAAAACTGGCCCGCATCATGAAATGTCTCAGGCAAATCGTTAGAGCGGGTGAGTTCATGCTCCGGCCATACCATCTCCAAAACACCTGATGAAGCAATCTTAAGCGCTCTAAATATGGGAAAAGGGAAGCTCGTCACAGGAATGACGGCTGAGTGAGTAGAAGACCGAAGAATTCGATGGCCTTCCTGCAAATCACTAACAGCAATGAACGGCGCGGTTGCAAGAACGCAGCAAACGGATTCGTATGAAAATCCAGCTCCCTGAAGCCAATTGAGTGAATGGCCAAGCACTCCAGCAAGAGGCGTGAAATCATCAGAGATCTCTGGAGGCCGTACAAAAGGAACTTCTGCTCCACACTCAATAGCAACTTTCCTAATCTGATCGTCATCGGTCGAGACAATCACACGATCAAAGACCTTGGATTCAAGAGCCGCGGAAATAGAATACGAAATCATGGGACGACCAAAGAAGTCCTTCACATTTTTGTGTGGGATTCTCTTACTTCCCCCACGAGCGGGTATGACACAAACCGACCTCATTCAAACAACCTCGTGATTGAATGCATGGGAATCTCAAGTCGACGGCCCCCCTGCTGAATACAGGAGTACACTCTTCTTTCACAAATCGCTCCAAGTACTAGGGCCATCGTGTCCGCGCCGACCACCCATTGAGCCCAGGCCATATCAATAGCGAGATCTTCATTAGGACTCACTTTTATGCTGAGCTTGCCCTGATAACTTTGAATAAAATGATCATACTTTCCAGGCTGCTCTGATGGATGCAATCGCAAACGAAACTCACGAATATCAGGAAACTTGGGTGAGAGCCATTCCAGGAACTTTTCAAGCGCTTCGAACTCAGTATATCCATATCCCCGCTCATCACCCGTGATGCGTTTGGCAGCATCCATGATAGGCTGAGTCGCAAACAGCAGATTGATTCGCGAGGTCTTGGACGTCTCTGTATGCTCTTCTTCAAAGGCATGTTCAAAGATTTTGACCTGCGAACGAAAGTCCTCCCAATAAGGATTATCAACGAGCTCAACTTTGGTTGAGGGAAACTCTTTGCAAGCTCGCTTCATCCCTTCTTCATCGTAAACGCAGATCGAGTCGGGAAGAACAAGACCTTTTGGCGTTTCGAATCGAGGTCGATAGTTCACCCAATGGTCCAGAAAGGTCTGTGTTGGAATCTTTTGAGCTAAAGCCCATTCAAGCGCACGCCTCTCAAGATCTGATGACCAGGAGGTTCCCGTCACCAGCTTTCCGATCGATTGGCGCTGAGCCTTGAGATCCTCAAAGCTCGTCATCTCAAGCTGAGGAAACTTTCGTTGAAAGACTTTGACCGCGGGTCCTGCGAGGACAAAGAAGAGTGAGTCTCTCTGGCGCTTTGCCCATGAAGAAAGGACTTCTGCGCCACCCGCATCGTGCGCAACCACAGCAACTCGAGTTTTGCCTCCCGTCTCCATTTATACTTCCTTCAAAACTCCAAGGTTGTCCCAAACTTTTCTGAATGCTGCGACCACGAGATCTACATCGCCATCGTCAAAGCGGTGACTGCAGGGAGTTAGTCCCATCACGGCTTCAGATTGAAATCGCTCAGCGACAGGACAGATTCCAGGTTTGTAGGAAACCGAACTTTCCTCATTGCCGATTCTCCAGGGGAATCCCGATGAACCATAAGCCATCTTCTGCTGAAACATGGGCAGGAGGTGAACATTGACATAACCCTCCATCACAACGGGAACTCCCTCGGCACGAAGAGCCTGGACAAGCCGAGCTCGACTCACGCCAAGCTTTTGCTGATCAAGAATCAGAGGAAAGAGATAGAAAACATGGGAGCAATCTTTTTCAACGATGGGCAGTCTCATACCGGGCAGATCCTTGAGCCCGTCCATCAAGCGGTAGCAAGCACGCGTGCGAGAGGTGGCTAACGCAGGAAGCTTTTCTAATTGCTTGAGGCCCATCGCCGCCTCGATCTCACCGAGTCGAAAGTTAAAACCAATCATATTGGAAAGATTTGATACGCCCTTCTTTCCGACGACTGATTCGGCATGATTTCGAATCAGCTGCATTCGCTCAGCAAGAATGGGATCGTTCGTAACGCAAACGCCCCCCTCTCCCGTATGGATGTGCTTGTGATAATTCAAACTGAAGATGCCAATGTCAGCGATCGTTCCGACATAGCGACCCTTGTACTTCGCACCCGGGGCCTGGGCTGCATCTTCGATCACTTTGAGATTATGCTCTCGCGCAATCGACATGATTTCATCCAGGCGAGCAGCGTGGCCATGAATGTCACTCACAAGAATGGCTTTCGTCCGCGGCGTAATATTCCTTCGAATCGACTTAGGACATAGGCCGAAAGTTCGCTCCTCAATATCAGCAAAAACCGGAATGGCATTCCACACTAAAATCGCAGCCCCGTCGGCGGACATCGTCCAAGGACTCACAATCACTTCATCTCCGGGCTCGAGGTCTAGGGCCCCAAGAGCACAAATCAATCCTGATGTTGCGGAGTTAACACTCACGGCGTGACGAACATCAAAGAACTTTTCCCAAGCCCTCTCAAACTGCTGAACTTTCTCACCACCAAAAAAATCAGGACTCCACGCACCGATAAATTTTGAAAGAACGCCACTTTCAAGAACCTCCATCGCCGCGGCCTTCTCTTCCGGCCCAAATGAAGAGTAGAGTGGCATCGGCTGGGAAATAGTCTTGGGTCCGCCTAGAAGGGCCAACTTGTTTGACAGCTCCTTGTTTAGTGCATGTGACATAACGACTTAATCCTCTCTAAATGTTCCATCGTTTTGAGGGCTTCCGCTCCTGAAAAGCTCAAAGCCTTTCCTTCCTGAATCGATTTCGCGAGCGAATCCATGACAAAATACTGAGCACGATTGAGCTGATTCGGAATCTCCGTCCCCTCCAGCTCTGCAAACTTGTAGCCCTTAAACACCTTGCTTTCGACAATATCCAAAATCTGGATTTTCAATCCGCCGCGCAAGTACTGAATCACTCCACGAGCCCCGATGATCTCAAGATCTCGAACAGAGTATTGATCTTCCTTGGCACTGATAAAATAGGTCGGAACACCACCAAAGTGCATTCCAAAGTCAGGCTCAGGGTCTCCCTCATGATTTTGCGATACAGATCCCATCACGTGATGATGCGATCCCTCCCCAAGCCAAAATCTCAGCAAGTCCACAAAGTGAGAGGCATTATTGAAAAGCCCCTTCGAATACGTAACGATCACTTTTTGAATCCGACCAATTCGCCCTGACTCAAGAAGATCTTTCACCTTCAGAACTCCAGGCTCAGAGCGACGAATGAAATTCACGCCCAGAGATATTTTTGAGTCCTGACACATTCGAGCGACCTCATTGGCATCCCGAAGCGACAGCCCCATAGGCTTTTCCATGAGAATCCATCGCGGCTTCAGATCGATTGCTTGACGGACAAGAGCTGCGTTCTCTGAAGTTGGTCCACACAGAATCACACCATCAAAGCGAGCTCGGCTCGCGGCTTCAGAGAGATTTGAAAAAGCAGGAGCTGAGAATCTTTGCGCAAAATCACGACGAGATTGCTCTGAGGGATCAATTCCTCCGGACAAAACAAAAGCAGAGTGCTGTGCCACCGCACTTGAATGAGTCAAACAATAGTGAGATGAATCAAGTTCAGCATCAAGGTACTGACCTATTTTACCAAGGCCAACGACTGCAACTTCCATTGCTTGCGCCACGCAGGAACCTCCGTATTCCTGCCTCCATTATATCAGATCACTCAACAAGATCTGTTTGATGCGCCGCAGAATTAGAATGCCGCGCGTCAAACTTCTTCTCACACTGCTGGGCGTCAAATCAAAATGCCAGCTTCGAAGCCATTTGAGAGAGCTCTTCCGATGCGGCGCTCTTTCCCCCCGGCCATGGAAAGTCCATCACAGAGCGCGCGGGAATCAGGTGAACATGAGCGTGGGGCACTTCAAAGCCTACAATCGAAAGGCAGATGCGCTCACACGAAAGCTTTTCCTTCAATCGATCAGCTACTTTTTTTGTAAATGCCATCAGTTTCAAGTATTCCGCTTCAGTCATTTTAAAAACGGGATCAATGGCAGCCTTCGGAATCACCAAGGTGTGCCCAGGCGCGACGGGTCGAATATCCAGAAAAGCTAAATGCTCCTGGTCCTCTGCAATCTTGAAACAGGGAATCTGACCCGCTACGATCTTCTCAAAAATCGTCATCTCACATCCCCCAACTGGAAAGCGGTGCGCCGCGATGGAACGGCCTCCGTACTCCGAGCAATCTGTCGAACTCCAGATTTTTGATGACTCTCCAAAAACAACTTCATTCGTGGCCACAGCTCCGGGCTCGCAGACTTAAGACCGCGCGCCACAAGTCTAAGCTGATCTTCAGACAGTCGTGAAAGTCCGAATCGAACAGAGTAGGGATTTTGATCCCACTCAATCTTCAGCAAATCAAAAATGGGCTTCGGCGCAATTCCATGGTCTTTCACAATCAA
>JBEIHI010000101.1:0-8039 GCA_040381435.1 Bacteriovoracaceae bacterium | reverse complement strand
TTCGGCAGCGCCGTGAAGATGTGCCCCTTCTTGCTGAGCATTTTCTCAAGCAGTTTTGCAAAACCATGAAGAAAGAGGGGATTGCATGGAAGGAGGAGGCGATTGAAAAACTTTCGACTCATACCTTTCCTGGAAACGTGCGCGAGATGCGAAACGAAGTTGAGCGTATTGTTGCGCTTAAGCACGCCAATGAGTTCATTGAGATTTCGGATCTGAGCCCTCGGATTGTGGAGTCGATTTCACCTGTGGAGGAGATCGAAAAGGGGCGGACCCTCAAGGACTTGGTGGATGAGTACGAAAAGCGCATCATCTCTGAGTCGCTGGCCAAGTATCATTGGAACAAATCCCGAGTCGCAGAGCTCTTTCAGATCACCCGTCAGGGTCTTCTCAAAAAGATCACCAAGTACAAGCTCGACAAGCGTAAGCGGGCTTAGGTTTGCCAGAGACCAAAATTGTCACAGTCTCAGCAGTACAAAGTGTTTTTGTTTAATAAATGTTGAGTGTCTAATTACCAAACTTCACCATCATATCGTCTAAGAAGGAAACAAAGCGTGGAGTTGAGTTGCGTCCCATTAATCTGAGTGTCACTTTTCGAGCATTCCGGGCTCCAGGCAGCTCAATCTGCTGACCGATGGATTGCCAGTCCACGGCGTCTCCAGACAGATCGAAGGGCGGATCGTCGTCATACACAACACTGACTTGAGACAATGGGTACACATCCCGTAGCCACAGTAGAGCGCTGGCCCCGACTGGCTTGATAAAGGTGAGCTCGGCTTGACCGCCTGATCCGGCACTGAGGCTGTAGCCCCACGATTGCCGCTTGAGACCCTTAGTCTTTAAGGAGAATCCGTTGGGAAGCTCGTCCGAGAAATTCAAGTGGTGTATCTGGTTTCCAAAATCGATCTCGTGACCTTGAGAGTGAGTTTCATACGAGATTTGATTGATGCCAATTCTTACTGACCGTTTCAGGTTGCTGTTTGAGTCTCGATACTCAGCCCAGTCCGAGCGAGCGAGGTCATCAAAGATGCTTCGAGAAACGACAAACCAAAACTCCATCTTGATTGTGGCACAACGAGCGGAGTCGGTAAGGAGCTTCAGACTCGCAAAATGGGGGGAGTCTGGGGCTCTGAAGAGATCGCTTAGGTTGAAGCTAGTCTGATCAAGATGCCTAGGGAGGAGAGTTTGCATCCTAGTACCATCAAATCGAGTCGCAACAATCGATACAGGGGCGTCAAGGCAGTCTTCATCGAGCAGTCGGGCTGCCGCAGCTGGGAATCCACTGGGGACGTCTATCTGATTCTCACTCATCTTACGAGTAAGTTTTCCAACGGCCCACGGAATTTGATCAGATGTCGGCGGTTCGTCGAAACCATAGATCGGCAATCTATTGAGCTCAAAGGGTGGATTTGCGCTTTCGATATCCCGATAGAATGTAAGATTGTCTGAGGGGTGAAGTTGTAGATCAATCTCAGAGTTCCATACTCCGTAGGGTAGTCCAAAGTCTGAGTAAGCCGGTTCCCCACTATAAATTCGGCGCATCTCCTGGATATCGAATCCCACCGGATCATGCGTGATGAGCTCCGGCCTTTGTTGGAGATCTCTGGACCCAACGATTTCACCGGCTTCGTCAGTGTAGAAAACTTTATGATCGACATCAAACATCCGCCAACGATCCTGAATGAAAGCCTCTAAAACCGTGTGCTCTGGATAAGCAACGATTCTCGTCTGAATTCCGCCTGCCTCAAGAACCTGTGACAGAGCCCGCGAGGCTTGATCACAGCAAGCGAAGCCGTAGCTTTGCAACAGTGCAACCGCATCCGTCTCCCAGTGATTTCCGAGTCCGGCACTACAGTAATGATCGAGTCGATCGCTTAAGTGTTTCCAGGCAGAGATGGCAAAAATCATTGGATCTGGACTCCACAAATCCACCACCAAGCTGCGTAGATTAGATGAATCGGGCACTCCCACAGATCGCAGCCTTGGATTGTAGATGGGGGTCGTTCCGATGTTCTCAATCGAAAATCTCGTAAGATTCGCAGGAATAGAAATGCGAGGCGATGACTCGAAGCTCTCAGCCGTCTGAATGGGGCGACTATCGAGCGAAGCCCTCCACCTGGGAAGAGACTCACTGCATCCCGTTAGAACAAGAATCAAAGGGATTGGCCTCCATCGATTGAGCCTCATCTTGATCACGATATCGGTTTTACTGAACTTTAGCGAGGAGAGAGCCGGGCCTGGAGCGCAACATGAGAGCTAAACATTTGAAATTGGTGGTTCGGGGCGGGATCGAACCGCCGACCTAGGGGTTATGAATCCCTCGCTCTAGCCAACTGAGCTACCGAACCGCCCTTAGAAAGATCAAACCGTTTTAAATCATAAAAGACGGACTTGCACCACTCTGATTGGCATTTTTTTGATTTTTCGGTCGGCTAAAATCCCCGTTTCTGGCAAGTCTTTCGGGTGCATTGGAATGCGGGTTTAAAGGCGTTTTCTGCCGTTTTAGGCGTTGTTTTTGCCCTCGCGGGGCAGTCGGCCCTTGCGACCAACAAGTCAAAGCCCTGTCAGGCCAAAATTCAAAACATTTCCTCCTCCGAAGTGGTCTTGGTGGGCGTGCCTCATCCGCTGGCCATTCGTTCGCTTGATCAAGTGGTGATGCCTCACGAGCCGGACGTTTATCTGGATGTGCGAACTGAGTCGCCAACCATTCGTCTGATCGAAACAGCTGCGCAGTATTTGCCCTCGGTCTCTTCAGTGTTGATTTTGGGAACGGGCGCAAGTCCAGAGCTTGTGATGATTGCGCGCAAGTTTTCTCATCTCACCAAAATCCACGGGACTGACATCGATCCTAAGGCCGTCTCTCTCAGCCAAAAGGCTATTGAACTCAATCTGAGTGGAGATCAGCGGGTGAAGGTTTGGGTGAGTGATGCTCTGGACAACGTAACGGAGAGGTACGATCTTGTTTTGTTTGCAGCACCTCGGCCGATTTTTTTTGAAACTCTTCAGGCACAGCACGGGGATCTGTCTGCGATTCGAATGTGGTCGATGATGAAGCGTCGTAAGGATCTTTTTGATCCTGAAGGTAAGCTTCGCGATCGAGTTCTCAAGAATCTTGATGGCGTGCTCACGGAGAAGGGTCGATTTTTGTTGATGTCCGACGCTTTGGAGGAGCCTGCGGTGGGGGAGTCATTTGACTTTCTGAAGCATGGAATTTGGCTCTGGGGGAAGGAGCGTGACGGCTTCTTTACCATCTACGATATCTTTCGAGACAAATAATCGCATTGCTGTGGCGCATCAAAGTCGACGCTTCACGGGTAAAGTTGATACAATCGAAGCATGAGAAATCTTGTGTTGTCCTTGGCCGTGGGTGTGATTTTGTCGGGTTGCTATTCAAAGGAGTACAATGAGCCGGGCAAGATTGCGGTGAAGTCTTTGCCCACTGAGATGGTTGTTCCTGGAGTGTTTCAACGGACCTGGGCAGCGACACAAACTGTCTTGGCTAAGTTTGCAGTTGTTCAAAAGGATATCGATCCCGCCTCCGCTAGAGCTTATTTGGTGACGGACTGGACCAAAGCAAAGTCGGATGTTTTGTATCACGGATTTGGTGAGGACACTCGAGTGCCTTATTCGATTCGATACAAGTTGTATGTTTATCTCGTATCTGAGGCCAAAGGTGGCACGCGTGTGACGATCACCTCAGAGGAGCAGTACTACGATGATTTTGTGACGGCCGGAGTCGATCCTCAGGGAAGTTTGTATTCCTGGATTGCAACCAAGAGCAGCACGCTCAAAGAAAACCGCTTGCTCACTGAGATCGACAAACTTGTTCGCGATCCTGAGTTTAAGCCCGAGTCTCAAGCGTCTCGCTAAGAAAAACCCCGATCCTGAAACCAAGATCGGGGTTGAATCATTGGGATCTGATATCTAGAAATTCTGATCCTTCACTCATCGGAGAGTGTTAGTATCGAGCAGACAGGTTGTGCTGTCTCTCGTGGGTGTGTTTCTTTCTCGCGGCTTCTAGGTGAGACTCGCGGCGGAGTATCATTTCTCCCGTAAGTAAGATCGCAGTTGTATGCCGCTATGACACTACGCTGACATAAATCGGCGTCGTGGCGGGCGACGTTCAAGCAGGACTGATACTCCTGCCAAAGCTGTTCAATCGCTCCAGCCGGATCAGTTTGAGAGGGGTCCGAGAGACGAGAGAGACCTTCACAGTAAGCCTCATCGCATCGTCGAATGTCCGCCTCTTGCATGCGTTCACATTCCTTCATTGCAAGGATACTGTTGATGGCGCAGTTTAGTCGGTCATTTGGATCGGCAGGACTTGCCTGCTGTGGGCTGGCATTCAACTCCAGTGTTAGCTGAGTGAGAATCAATATGAGGGCTAGAGGCTTTATGACAAATCCAAAAGTGTATTGTGGTTGCATGGAATCAATCTCCTTCTATCTAGTGTCCGTGTCGAAGACGATTTCCGATTCTGCAAAGGTTAAGCCAATTTTACGCCCAATGATTCCGGCTGATTAACAGTTGCTATGACATGTTTTGCGATGAACACAGTCCTGTGTCTGTTGTCAGAGCTTCGATTTAGAAATCTCGCGTGATAAAGTTAACTCGTGTTTAGCGAGTCGCGTGAGGTTGCAACTCAAGTTGCTGTGATCGGCCCTCGACATCTACTTCTTGAGCGATGGCCTGATGCCAGAAATACAAAGATCCCAGCAGGATAGGCAGATACACCAGCAAGCCCAGTCCAAAAGTTCCGATGCTCAGCAGAGTGAGCCCCATCATCATGGCAATTGAGACCATGGTAAGCTTCCACTGTTGCCGCAAAATTCTAGCCATACGTTTGACTGCACCCACTGCCGGAGCATGATCAAACAAAACAGCGCCAATCGACAAGATCACCACAAGGTCAAAGAGCTGTAAGGCGAGGTGGGGGATGTGAGCATACTGCCAAGGAAGAGCACTCAAGATTTGAGTACTTAAGAAATTCGACGCCGCAACCATGAGGCCCAACGGAAGCGCTCGCGCAAAAACAGACTTATCAAAAAAAGCCACAAAGAGATCTTCGAGTTCGACTTTTCGCTGACTTGCCCATTTGTTGCATGCAAACAAAAATCCACTCACCAAAAGCACGGTGACAAATCCATCCAAGGATGCGCCCACGTAGCGAATCAAATTCAAAAGCAAAGTTGTAAACGCCATGATCAACGTAAAAAACAAAGCCATAAAGAAGTTTGGTCTTATGAGCTGCCAGCTGGAGACACAAACGGTCCAGGCCATTGAGAGTGGAAGCTGCGGCGACTGATGAGGCATGTCCCTATGGTAGCATTTCCGTAGATCGTCTCAAACTTCATTTGAGACTTTGGGGCTGAGGACGTCCGAGGGATTTTGCGCTATCCGATTCAGATGCACTTTTTGCTTTCATTCCTGGCATTTATTCTCACGGCCGCTCAGGCTGAGGCTGCTCGCCCAAGAACGATCATTGTTTATGCAGGTGTGCCACACTCAGGGCCCAGTGATGTTGCGGCAAACTGGGTGATGGCTCAGTACCTTAAGCAAATCAATCCACAGGATCGAGTGGTTTTTGCGGTGGATGAGGATGCGCGGGCTCTGACCTCGAATGATGATTTATCAGTGGTTCGAGCGCTTAAGGATCTTATCCCCGAGTATATGCCCTATCTGTCGTCTCGAGTGGATGGAGTGGAGATCATCTCGGTGCGGACAGAGCGAGTGCCTCTGGCTGACTATGGATTGAGCTTTTCGACTCGAGCCATGGATGGCGTGCCGCAGTGGTTGATTGATCGAAGTCGCTTTAGTTTTTTTTTCGAAGAGCCTTCGGGGTTTTCGGATTCTCGACCGATCTTTCGCTCAGGGCGGGGGCGAGGTCCCTATGTGATGATGTCGACTGGCCCGCTGGCTCGCGGGATCTACGTTCCTCCGGTGGTGATCCCTCCTCGATTAACGCGAAGCGCCATGCTGATGGGATTAGATCGCAGTCTTCGAAGTCATTTTCTGAAGGAGGCGCTTGTGATTCTTGGCTTAAGACGGCATCCATTTCGAAATCATCTATTGGGCTTCTCTGACTCTGACAACGTTGTTTCTGCGCAGAAATATGTGGATGCCATGAAGACGGTGGCGGTGAGCCCTCAGTATATGGATCGTCAGATTGCGATCTTTGTGCGAGAGAGCGAGAAGCTCAAGCTTCAGTTCATGCCCAGCAATCTACAGGTTATTCAGTTTGAGGAGATGCCTCTGAAGTTTCGTGAGGCGCTTATTGCGTATGCTGATTTTCCAGTGCAACTAACCGATCATGTGTCGATGAGTCAGGCGATTCATTATCACAAAACGTTTTTTGGAGATCCGCTTGGAACCAGCCATCATACCGGAGCGCTTCTGGCAATTTTGAGAAGAATGATTCAAACAAACTCCAGTCTTTCAAAAATGGATCTAGAGAAGCTCTATAAATTGGGTGGGGTGATGCAGGAATGCATGCTGACTCGTGAGCAGCGACAGGAGCGAGCAGCGTCCGCTGATTTTTTGTCGAAGATGATTCTTTGCTCGGATTTTAAAAATGAATTTGAGCGTACGTTGAAGTCGCTGCAGCCTGAGTGGTCTCTCGTTTGGAGAGTCATGATGTACTTAAGTGTTTTGGACGATGCTGATGAGCCGCTCGCCAATCGCGATTTTGAGAAAGTGGCGCAGTTGCTCAATCATGTGGACTCGCCGAGTGGCAAGATTCAACCGGAGTTTCGAACGGCTGAGAAGAAATGTCAGGGGCAGCTTCAGCGAATGGCGGCGATTCGTTCGGATGTTGCAGTTCTTAAGCACTGAACCATCATTTGAAAGAGCATTCGAGCTCCGACGTTGGCATCCCATTCTTCGGGGCCTACTTCGCAGAGATCAAAGCCTACGATTTTGCGATTGGACTCGGCGAGTTTTTGAAGCAGATAGCTGACTTCGTTGAAGTGCAGTCCGCCGGGAACTGGCGTGCCGGTAGCGGGACAGAAGCTTGGCTCAAGTCCGTCGATATCAAAGGAGAGATAGACTTCGGAGGAGAGGGATTCGATGATTTCGTTTGCGATTTGATCCCAGTTTTGGCCGCGAGCTTTGCGCGCAAAAATCTCCCGATCAGAAAAGACGGTGATTTGCGAATTGGCTTGTGCAAACTCAAGTTCGGCTTCACAGAAGTCGCGGATTCCAAACTGAACGAGGCGATCCAGCGGGAGTTGCGAGACGACGTTGTAGAAGATGGAGGCGTGGGAGTAGTGAAAGCCTTCATAGGATTGTCGCAAGTCGAAGTGGGCGTCGAGGTGGAGGATGCTCATGCGGGGGTAGGCTTTGAGTGTTTCCTGAATTGCACCAAACGGAGTGCTGTGGTCGCCGCCGATGAGGCCGACGATTTTGCCTTCGGCAATGAGAGAGCGAGTGGTGTGGGCGACCCAGTCGTTAACTTGATTGGAGATGAGGTTCACTTTTTCGATGAGTTTTTTTCGCTCTTTGGAATTGTCCGGGAGCTTTCGGGATTTAATGGCGGCGGCTTTGGCGGTTTTGTTGAGTTCGAGAATTTTTTTGGGAGTGGGGAGCATGGCTGCGCCTTGTTTCCAGAAATCGGGGAAGTCGGGATGGAAGAGGTCGACTTGATGGCTGGCGCGTCGGATGGCATCGGGACCTTTGGAGGTGCCGCCGAGGTAGGAGGTGGTGGCTTCAAAGGGGACGGGGATGAAGACGAGTTTGGCGTCGGCGGTGGAGTGGGGAAGAGCGTAGATGCCGTTGCCGCTGGGAGCTGAGTTGGGGTCGAAGTCTTTGATTTTGTTTGAAGCTTTGGGAGTGGATGCTTTAGCCATGATGGAGGCAATTTAGGGGACTTGAGGCTGGGGCGTCTATTGATTTGGTGGGGCTGACATTTGCTGACTTAAAGGGGTTGCAAATGCTGGATGCTTTGTTAAGTTGGGGAACATTTTTTGATCGCGGGGTGGAGCAGCCTGGTAGCTCGTCGGGCTCATAACCCGAAGGTCGTTTGTTCAAATCAAACCCCCGCAACC
>JBEIHI010000100.1:0-8085 GCA_040381435.1 Bacteriovoracaceae bacterium | reverse complement strand
TTATCGTCGCAAACAATTTATGTTCTTGGATTCAATATGAATGAATGGTTCATCGGCGTGGATCTTGATGCGGCCACTGTCACGGGAGGAACAATTACGATCAGCGAGACTTCAAATGAAACCCTTCTCGATCTTATCATCGAAAATATCAAGACGTCAGCGTCTCTGCATAAGGACTCAGATGGAGACGGGGAATACGATGATGGGGAAGAAGAAGTCGGCGACGACGATGATGATTAACGGTTAATCCATGGCAGTCCCCGAGATCGGTGCGCAGAGTCCCCAGCCAACGAGTCCCATGGGAAAGAGGAGATCAGGACAAGGTGGATCTGAGCATTCGGTTGGATTTCTGTTGCCGATGAAGCATTGAATCTTGTTTGGAAAGAGATCGGTAGGCTCGGCTCGGCCCGTGGCCACCCCGTGTTCAATGAGAGCTCCGCCGTAATATGGCCTCATGGGGATGAGCGCTTCCGGGAGATACGTACCCACAAGCCCAGCGGCGACGAGCCGCTTGCCTGGCGAGCATTGGGCCCATGTAAAGGTGCTCGTGGCTTCGACATTCATCAGATTTGAAGGATCGACACCACCTGGCATCTTTCCTCCCGTAGCGCATCCGATTGTTTCAAAGCCATCAAATCGAGGCGTGCCTGCTTGGCCGCGGCAGTCTTGAGTGTTGATAACGCCATCTCCATTTTGATCAGAAAGTCCTGCATGACAATCGCTTCCTGCTTGCCCGTTGGTTCCGTTTTGGCCATTTAGTCCCGCGGGTCCCTGCGAACCTCGGCAATCGAGACTAGAAAGAGCGCCATCTCCATTGCTATCGCCAGAGCTTTGAAAGCACTGAGTTCCGTTCGTGCCATTTTGGCCATCGACTCCATTGGTTCCATTTCGTCCGTCATTGCCGGTCAAGCCTTGGAGTCCCTGGGCTCCGGGCTCACCTTGGCAGTCATGAATGTTAAGTAAACCGTCTCCATTTTGATCAGATGTGATTGCTTGCCAGCATGTCACTCCATCTTCTCCCGCGGCTCCATCCCAGAGTGAGTTCGCAGTCAAAGCATATTCTTTCGAGATCTTTGAGCTAAACTGCGCCTCAGAGCATCCCGTTAGGAGCGTGACAATCAAAGTGAAGCGCGTTGTGATCGTTTTGAAACTCATCTTTGTGTCCCGTTTCTATTGAGGAATCGGAGCGCAAAGCCCCATTCCAGTCACTGCAATTGCTCCTGCCACAGCTGGATCCAGAGGAGTTGGAAATCGATTCTCAAAAAAACATTCAATGCGAGTGGGGTAGGGATCATTGATGTTTAAGCGCCCTGAGGCCACTCCGTAGTCGATCTTGGGGGCGACTGTATCACCTCCCGCAATATTGTCCGCGAGTTTGACTGAGGTGACCGTCGACATAATGAGTATCTTGCCTGGCGAGCATTGAGCGGTTGCCGAGATCGGTGTGCCGTTTGAGTTTTGAAAATGCTCATTCATCAGGCCTGTGGAGTCGATCCCGCCCGGGATCTCGCCACCCACTCTGCACTTAATAACTTCAAGAGAATTGAAGTTTGGAGTAGCTGAGGGGCCCTGACAGTCTTCGATTGAAAGCTGTCCATCTCGGTTTCCCTGGTTGAAAGGATCCATTCCGTCGAAGCAGTTAGCTCCATCTCGACCATTGGTTCCATTCATTCCATTGGCTCCGTTAGCACCCGCAGGTCCTCGGCAATCAAGTCGATTGATGACTCCGTCACCATTCAGATCGATGGTGAGGCCATCAAAGCAGTTCACTCCGTTAGTTCCGTTTGTTCCATCGCGGCCATTGGTTCCATTCGTTCCATCTCGCCCGTCATTTCCGCGTAATCCCTGAGGACCCTGAATGCCGCTTGCTCCGATGCAATCCGCTGAGGAGAACATTCCGTCGCGGTTGATATCAGCGTCCGCGATTCCGTCTGAATCGGAATCGAATTCAGGATTGGGCAGACCATCTCCATTGCTGTCGATGAAATTCGCTTCCCAGCAATGAACGCCGTTTTGTCCATCGGCTCCTCGCTGAATGGAGTTGCCCATCAGACCTGTGGTGGGACCACTCTTGGTTTTGATGTTAGGATCCGCTGAGCAGCCGCTCAAAAGAAGCAAAGCGGAAGACGTGGAAACTAGAAGTTTAGACATAACTACAAAAAACCTCGTCAAAAAACTATGCGCGCTCAACTTTCACGTTCTAGGGTACAGGAGGAGTGCTGGTTGGTGAGCAAATGGCCCAACATGAACACGCCATTACTCCAAGCACAGGACCGCCACTTCCGCTGCCGCTACCACTTCCTGCACTGCCGTCAGCAGGGGGAATGTATCGGCAAGTGACAGAGTTGTTGATGTAGTCGGGCTCGGCGTAACAGTTAGGACCCCCTTGAGTTACACCCACGATCAGAGTCGAGCCAGGAGGGCAGCTCAAAGTACATTCCCCGGCTTCATCGGGATTCGTCATTTGGTCTGCAGGCGAGCAGCCAGCGGGTGGAGGAGGTGGCGGGGGCGGTGGTGGAGGAGGACATCCACATGTGCCTTCTGGACCTTGCGGACCCTGCGGGCCTTGCGGACCTTGGGGTCCCATGAGTCCCATCAAACCGTTGAGTCCTGCTGGACCTTGAGGTCCAGTGGCTCCAGCGGGTCCCACATCACCTCGATCACCTTTGTCACCCTTTGGTCCCTGAGGGCCGGTGGCTCCGGCAGGACCTGCGGGACCTGTCGCACCCGTTGCACCGGCAGGACCCGTGAGACCGATAGGACCTTGAGGACCCGTCGCACCGGTTGCGCCGGTCGCACCCGTGAAACCCTGCGGACCCATCGGGCCCATGGGACCTGTTGCTCCAGCGACTCCCTGCGGACCTTGAAGTCCCTCGCGGCCGCGGCAATCTGCCACTGTCAGTTGTCCATCATTGTTGAGATCATCGGTAAAAACATTGAGATCGTCGAAGCAGTTTGCACCCGTAGCTCCCGTTGCGCCTGGTAAGCCTTGAAGGCCTTGAAGGCCTTGAGGACCTTGAGCTCCGTTGGCTCCGTCGGCTCCAGCAGGACCCATTGGGCCAGTCGCTCCGGTTGCTCCAGTTGCTCCCGTCGCACCCGCTGCTCCTGTAGCTCCCGTCGCACCCGCTGCTCCAGTTGCTCCCGTCGCACCCGCTGCTCCTGTATCACCTTTGTCACCTTTGAGACCTTGCGGGCCGGCAACTCCTGCATTTCCTTGCACACCTTGAACTCCTTGAGGACCTTGAGCTCCGGTAGCACCCAAACAATCTTCGGCGCCGACTTTGCCATCTTTGTTGATGTCTGCATCGGCAAATCCATCGGAGTCTGAATCGCTTTGTTTTTCATCTTCATCGATCACGCCGTCGTCATTGAGATCGACATAAAGAGCTTCAAAACAACTGATTCCATCTTTTCCGTTTTGCACGGAGTTCGCATTAAATCCGTTTGAGGAGGAGAGCGGGGTCGACGTCAGCTTGCTATCTTGAGAACACGCACTTAGAGCGAGTCCGGACAGAACCACGACAGGCATTAACACTTTCACTTGAACACCACCTTATCCTGCGATCTTGGCCGCAGGGATTGCGCCACTAGGTCACTTGGGACATTTTGCAATGGCTATGCCAATGTTTTGGCGGCCCGAAACAGGCCTCCGATTGGGGTCTATGCAAAGAATGCATAATCTTGGTGGTTTAGGCTGTGAGAGAGGATGAAAGAGCCTGCTTCACTTCAAAGTGCTTCGATCCCAATCGAATCGTAGAGGCGGGAATTTTGGGATCATGTTCGTAAACGAAAATCCAGTTGCCGGCCGCAGCTTCCTTTAGAACAGCCTCTTTTTCATCAAGGATCTTAATTACGTGAATGTCATAGCCCATCACCCAGGGAAGAGGCACATGAGCTGATGTTGGAATCAAGTCGGATGGATAAAAGAAGACTTTATCCTCAATCGCAATCTTGGGGCACTGAAGGCCGATGGTGTGTCCGTAACTGACCACGACACTAAAGCCAGGCCATTGAATCTTGCTCTCAAAGTCTTGGACACCGTCGCAAATGATCATCTTACCCGCTTTGATGATTGGTTCAAAATTTTCCGGCAGATAGCTTGCCGCTTCTCGTGAATTCGGACGAGTAGCCCAATCGTAGTTATCCTTTTGAATGTAGTACTTGGCGTTTGGAAAAGCTGGAGCAAGTTCTCCAGCTGCATTTTTTACGGTGGCACCGCCGGCATGATCAAAGTGCAAATGAGTTAGGACCACATCTGTAATTTGATCAAAGCGAAGTCCTTCTTGAGAAAGAGCTGATTCCAAAGTTTCCTGCGAGTGATCGATCGCATAGATCCTCTCTAGTTTTTCGGACCATTTGTGGCCGATTCCTGTATCGACGATCAGATTTCGACCGGTTTTGAGATCTCGCAGGAGAATCAGTCGAAGAGCCATGGGAATCCGATTCATCTCATCGGGGGGAATCGCCTTTTCCCACATGGGTTTGGGAACGGATCCAAACATCGCTCCACCGTCGAGTTTGAACATCCCGGTATTGATAGCTTTAATCTCGAAGTGACCGATTCGCAGAGAAAGCTTCCTTTGGCTTAGGCGATTTTACGCTCTTGTTTGGGCTCAACTTTGACAATCTTCTCGGGCTCATGAAAGAGGCTAATGTTCTTACCCTTAAGAGCGGGTCGATCCATCAGATACTCGATGCCAACGACAAAGTTGCGCTCCGAGAGCTCAGCCATCTCATAGTCGCGACCCATTCGAATCGCATCCACGGGGCAAGCCTCTTCACAAAATCCACAAAAGACGCATCGAAGAAGATCGATTTCATAAACAGCCGGGTACTTCTCCACCTTAGGATTGGCCGACTCCGCTGCAACAATGTGAATACACTCAGCCGGACAATTTGTAGCGCACAACATGCACGCTGTGCAGGCAATATCCCCACCGGGCTTTTTAGTCAGAATGTGAACGCCCATAAAGCGATTCGAGTAATTTCGACGTTGTTCAGGATACTGAATCGTTGGAACCCTTGTAATTCGCAAAAGGTTTTTAATGAAGTGGCCACCTGTTCGCATCATTCCGCGAACAATACCAATCATGTAAGAGTGTTTTTCGAGCTTCGAAATCATCGCGCCGCCCTTTCTCTTTGGTGTGATTCAGTCGATTTCACTTTGAGTTGTTCAACAATCTCCTGAATCGAAAATGATTCTTTAAACATCTTGAATCCACCCGCCATTTTTTGCTCAAGGCCGGCGTGGTTGATGACGGTCCCGGTTTTCTCGTAGTGACTCAAGGATGGCAGAGTCAGTGCGGATGGGAACAGCTCCACAGCTGAGCTTTGAGGGCTAATGGCTACCACAAACAAGTCGGGTCTTGTGACCTGAGCGATTCTTGTCATGGCGGGCAAGATCTTGTCACCTTCGGGAACAAACAGGATCAAATGAGAGATGCTACCCTTTTGAAGAGCTGAAACGAGATCTTCAACCTGCTGGATCTTGATTTTGGATGAAGAGGCGAGTTTCAAAAATCCCTTTGAGTTGGGATAGTGATCTGATCGAAGAAGAAGGCCATCAACGTCTTTGTCGTCCTTGCTGAGCTTCTCGATGTCTTCGGAGAAAAATTTCGTTACTCCCAGTGTTTTTGCGAAATGCTCAACGATTGAGCCGATCTCCTCCTGTGTCATATGGGGAGTCAAAAAGACTCCGACTTCCTCGGGGCGTTCTGTCGCAATCAAAACCTTCAAGTCATTCGCCCAAGAAGCAATGGCTTCATCGTGAGGCAGATCAACGCCGCCGAGTTGAGCGTGAGTCAGTCGCTTGTCATAATTGGAATTTTTGTAGGTGTATCGACCCTTGTCGCACATCCAAAAGCCGTTCACTTGCTCATTGGTGCGTGGTTTCAATCGATAGACATGCTTTCCTTTTTTGTGATGGACCGAAACATTGCATCCTTTGCTACACCCACCACAAATAGAATCCGTTTCATCCAGGAACCATACTCGTTGCTCGAACCGAAAGTCCTTCGAGGTCAACGCTCCGACGGGGCAGATATCTACGGTATTGAGTTGGTAGTTGCCCTTGAGAGGAGCATCTCCGTAGGTGCCAATGGTTGAACGATCACCACGTTGAAAGATTCCAAAATCATTTGTCTTTGAGACTTCCTGCGTAAACCGGACGCAGCGGCTGCAGAGAATGCAGCGTTCTTTGTCCAGAACCACATGATCACCGAGATCAACGACCTTCTCTTTGTGCACCTTCTCTTCGTGCATTTCAGAGTTATACTTGCCGTGCTGCATGTAGTAGTTTTGAAGTCCACACTCTCCCGCTTGATCACAGATCGGGCAATCAATGGGGTGATTGATGAGATGCATTTCAAGACTCGATTGGACGGCGCTTTCCACTTTCTCATTGTTGGTGTGCACCTTCATGCCATCACTGCACTTGGTATTGCAGGCAATCTGGAGCTTGGGATTTCCTTCAAGCTCAACAAGACACATTCGGCACTGCCCAGCAATCGAAAGACCGGGATGGTAGCAATAGTGAGGAATGTCGACGCCAGCGTCTTTTGCGGCATCAACGAGGTTTTTGCCCTGAGGAACTTCAATCTCTTTTCCGTTGATTGTGATCTTGGCCATTGTTAGCCCACCCTTTGTTTCATTTCTAAGGTCTTCGGTTTTTGAAGATAGTTTTCAAACTCTTTGGGGAATTTGCGAATATAGCTTTCGACCGGCATCGCAATGGAATCGGCGAGCACGCAAATGGTTCGTCCCATCATGTTTGCAGAAATCTTCTTCAGCAGTTCAACATCATCACGTTTCGCCTCTTTCTCAGTGAAAGAATGAAGAATCTTCTCAATCCAGCCCGTTCCTTCCCGGCAGGGAGTACATTGGCCGCAGGATTCGTCGTGATAAAACTCTGCAAGATTCTTGAGGACTTGAACTAGATCGCGGGTTTCATCGAGGATAATCATTCCTCCTGATCCAAGCATCGAGCCAAAGCTTGCAATGCTTTCATAATCCAAAGTCATATTCATAGCCTCTTCAGCGGTGAGAATGGGTGCTGAAGATCCGCCAGGGATCACGGCTTTGAGTTTTTTCCCGTTTTTCATTCCACCGCAGCACTCTTCCAGCAAAACACGGAAGGGCTTTCCGCATTCAACTTCGTAGACGCCGGGTCGATTCACATCTCCGCTGACAGACCACATTTTGGTCCCAGAACTTTTGGCAGTGCCCATTTTTGTGTAGGCAGCACCACCGTTGTTAATGATCCATGGCACGGTGGCTAAAGTTTCCACATTGTTCACGACTGTCGGGCATTTGAGATAGCCCTCTACGGCTGGAAATGGAGGCTTCAATTTTGGCATTCCTTTTTTACCTTCAAGAGAAGAAATCAATCCGGTTTCTTCTCCGCAGATATAGGCACCAGCTCCGCGGTGCACGGCCATATCATGATCAAAGCCGGAGCCCAAAACATTTTTGCCTAAAAATCCTGCCCTGTAAGCTTCTTGAATCGCCTGGTTGATAACCTCAGCGGCGTAAGTGTATTCGCCTCGAATATAAACATAAGAGCGAGCGGCACCAATGGCATAAGCTCCAATGATCATGCCTTCGATCATCAGATGGGGGAGTTTTTCAAGAATCACTCGATCCTTAAATGTTCCCGGTTCTGACTCATCAGCATTGCACAGCAAATAGTGTGGTTTGCCATCGCTCTTGGGCACGAAGCCCCACTTCATTCCCGTCGGAAACCCAGCACCGCCACGACCTCGCAAGTTGGCGGCTTTGACTTCGGCAATCACTTGGTCGGGAGTCATTTTCCCCTGGAGAACTTTTTTGAGAGCTTGATAGCCGCCCTTTGAGGCGTAGACATCAATCTTGTTCATGTCCGGAACAAGCTCATGCTCCAGAAGAATGCGCTTTTCAGATTCGAGAGGTTTTTGTTCGATGGCCATCGGCCGCATATTGCCAGCGTGTTTTGTCTTTTTAATCATGACGCTTTCGGATCTCCCTCTTTGCAAGAATTGATCAAGCGGTTGAGTTTTTCAGGAGTTAAGTTTTCGTAGTAGGTTTCGTTCACCTGAACGACAGGTGCCG
>JBEIHI010000099.1:0-8092 GCA_040381435.1 Bacteriovoracaceae bacterium | reverse complement strand
CGCACAAAATGTTTGCATTCTAAGAAATTGCGCGGAGGACAATAGCTGCCTTGCGCACTACAATAATATTCCCGCATGTAAGTCTATCAAGGCGGGCATCACGAAGAATGAACTTTATTTTGAGCTCGGCATGCCCATCAGGGTCGATGGAAAAAATCATTACTTTAGCGGGGCTATGGATAGCACAATCACGGTCGTGGTTGATGAAAGCGATATCGTCACTAGCATTCTATGCGGTAACTAGTTTGCTGTTTCGAACTAAGGTTCGACTACCGAGATCAGGAGGTTAGTCCCTACTTCTCCGGATACGGGCAATTTGGTTTAGGATCGATAAGTTTCAACAGCGATTTAATGTCATTTTTATCTAGTTTATTTCTATATTCGTCTGTCAAAAAGTGACGCGTCCGAAAGTTATCTTTTTCGGTCGTAAAAGGAATAGCACCAAACCGAGATTCATATTCTTTAAGAGCCCGTTGAGCCGCTAGAGTTTCATTCGTCCCAGGAGTACCGGCGTTAGCAACCTCCAGCAAAAATTCTAATGCCAGGTATTTTTCGTCTGAATCCATAAGGCGGCCGGATCGGTTCCAAAATTCCCCATCATCAGAGACATACCCACCGAGGGGAAATTGTACGACGGGCGACGCCTTAAGCAGATTCTGCCGATTCTTCGCTTCATCGACTCTCGTCGATTGGTCGGCCCGGATACTGAGGCGACCTGGAGTCTCGTTGCCTTCTGGCCTTGGAAGATCTCCGGGCGGTACATCTGCCTTTCCAAAGGCTAAAGGAGTACCATCTTGACCATCAACGTCGTTTTGTCCGCTTTTCCGCTTTTGCTCTTGTATGAGGGCTTCGAGTTTTACGACCGGCACTCCATAATTTTTCGCGACCCGATCAAGTGCAAGTGGAAGTTGTTCGCTGACAATTCGCTCTGCTGGAAATCCATTGATCCGATTGGCTTCCATTCTCAAATAGTCGTCCACCATTAAAACGCGAAGAGCACCTCGCGATGCGAGATTTTCGGTAGAGCCTAGGTCTTCAGATTGAATTCCCGATGCCGTAGTTTCAATACGATGAAGGTTCCATGTGCTATTTTTCTCAATGAAGAAGCCTGGCTGAACATGACCGTTTGAAAAAATCACCGCGAGTAATTTTGTTGGAATCGCTTCGGGTCCTAAAGTGTTAACAACCCCACCGATAAAAAGATCGGTACCGGCAGCGCAGTTTGCGCGGCCATCGCAGACGGCATCATAGATGGATCGAGCGTCGCGATTATAAGAAGCAGGGGTGCCATTGTTAGCAGCAATTAAGCCGCCTTCAACGCCGGCCTTCAGTTGGGAAGACCAGTGGCTTTCGCCGCTCCCCGAGTATCTGAGAGAGAACGCTTGAAAAAATCTCGCCATTTTTGTTTGCGCCTCTTCTGATGTGATTGGGCGCTTAGAGCCTTGATTGTATTTTCGGAGATGAGACTCGAAAACGGTGTTTAGATCACGCTTGACATCTTGGCTCGGTGATTGCGCCTTCACTCCGAAATCGAAAGTGAAGGCGCACAATAAAATTACCCATCGAATCAAGAGAGAACACTCTAACGAAAACTTAGTTGCAGTGGCTTTGTTCAACAGCACTCTTCGTCCTTCTTGAATCAACAGTCCAACTAGTGACCCGCAACTTTTGTAAATCTCTGGGCATTAGCGACATCCGATTTCACGATCTAAGGGCCACGTTCATTACAAACCTGCTCTCACGAGGCGAATCGTTAGCCAGGGTCATGGCCATAGTAGGCCATTCCGATATGGAAACGACCAATGTCTATTTGAGAAAAGCGGGCATCGAATTGAAGGATGGCACCGAGAAGCTTGGATATAAAATTCCAAGGCATACCGGCGCTAAAATCTTTGAATTCAAACGAGCCGAGTACAGAAACCCATAACCACTTGCTTCTTTATGCTTCTCGTCGCCGCAAGGTGAAATGAGAAGTGTAACGATTTCCAAAGTTTAGGGAGTCGGAAGACCTGGTCTCTCTCTCCGCCAGTTTTTGATTCAGGCACGAAACTTGTATAAGAGAGATTGGATGCGGGATTTAAGAGTTACAGGCGCCCTTTTCTGGGTGCTTAGCGCTTTCACTGGACAACTATGGGCCGATTCTGGGAACTCCAGCCCCCACTTGCCACAGCTCAAGCCATCCTCGGACTGGTTCAATTTGGAACCAGTCGCCCGATTCTCACCGGAAATCCAAAAGACCCGATGTCGCATGGCGCTCCAAATCGTGGCGGGCAGAGCGGTGGATGGTACGCCCGAGTATTGGCAAGGCCTTCGGGAGTTTCATCGATCCTTAGATACGTCAAACAAGTCATTCCTTGAAGCGATCTCTCACTCCGTTCGTGAGGGCCTCAAAGAGAATTGGAATCGAGGCGAAAAAGTTTCGCTCTATGTTTCAAAGCAAGATCATGAACAGATTGACCGCTTTGTGCAGGAGACTCTGCAGAGATACCCAAAGGATAAACGAAAGATTGCTCATGCCCTCCAGCTCAAGGACAATCTTGATCATCCTGAATCGTCAGATCCCAGCAAGCCTTTTGCCATCCAAGTGCAAAGGCTTTTGGGAAAGAGCCTCGTCAAAGACCGCCTCAGCACAATCAATCATGCGCTCAATTCGTACATCAGACGATGGGGTAAACGAGATTTGTTGTTCATGACAGCAGCCATCGGCTTTTCAGTTAGCCCAGCCGCTGAGCCCATTGCAGAACATATCTCTCTTGCCATGACCACTGCAGGCAGCCTGGTTGTTGCACGACTCATTTCTAATATGACGAGGCTGGCTGAATCGATGAAGTACTATTTAAGGGAGGATTTCATCGATCACAGCCAGTCCATCGTCGACCAACACGAGGATCATTCCATGAAGCATCTCGCCTGGGGCATCAAACTCTCCCCCAGCGAGGTGGAGACCTACCTTCGTGAACTCATGAAGCCAGAAGACTACGAACGCTTCCAAACTTGGAGGGACTCCAACCCAGCAGAAAATCTTCATCTTCTGTTTGATTACAACGTGACCCGAAACGAAGTCGGCGTTCCCGTGATTGTGAGCGTTCTGAGAGTCGCTAAACCCGAGTAAGTTCCAGGATTGTTTGTCCTATTTTCTTTTGAGCGAAAGCAGTTCTTTGGCAGCCTTCTTGAGAGGCCCGACGACATTTTTATCCTTAGTGAGCTTGTTCAGATCTCGCATAGTCAGAAATTTGAGAAACGCCATTGACTGAGTCAGCGGTGCCTTGGGATGACGACAAACCGCAAGCTTGACCTGATAGCTTTTGGTCCACTGGGGAGAAGTCGAAATCGTTCGAATGACCTCATCACAAACATTTCGAAGAGATGCATAGAGAGCGACTTCATTTTCATTCAAGCGAGGCGACTTGAGTACTGTCAGTGCGACAATCTTGTTCACATCTCGAATGAGAATCTGCCTGGCTTCCTTGTTGCCCTTAAAGGCGAGTTTGATCTTACTCCCCACATTCAACTTCAAAATATAATTCAAAAGGCTCGAGCGCTGCTCCTCTGTCAAATGGGAACTCTCTTTGAGAGCCTTCTCGGCGCTTGCATCGGCATCTTCTGAGTCTTCCTCACCCTCCGCAGGCAAAGCCACCGGCTTCTCTTCTGGAGATGCACTGGAGGTGTCTCCTGGGATAAAAACGCCTGCTAAGCGAAGAAAGTGTCGAAGACGATCCGTATTGCTCTTGAGATTTTTTGGATTGGACTCAAGCGCTGGAATAATCTCAGGCGACTGAATGATTCGCTCCTGGTTGTTGGCAATCAATGCGGTGATCGTTTCGGAGCACTTGGAAGCGACTTTCGAAAAAAGTTCATCGGGCGCATTCTGATTCAGCAGAATCACTTCAAGAGCAGCATCATTGCCGATGAAAATTTCGCCAAGAGACTCAAGAGCCCAAGGAGCAAGCTCCAACTTCAGCGTCTGAACAAGTGCAGCTTCGGGATAGGACTTAATGGACTGAAGCGACGCATCCGCAATCATCGGATTATCTGTGTGGGCAAGATACACCCAAGACTCCAAAAGGGTCTGGGGATCAAGTGGCGCAAGACCCTTGGCAACAGCCATCAGAAGCTTCTGGTTCGCAGGATTAACAACCCTTTGAAGCTTCTCAGGAAGCTCAGTAATGACAGGTAACCGATGAGGCTGCACCTACCTATTGTCTGCGATCTTTCGAAGAGCCTCAAGCTGCAGCCCGGAGACGCGTTTCCAGCCCTTTAGATGACCCAAATCCCCCACTCCACCGCCCGTGACGAAACAATGAACAGGGTGTGTTGTGCAAATTTGACGCGCTGTACATTCCGCTTCTGCGACAATGCCTCTGATCATTGCGCGAATTCCCAGAAGAAGCGTCTTCTGTGTATCAGAACCGACCATGCTCTTGAGAGACTTCATCCGCCTCACATCCACCGAGGGTAACAAAGCTGTGTTTTGCATCAACGCCTGAGACAGCATCCAAGCTCCCGGTGCAATCCAGCCCCCAAGGTATCCCCTTTTTGAATCAAAAAACTCAACCGTTGTAGCAGTTCCCAAATCAACTAAAACAAATGAAGCTTTGAAACGTTGAGATAAAGCAAAGACATTCAGAATTCGATCAACCCCTAACGTTTTCTTGTAGGGAGATTTCAAAGGGACATCTCGAGAGTGAATCTCAACCACTGAGACGTTGATCTTCCTACATTTCACTTTCAACGCTTTGGTCATTGGGGGGTTTACGGAGGCAACGAAAACTCGATCGACTTTCTTGAGCTCAATCAGCTGAATGAGCTTAGACCAATCTCCGACATCAGATCGAAAGATCTCACTCGGCTTCGAGCTAAACTCGATGGATGAATTGCCAATTCGAACAACCACGCTAGATTTCATGCAAAATCTCTCCGTCTAGATTCACAACCAGAGATCCACCCGATGAAACTTTCAAAGCTCCCTCATCGGTGACACCCACGATTTGAACGGTCCGTCTTTCACCTTGAACCTCGTAAGTTACCTCTCGACCCAGTTTCCACATCCGACCCTCATACTCTGCAAGAAAAACACTAAATCCTTTTTCAAAAAAACGGGCGAGATCCGACTGCAGGTGATTCACCAAATCAGTAGCGCCTATCTCCTGATTCAACCCCCGATAGGAAATACTCAAAAGATTTTTCAAGTTGAGGCCAATGCCCACAAGAAAATCAATCGTCTCACCCTGAGATTTTGATTCAATCAAAATCCCACCGACCTTGGCATCCCCCAACATAATGTCATTGGGCCACTTGAGAGCCAGATCGCTGCGTTGAGACGCTCGAAGGACTGAAAGACCAACAACCAACGACAGTCCCGAAATGAAACGCGAGGATGATCGACAACAGTACGTCAGAGTCAGCGAGGCTCCCTTCTCCGAAACCCACTGACGACTCAAACGACCACGCCCCTTGGTTTGAACATCGGCTTGCACATAGAAAGGTGGCACGATTCCCTTTTTGAGAAGACGGGATGCTTCATCTTGAGTGGAATCCAGGGATTCAAAACAGAAGGATTTAACGAGATCCTTTGGTGAATTTGAAAAGCTCATCTTTCACAAGCTTTTCTACAATTCGAGGCATATTTTCGCTAATCCATTTTCGAATTTCTTCTTTAGCCACTGAATCCAGGCCGAAATCGCCCTTAGCTAGAGGTTCCTCACGACGAGTCCCCACCACTTCCTCAGCAATGGCCGAAAGCTTCGAATTGAGTGCCTCAATCTTTTCCACTCGAACAATGGGAGTTTTCTCGTCATCAGACAACCGGGGATCTATTTGAACGGCCGTTGATTCCTCGTCATCGGCAAAGACATTCTCCAGAGCTCGCATCAACAATTTTTGATCAACTGGCTTTGACAGGACCTCATCAGCTCGCACCTCTTTGAGGCGACGTTCTTTTCCCTTAGGTAGCTGGCCCTTCAGCAAAATCGCCCTCACATGAACAAGGGATGAGTCGGATCTGATTCGATCGACTAAATCAAAACCATCGAGGTATCGAAGCGCGCAATCTGCTAGCAAGACATCGGGCTTGAGCATTTTCACCTTCTGAAGAGCATCCTGACCATCCGCCGCTGCAATCACCTCGCAATCGGGTGAGGCTAAAGCAACATTCACCTGCTTTTGAACGGTGAGGGATTCATCAGCAATGATGACCTTCATTTTCCGAGTCTTTTTCATGGTTATCCCTAGATTAAACCCAAACCAGCCCCCCTGTGAGGCCCCAAAATACCGACCCTGCAGAAATTGATGACAAAAAGTCCCTAAATGAACAAAAGATGTCCCCCCTGCGATGCGTTAAATCCCCATAAAACCCAATTTAAGGCCGTATAAACTTGGTATGCCGATTGCTTATTGTATCCTTCAGAATCCGCACTCCAACTTAGAGCGGATTAACAAACGACGCCCAAAAGGCTAGTTTGAGGGCGACCTAGGGATGCCCTGTAAAGGGATCAAGTTTCCATAAGGGGGAGATTTGATCGTAACAAGTAAACAAATTGTAACGATTGAAAAGGATTAAGACATGGAAAGATTAAATGCCAAAGATAAGCGTGGTGGCATCAGGATTCCTCTTCTTGCGGAGCGAATTCGATATGTTCTGGATGGGGTTGAACATGAGGCTGATGTCGGAGACATCACCAACGACGGTTTATTCATCAAAACCGAGAAGATTTTAAGCCCGAAAAAGAAAATCGAAATCCAACTTCAGCTTCCAGGTGATCTTGGATCTTTGCAAGTCGGCGCTTCCGTTGTTCGAGTCAACTGGGCGGTCAATCGCAAAAAGGGCCGCGAGCATTTGGGCATGGGACTTCGATTTGAAGATGTTTCGCCAAACATCAAAAAGATTTTGGATGCGTACGTCGTCTACTTAAGAAACAAACAGATCATTACTGTTTCTAAGCGCATCATCGAAGAATTCTTCGGAAACGAAGGCCCAAAAAAGTTCACATAACAGTTTTGATGAAACTTTGTTTAAAAAAGGGATCGCGAGTCGATCCCTTTTTTATTCCACAGTGACAGACTTCGCCAGATTCTTTGGCTTATCGACATCTGTTCCACGCAACACAGCCATATGATAGGCATAGAGCTGCAGAACAACCGACGCGACAAAAGGATAAAGCTCTGATCGCACCTTGGGGAGCGAAATCCACTCAGACGCCAAAGCTTCCGCTCTAGAATCTCCTTCGGTTCCAATCATGATCACTCGACCACCCCGAGCCTTCACCTCTTCGATGTTGGAAATCATCTTGTCGTGAATTCCATCTTGAGGTGCCACACAAACAACGGGCCAATCTTCAGAGATCAAGGCAATCGGGCCATGCTTCATCTCACCCGCCGAGTAAGCTTGGGTGTTGATGTAAGCAATTTCTTTCAGCTTCAACGCTCCCTCAAGAGCCAAGGGGTATGAGAGTCCACGGCCCAAATAAAAGTATTGGCCGAAATTAGAGTACTTTTTTGCAATCGACTGAATTCGATCGTTTTGCTTTAACACTTCTTCGATTTTCTCCGGAATAGAGTTGAGATCGATCAGGGCCTGCTTAATCCACTTCTGAGATTGAGTTCCCCTCACCTTTGCAAGATGAACTCCCAGCAGATAAAGAGCCGTCAACTGGGCAATAAAGCATTTGGTCGACGCCACCGAAATCTCCGGACCTGCGTGCGTGTAAATTACATTCTTAGCTTTGCGAGCCAACGAGCTCTCAACAGTATTGGTAATCGCGAGCGCTGATTGCTTCAGCCGCATTCCCTCAGTAATTGCTGCTAACGTATCCGCTGTCTCCCCGGACTGCGAAACGGCAACACAGAGGGAGTCTTTTTGAACAACGGGATTTCGGTAGCGAAACTCTGAAGCCAAATCGACATCGACCGGAATACGGGCGAATTGCTCAATCCAATATTTACCCAGCAAAGAGGCATGCCATGCAGTTCCACAGGCCACAAGATTTAAGGCCTTAAACTTTTTCCATTGAGCCGCAGTCCACTTCACATTCTCAAAGTGAACCCCATCAAACTTGGGCAGAATGCGGCCGCGCAAGGAGTCCTGAATGACTCG
>JBEIHI010000098.1:0-8100 GCA_040381435.1 Bacteriovoracaceae bacterium | reverse complement strand
TCCTCAACTCCACGAGCGGTTCCCCAAAGACCCGCATGTCCCGCATCACCATCGAGCCACTGCGCTCGAGGATCCTGGCTCACTCCCGCCGACAAATACTCCTGGCTGTCGAGCTTCAATTGATGAGCCACACGTCTGGCTCCCAGCCATCTCAAAACTTTGACAGGCTGTTCAAGAGGTCCATACCTCAGCTGATCACTCCCTCGAACATAGCTTTCAAAGACATCGCGAAGTCGACTTCCAAAAATCTGCTCAATCAAAATACCGAGTAACATGAACCCCACATCGGAGTAGTGGCAATTGATGTTTTGATAGGAACGATCAATCTGATCCAAAAAACTTCGAACGCGCTGCTCTCGACTTTCATGCACGAAGGCATCTTCAAAGACAGCCGGAAGGCCCGAGCGATGGTTCAGCAGGTCCGCAATCGTTTTATCTTTTAGAGCCGACGCAAACGAGGGAAAAAAATTCGTCAGTGTAGAGTCCAGCCCGCCTGGGAGCATGCGCCTCTGATGAGCCAACATGAGCAAACTTGTTGTCGAAACAATCTTCGTCAGAGATGCCAAGTCAACCCACGTTCTGGAGGTCATTCTTTGCAAAGTTTGCTGATCAGAGAGCCCCACCTGAAACGAGCCTAAGCACTGATCTCGGTAACCCAACGCCAACTGAAATCCACTCGCACCACCTTGCTCAACAAGCCGCTCGAGCTGCGCACGAATATCCGCTTGCTTGAACTTTGACAGCATGAACTAACCTCTTCTTGAACTCACTTGAGACTCGAGTACACGAACTCGCCCCGATGAATTCAAACTCACTCGACACCCCAGAGGCAAAATCGCCTGGCGCTTGAGGCCATGACCAAAAGACTTCACCTGAACGATGGGACCAGCACAAAGTTGCTCGAGGCTCTCCAGCACAGCGCTCCACGGAAATTTTTTGCGATCTCGGAGTCCACATTTTTCAAAAGTTCCCAGGATCACCCCCTTCACAAAGGGCGACCATCCCGCGTCGATCAAATTCCAAATGAGTCGATCGAGAGCATAATGGTCCTCATTCACATCCTCGAGGCAGAGGATCATCGGCTCTTGAGGTAATTGGGAGGGTCCCGCAGTTCTCAGAAGTGACAAAGTCCCTCCAACGAGTCTGCCCGAAGCTGATCCGCGACGCTTAAGAACTCGAGCTGTGCCGAGATTGAGATCGGCTTGCCGATCCGGCAAACTCATGAGCGCTTGGACAAAAACTCTTAAGTCAGGCTTTTTCAAAAATCCCACGAGAGGAGAATGAAACGAAATCCACTTCAGTTGATTTTGAATCCATTGGTGAAGAAAAGTGCAATCCGAATAGCCCAAGACGAACCGCGGGCTCGCATGTTTTAACAATTTCATCATCCGAACATTACGCTGCAAATGAAACAAGGTGCGCTGGTTTCCGTACCCTGCTCTGGCGCAAAAGACAGCCTTGATCCCTGGCTCGGATAAAGCCCAAGCCAGTTCCTGAGCTCTGAACTCATCGCTGGCTGAAAAGGCCGCAATCGCAGCATCACGCCGACCGTCCTTATATTGCACAACCGCCAAACCCAAGGATCTTAAATCCTCGATCGACTGACGAAGGCCCTGCAAATCCGGCCGACCAGCAGGAGCAATCACCGCAACAGTATCACCGAGTCTCAAAGGAATAGGCTTTTTAAAAGATGCCACGACCTCTTCAGTTTTTCGTGATGGGAATCTCCGAGCAAGAACTATTTCTTAAGGAAGCTCAAAGATATTAGGAGATTTTTCGGGAACCAACACCAGCCAAACGATCCCCACCACAGCCAAGAGGACAAGAGCGGCGGCATACAAAATCAAGCGCACGAGCCATCGACGTTCGCGACGATGATAGGCCTTCAAAGTCTCGCGCCACTCCTGATCCGAGATGGCTTGGTAAGACGGTCTCGAATTCAGAATCTTTGACTGCAACTGACGATAGAGCTCCAAGCGTTCTTGGCACGCCGAGCAATCACTCAAGTGCTGTCGGAGTGATTGAATCGTGCGCACATCAAAAATCTCAGCATCGATCCACTGGCTCAAATACTGTTCAACCATGAAGCATGAAAACCCATCGGCAGGCTCCGCAACCGGTTGGTGGCCCACAGGATAGGCTGGTAAATAGAGCGATCGTTGAGCTTTCAGCCACTGCGCGATCTCGCGTTGTCCGCATCGAAAGACCTTAGCAAGCTGAGAATAGGACATTTGGAGCCAAACTTTGAGCTGAAGGAGTTGCGGCTGACCCAAATCGTTGACCAAGACCCACTGCTCCACCAAATCCTCCAAGGAATCAGAGGATGATGCCTCTTCAATGAGTTGGGCCCGAGCCTCATCGGTCTTGCTAAAACGCCTCCCTAGGGCCAATAGACCATCCCAGTATGTATTTAAGTCCTGATATCTCAAGCCCTTGAAGCCTCCATGTCCAAGTCTTTAAAATCACATGAATTTCAACTTTTTTACAACAAGGCATTAAAAGCTGTGGTAGAAGGTCCGTTCACGTTTTGCGGCAAACTTCCCTTAAGGGAGGCAACTTGAACGAGGAAGAAAGAACAGAGATGCAAATGACACCTTTTTCTAATCGAAATATTTCAGATTTGATGTCCAAAGTATCAAGCCTTTCAGGATGGGCTATCGGTGTGGATTTGGGCGGCCAAAACATCCGTGGCGCATGGGTGAATGCCAAAGGCCAACTTTTCGATCCTATTAAATGGGAAACGAAGGTCAGCGAAGGGAAAGAGAAGATTCTGAATCGAATGGTTCAGCTCGTTGAAGAGCTTTTGAAAAACCCCCCTCCGGGCTGCAACCCCTCCGAGAATCTCTTGGGGGTTGGTTTTGGAATTCCTGGAATTCTTCACCTCAAAAAAGGTCTTGTGATTCAATCTCCTCAGTTTCCTGACTGGAAACGATTTGCCGTGCATGAAAAATTGAAAAAGAAGATTAAGGCCCCTGTTCTCATCGATAACGATGCGAACGCAGCTGCGATTGGCGAAAAGCTCTTTGGAGTTTGTAAACCTTACGATCACTTTGTCTATGTGACCTTAGGAACTGGAGTCGGCGGCGCGGTATTCCTGAATGGCGATATCTATCAAGGAAGCATGGGTATGGCTGGTGAGATTGGCCACATCACTGTGGATCCTCAAGGCGCGCCAGAGTCCACGGGAAATCGTGGCTCGGTGGAGCTCTATGCTTCATCCTCAGGCTTCGTGAAGATTTTGTCTGATTTGCGTGAGAAGCATCCATCAATCACAGCTCAAACTCCTGAAGAGCTTTTTGAGCTCTGGAAACGCGGCAACAAGATTCCTGAATTCGAAGCCATTGATAAAGTCTTCGATGATATGGGTAACGCTCTTGGCATCATGCTTGCCAACGTGGTGAACACCCTTGATCCTCAGGCGATTTGTTTTGCCGGTGGTTTGACTCATGCTTGGAAGGCGTTTAGCCGCAAGATGATTCAGATTACGAATGAGCGATCTTATGTTGCTCGTCACAACAAGCTTCGTATTTTGACCACGTCATTGTGCAAAAATACAAACTTCATGGAAGCCGGTGTTGTTGGAGCGGCATCTTTGGTTTTCGTGGATGCGCTTCGAAAGCTTCCTGTGGAAGTGAAGCAACAAGCCAAAGCTCCTGCGACCGCTGCTCTAAAAGCAGTCGCTGTTAGCTAAGCTCTAATCTTTCATTTTGTTTACTCGTAAGGGGCATCTCTGAAATCATGATCAGAGATGCCCTTTTTACTTTTGATCAACTTGAATGAACTCAGTGAGGCTTTTGCATCAACTCAACCAAAACACCCATGACGGAAGCGGGATGCAAGAATGCAACATCGCATCCCTCAGCTCCAGGCACTGGAGTCTCATTGATCAAACGCACCTGAGAAGATTTGAGATTCTTCAGCCTGGTCTCAAGATCGGAGACTTCAAATGAAACATGATGAACTCCACCCCCTCGCTTTTCGATAAACTTGGAAATGGGAGAGTCTGAAGCCATGGGCTCCAAAAACTCAAATCGCACCCCACCGAGATCGACAAAACGCACCCGAACCTTTTGGGAGGGAACCTCCTCAATGGGGCTTAAAGAAAGCCCAAACACCCTCTTAACGGCATCCTCGGCTTTGGCTAACGATTCAACCGCAATAGCAATATGACCCACTTTAAGACCCGACTGAGACATAAGATCTTCTAACGCTGGGTCCTCACTGTCGCAAGAGAAAGCCATCAGAGGCCTCATAAAGTGATTCTGGGCGCCCCAGCCCTGGCACCAAGTTTGCTATTACTTCATTGCAGGGAACATAAGAGATTCGAAGAGTCATGAATCCAAAAGGGGGTACTTCAAGTGGATTCCGAAGCGAGCGCGATTGCCAAAAAACTCACCAATTATTTCGAGATCGCTAATCATCCAGAGCGCCGAAACCGACTGCGCGAAGAAACCGTGAAACGCAAAGAGCCTGGCTTTTTCGCCCATATGGCTCTCATTAGTTTGATGGGACTCGCTGTGTTCTTTACGGAACTCAGTTTGCGCATGGTTCAATGGGCCAAGAAAATCGAAAATTAAGGCAGGATCATCAGCAGACCCGAGTAGCTGTTGGGCTGACCCAGAAATTCCGACTGCGATGAGATGCCAATCAAAGGCGTTTCAGGAAAATACTTCTTCCAAATCATCATGTCCGACGTATCGCGATTTTTTTCTCGCATCCGTGAAGAGTTAATGATCATCAGGCCCGCCGAAGGCTTGGGGTTGAGAGCCTTCAGTTCCGCCATGACCTTCTCCGCACCCTCGTTCATATAAAGAACTTTCTTTTGTGCCAGAAAATGCCTCTGGCTAAAATCCAGAGCTTGTCCGACTGCCACCATTCCCGTCGTCATCTCTGAACCCAGTAAAGAAATCACTCGATACGGATCTCCGATCACTCGAGGGTAGATCTTGTTTTCCTTAGGACGTTCGACAACAAAGAGCTGCCCCATATGTTTACGAAACTCATCCGGAGACATCATGGGCAGATCATCCTGATCCATAAGATGCTCGCTAAGCCTATAAAAAGCCGGCTTGTCATCGATCTCAATCACAAGGTTTTCAGACATTCGATTAATGTTCACCTCATTCAGTTCAGGGCAGATACTCTGCATGAGCCCTGTCCAAATAGGCGCCTTCGAAATCGCAATTCCTGCCAACGCATTCAGGAAAACTTCCGAGTTCAAAACCACACTGCATTGGGGAATTGTATAACTCGCCCCGTAACCCACGAATTGAGTCTTTGGGAAATGCCGCTCGAGAAAAGACAACCCCCCACCAGGTGTAAAATTCAAGCTGTCGGCAGCAAAGAACACCGTTGAAAGATCCTCAAGCTGCATATCATTCAACTGACGTGCAATCTCGGCTGACCACAGCTCGGCCTTTTCTCGCAGCGAGTGAACCTTAAAGAAACGAAACTCGAAATCAAGGCGGCTAAGACTGACGACCATCAGACCCGTCTCAGATTCAAAGCTTTCTTGAGAGGACCATGCACTCCACGTCGAGGATCCTAAGGACGGGATATCTCGCAGAATTTTTTTGAGCGCTGCCGAAAAGATGGGAGCATCGAGGGCATAATCATAAGAGTAGAAAATCAAACACAGATCAGCCCGCGTCGCACCGGCCTTCTGAAGACTTTTTCGATACGCCTCATTCAGAGCTAACTCAGGATCTCGTTCCCGACTAAATCCAACACCGACTTTCATCAGTCTCTAGTTTGAGCATTCAGAAATTAAAAAGCAATGGGACTTGCTCGAAGCCTTTGAGGATCCAAACCGGCGGCCTCAAGCGTCGTGCTTCGCTTCACACTCTTTCGATAGACTCCCAGCTTTTCATTCATTTCCGACAGATCAAAAATCTGCGGCCGATCAAGCACCACCCCGTCTGAGGATTTCAGAATCAGAACAATCGGACGCTGAAACTTCAGGGGGTCACTGGCTCCTGCAAAAACTTGAGCAATTTCTCCCGTACTGAGCTCAACCAAAGATCCCAAGGGATAAATACCCAGCCAGTTGATGAAGAGCTTCAACAACGTCGGATCGCAATCATCCTGGCGCTTCAATAGCTCTGCCAATGCCTCATCAGGCAAATACACCCGCTTTGATTTTTCGTAGGTCGTCATTTCCTCAAAGCTAGCGACGATACGAAGCATCCTCGAAAAAAAGTGCTGATAACATTGGGTTTGCTGAATGGAATAAACCCCAGTCTGACCAAATGGCGTCAACCATTCAACAAGAGCGAGCATTTGCAAGCTCGTCAAAGGAAACACAGACTGAATCCTCTGCAAGATCACGTACAACTCTATCTCTTGCACTTCAGACGGCGTCTGAGAGCGATTCTGAACCACACGAAAAACAATCGGATGGATCAGCGCCAACTCTGTCAGCTCCCTGACAACGCCTTTTGGCAGTCTTAACGATTCCGCCCACGCGTTCATGAGAAATGCCGCGTTCACCCCACGATAAGGAAGGGGCCGATCATAACGCTTCACAGACAGGAGTCGCAGCATTTGAATGATATCTTCATTGGCCAACATCATGAGATCCTGCATCAAATGATCCAATGAATTCAGCTCAAAGCGTTCGGCATTCTCCAAGTTTTCCAAAATGACATCGAGAAACTTTCGCAAAGATTCATAAATTGCAGCGGCAGCAATCTCAACATCCGCAACATTCTCTCCAGGAGTGCCCCCAGCACCTGATCCGATGTAGAGTTTTTGGATAGAACTTACCTGAAAGATTGAATCCAATCCTGCAGCTTTCAGATCAGTCATCAATTGAACCGCAGGTTCCGTATCCTCACCGAGTAAATCTCGAGCGCGAGACACAAGGCCTAAGAAAGACTTGAGCTGCTCCGGTCGATCAAAGGGCTTAATCAAAACGGAACCGATTCGGCGAATTCGCATGAATTTTAAAATGAATCGATAAGTACTAAACTGCCGCGGCTTGGGCCTCAATCGGACTCGGTTCACAAAAATCTGCTCACCCCGAAAGGCTAACTCCAAATGCGCCTCACCCGTTCCACCCAAGAAGGACTGGTACGTTCGATTCAATTCCGCAAGCACCGTATCAAAAATTTTGTTGTTCGTGTCGTGAGTCTCGGCCAACCGGATATGCTGATAAAAATTCTGAAGAAAGGCCGTGGCAAGAGCTTCCAGAAGATCCGGGTCCTTCTCGACTGCATTCTCCAACTTAGCCTCCATTGAAACTCCTTAGTCGATCGCGAAGCGAACTGCTTTGAAAGACGAGTCGACTTTCTTGCTGGATCAGTTCCGTTCGAGAGGGCTCTAGCCCTCGATCCCGAGAAGTGAGAAGTGATGACAAAATGAGATCTCTCTCATGCGGAAAGGCGGGCCAGAAGATCAGCCGCCGAGTCTCTACAAAAGGCCTTAGTTCCTTGATGCAAGGAGCTTGCAAGTATCGATAGAAAACCTTCAGCATCAGAATCGCAACATCCTCAGGAGCATTTCGCCACAACTGCTTTGCAAAGAGAGCGCGAACAAAATCTCTCCAATGAGGGAAAGCGACATCAGCGATCAATTTTTCTAACCAAAGCCTTTGGTTCGAGTGGTTCGATCTTTGAAAGGCCAGTAATGCGGCGTCGACGGGAAGCTGAATGATGGACAGAAATGGAAGCGACTGCTGAATCACATTCGGTGAGCGAGAAAGAAGACATCGAGAAAAGAAGGCCCCTCGACCTTCCCAATTCAAAACAGCCACCGAGGGAATCAAGGCAGCAAGTCGCTCAAAGCCTAAATCCCACAAGAAATCAGCGAAGTTGGCTTCACGCTCTCTAATCAAATCCAAAACGTCGATCATGACCTTTTCATTTCGCCGAACGATGATGAGATCCATGATAACCTTCCAACGATCCGCCGAGATCAACTTCAGCAGCTGAATCGCTGAGGCCTTCCCCTCAGGCGAAGACAGCGCATCCAAGAGGAGAACTTGATTGTCAGGATTTTCAAGAGCTTTTCGTATGCGATCCAGAATCTCCTGAACTGTTTGAGTCAAATGAGCCCTGGATTTCACCGAGCTCAGTCGTTTTAGAAAATAAAGGATGAGCG
>JBEIHI010000097.1:0-8199 GCA_040381435.1 Bacteriovoracaceae bacterium | reverse complement strand
GCAGAGGATAATGCGGTCACACTCTCATCATTGGCGATGTCGCAGTTCTCGAAGGGTCGATATTGTACCTGATCAACAACAATCTTTGCTGAAGTGATTTCGATTCCTGATGTGAGCGTAAGCGCTGTAGGACTCGACTTCACAATCGCCTGCATAACCAGACCAACCGCCCTTGGATTGCCCGAGTCAGTTCCTCCACAAGCGCTCAGCAACATCAACAGCACCGCAACTCTACGCATCGAACTCATTTTAACTCCCCTCACTTAAAGGAAACAGTTGAAAGTTAAGCTGAAAGACTTGGCAACCCTTGGGCCGCTCCGTCTCAAAATGAGACAAGGTTTTTCTTCTGAACTGGAGGATCATTTTTTTTATCGCTTTGATCTCATCTTTACTTAGGGCCAGTGTAATCGAGGAGATGTCTCTGAGGTCTGCATCTTGATGGCGAAGGGCATTCAAGCCCCGAGCGATCATTTGCTCGTGAAAGGAAAACAATGCCAGCGATTGGACTTCAGGCGCTGAGGCAATACTCCCACTCCTTAGCTTCAACCGACCCGATGAGGTCCGCTCGATGAGCTTAAGCCTCAGCAAGCACTCAATGGCGGCTTCGACCTGAGACACTGTGACCTCGCCCCGCAGGCGCGAAACGATCCAGTCCGAATCTTCTTTAAAATCGGGAAGTGAGATGAGCTCTCGAATGGCTGAAAAATACCACTTCGAAA
This sequence comes from Bacteriovoracaceae bacterium, assembly GCA_040381435.1. Taxonomy (GTDB): domain Bacteria; phylum Bdellovibrionota; class UBA2394; order UBA2394; family UBA2394; genus JBEIHI01. Next base: position 7,480 of record JBEIHI010000097.1, on the reverse strand, counting down.
AGTACTCGTACTGATCCGCTTCAAGTTCCTTGATCTCGCGAAATCGTTTGGCCTTGCTGATGCGGCCGAAATACTCATTTTTACTTGAGCTGTCTTGAGACTGATTAAAGAGAGCCAGATTAGTTAAAAACTCTTTCTCTGATCTTGTTAGCTTGAAAGCTTTGGAAAATGCCTGAATCATTTTTGGAGTCAGATTGCGTTTTCCATCGATCACAAGCTTGAGATAATTGTAACTTTTGATTCCCGCCATTCGAGCAAAAACACGATAGGAGAAACCCTTGTTCGACTTCTTCAAAAAGTCGTACATATCTTTGAGATAAGCGCGGTGGTTATTGTATCTAAAGATATCGGGCTTCATCCTATCGGTTCCTCACTTAAATCTTAGTCGTCACCGTCATCATCTTGATCGCAACTTACTCGACTCTCTCGAAAAACTGCCTCCTCAAGAGCTGTTTCATAACCAGCGCACGCGCCGCCGGCAGGATAATCAGCATTGACAAGGTAGGATCCAGGAGCGGACTCGTGCAAACTCCCATTCGAGCCACAAGCAGGTAGATCAAACTGGGTAAAGACTGCGGAAAGGTCAACCTCAGCAACAATGGCGTTGATCGACCCCTCTTGAACTAGGAGGCCACCGGCGGGCTCAAGATCAATCTCCTCATCCGAGTTCACAACGGTCTCCACAACAACACCCTCGCCAACTGCGGCAACCACATGAATCGTCGGATTTGCCTCATCGGCCGCCTTCAATCGAATTCGTTTATAAGTCCCTGAAGGAATCTGAAAGTCAGACAAAGGGGGAGTCGACTCCCCGGTGATCAAATCAAAAACAAAAGGGCCTTCGATCTTAATCTTATCCTCGACTTCAGGTAACCACAACTCGATACTCTCAACAGTCACAGTTGCCGTGGTCACATCTACACCCTCTCCAATGGTGAGCGCTGTAGCATTTGCTGCACTACTTAAACGCAAAGCAAATTGCGCTGTCGTAGCATCCCCATCCAGCAACAACGATGAGCCCCCGCACCCCACAATCCCTAACCCCAACCCCAAATTGATAGCCATGAATCGAACATCCGAAATGACACTAAAAACTGATCTGAACATAACGTTCCTCCTGAGATCAGAATACTGCAGGCTGCGTTTACCTGGCAGGGGGGTCAGCATTTAAATGTTAACATTTGTTAACGGCGTTAAGAAGCCAATTATCTTATATTATTGTAATTACTGTTGTTTTTAATATCTTTTGTTTACACACAACAGACTATGATCAAACTCAACAATTAAATGTTAACACAAAGACAGGCCGAGATTTACGATTGAATCCGGGCGGAAATCTTGCCCTTCCAAAGCTGAATCAACAGCTTATCCCCAAGCTTCACATCGGAGACCTTACGAATCACCTTGCCGGACTTATCATCCCGAACAATCGAATAGCCACGCTCCATAATAGTCAGAGGGCTCAACAAACTTAACTTTTGCTCAAGCTGCTCAAGCCTCCAGCGAATCCGCTCGAGCGGAATCCTCTGACTCGTCCGAAGCTTCTCCCAGGCAAACTCGAGTCGATGAGAAAATGTTTTGAGTCGAACTATCGGCGATCCCTGACCAAGCCGAAGCCTCAGTCGCTCAAACTTCAAATGAACCTGTCCCACTCGATCGCGAAGCCTGTACTCAAGGCGTTGAACCCATTCATCGACTCGCATCTCAGTATACTCAAGGCGACCCGTCATTTTCTGTGCAAGACGCGAAACAAGATGATCCAAATGCTGCATCAACTCAAATCGACTTCCCACCACAAGTTCAGCGGCAGCTGAAGGCGTGGGCGCTCTCAAATCAGCGACAAAGTCAGCAATCGTAAAATCGATCTCATGCCCAACCGCTGAAATCACGGGAATCTTTGAATTGGAAATGGCTCTCGCAACAACCTCTTCATTAAAGGCCCAAAGGTCTTCGATGCTGCCCCCGCCTCGACCGACAATCATGACGTCAACTTCAGGAAAGAACGCGTTCAGATACTTGATTCCATCGGCGACTTCCTGGCCGGCCCCAACGCCCTGAACTTTTGCCGGATAAATCAAAATGTGAATTCCAGCAAATCGCCGATTCAAAACATTGAGCATATCTCGAATCGCTGCACCATTAGGCGCAGTCACGATACCAACGCACTTTGGAAAACGCGGCAGCGGACGCTTTCGACTTGGTGAAAACAACCCCTCGGCTTCGAGCTTTTTCTTTAACTGCTCAAAGGCAAGCTGTAGCGCCCCGAGACCCTCGGGCTCAAGCCGCGTAACAATGATCTGATAATTTCCACGTGGCGCATAAACAGAAATGCGACCAACCGCCACCACCTTCAACCCATCTTGCATCTGAAACTTAATCTTTGAGTTTTCGCCTCGAAACATCACAGCCGCTAATGCAGCTCGCTCATCCTTCAAAGAAAAATAAAAATGGCCCGAGGGATGTGGCTTAAAATTGCTGATCTCTCCGACAATAACGACCTCGGAGAATCCCCGCTCTAAAACGGATTTTATCTGCTCTGTCAGATCGCCTACAGGAAGGGGATTTTCTAGAGAGCCCAAGCCCTTTTTCGAAGCCTCCCGAAAACCAGCGCTAAAATCGGAAACCGACATGGAATCAGGACTACGACAAAACCATCTCAAAGCCTACGAGTTTCTCAGCGCGGGATAATACCGCATCGCTGTCGATGATCATCAAAACTTCTACCCAGGAAGAAAACAAGAAGAGCGCCCAAAAACGGTAGCTTGCTGACCAGAGCCTGAGGGCGCAGTTTCAGAACCTGTGCGTCAACGAGACCCTCATGAATAGCAAGCCACACCCAGAGTCGAATGAGCTTTGCAATAGGTGCACCGGAAACCAGCATGCCCATAAAAAATCGCTCGATCAGCTTTCGATCCTCATAGAGGCCGCGACTGCGATCTTGCTGCAGCTGAAACAATCCAACGCTAATCGCTGTCCACACCTCTTCATCAAGAATATCAAAAAATGTGGGACTTATCTCAATAGCAATGGGATCGAGTGAAATTCGAAACGGCGTTGACAGAGAGCTTCGAAGCGCAATCGTCGGCACCTTCTTCACATGATAGGACTTTGCAAGACGAGCAGTAATTCTTTGGGCGGCTTCTAGAAACTCATGGGGCTCTGACTTACTGCGATCGAGCGGTAGATGACTCAGGTAGTGAACAAAAGCAGCCCAGGCCTCAACAGGGGAGGCCCCTTCTGTAAACCCCAGCAACTCATAGCCGCGCTTTTTCACTTCAATTGAAGGCGGCGAAGCGGCGCCCTCAAGATCATCACCGTAGAAAGACTCCCACAGCAGAACCGCTCGGTAATCAAACGCAGCCCGCTCCCTCAAAACATCAGAGTGAACCGGAGAGTACTGAGAAGCCCGTTCAATAAACTCTTTTCGCAAGTGCTTGAGCTTAAACGCTGACTCATTCGACAACAGCACATCCAAGCCCTGCACGACCCATGACTCAAGTTGTGTCGCTTGAAAAATTTGATCGACAAGAAATCTCTGCATCTCTTCGATCAATCGCCCCTGAAACGCTAATGCTGAAAGACGCTCAAGCAAAGTCCCCCGCTCCGAGGCGCCTACGCGCAGCCACTCTTGAACACCAAAACGCCATGCTCTTGAATAATCCTGGATGCGCTCAAACAAACTAGAAATTTCTCGCAGCGTATTCACCTCTAAACCACCGTGAGTTTCTAGAAACTTTGAAACATCTAGAATCTGCTGAGCGTGCTTCTCGCGATCAATCACTGGAACGCCCTTTTGAAGACTGAGAACATGTCGAGCAATGTCCATCTGATGATTCAAAACCGGATGAAACTTGATTTCCTCAAGGTAGAAATCCACTGCCTTTTGAAGCTCATTTCGTTTCTCAGCCCACTCAGCCTGCAGACCCAGCCGAACATAGTCCTCTTGAATACTCTGTATGGCCAAGTGAACGCGCGAGTCCAAAGAGCCCACCATGAGTTTGCGAATCCACTCCTCCTTCAATCGATCGGTAGGAACTCGAGCAATGACGGTGAGCATCAGGCCGTGTTCCTCGTACTGATCAAGCATTTCCAGATAGAGCTGCCACGGAAACTCAGAAGATGAATCCAACTGCGGAGCAAAGACCTCGAGATACTTCTTATCAACCTGCCAGCCCCACTCAATCCATCTCCACTGCCGTGGAGACAGTCTTCGAACCGATCGATCCTGCAGAGAATCCAAAACCTCATTCAACCATCTTCGAGCAACTTCCTTACTCACTCTCTCTTTGGCATCCCACAGAAGATCCAGAACATCATCAGTGATGAGCTCTCTTGGAATGCCAGTGAGGACAAAGCGCGACAGGAGAACCTGCTGAGTTTCCGCTGGTGTTAAATAGGAAAGGGCGACCGTCAACTCCTCAGAGCTAAGCTCTGCTCCCGCGACAGAGGCACTTCGACTCAAAGAAAGCTGATCAGCCAAATAACCTCGCACAACAGGTGAGGCACTTAAATGACCCTTCTTAAGATCCTCCAGAATCCAATCCAGAGGCATATTCACTCTCTGAATGGCATACTCATAAAAATCCTGAGAACAACCGACACTTCTTAATCGATCGAACCACAGAACGCGATTGGTACTCTTATCAAAAGCGCGCTCCAGATTTTTTCGCACGACCTCTGACTCTTTGAAATTCTGCGGTAGCTTTCTTGGCTCTGTCGCCTCAATCGGCTCCCTCTGCCGTACTGCCCACAAAAACAAAAACCGCTCTTCGTGCGGAAACTTAAGCAGAGCTTCGGACAATGCGGCTGGTTGAAGCTCCACCCGAATCTGCCACAAAGCCAATGAGTCAGGATCGAGATCCACCGGCAAGGTCTCCCACGACTCAGAATCAAAAAAATCAGTCCACTGCCGGATAAAAGGAGGCTCCGTCCATTGCTCAGGAGCAAACAAAATCTGTCGCATTCGATAGAGTGCTTCCGGACTAAGATCATGGGCCTTCCAAAAGGGGTGGCCCAGCAAGTGGTGAGTCAAATTATCGGATTCAAAATCCAAGATATCCTTGAGCGTCTCGCGCCAAACAGGACTTATGGATGAATCATCGGCTTTTTCGACCCGAAACTGTGCGGTCTTCAGCAGCCGCTTGACCGTCACACCATCCTTGGCAGCGTAAGCACTCCGTAGCCGTCGCGAGAGGTCGGCATCAAAGAGCATCCTCGACACTTCATCTCCCACCTTGCGAATCCACGGATCTTGAAAAAAATGTGCGTAACACTGACTCGCTAAATGAATATCTTTAAGTCGCTGATCCGCATGTCGACCCAAAAAATAGAAGGATACCTGGGGTAAAGCCTTCCCCGAAAAGAACTCAACATCCTCGGTCTTGAAATGCTCAATCATATGCTCCAAAAGATAAGGCAAATGCGACGCATTTTGCGGACGATCGAGATAAGCGCGAAGCACATTGAGATGCCCCTGCAAAAAAGCCTCAAAGAGACGCAGCGAGGTTGGCCGAGCCACTTTTGAAAACGAAGGCCGCTTCCCTAACTTCCAAAGCACAATATAACTTGCTTCTTCAAAACGAGGCTGCTGAAGGCAGCGCTGAAACTCTTCAATGGCTTTTTGATGATCACGAAGTTTAAGGAGCTGAATCCATGCCAACTCCCATGCGTGGCCGGATCGGGCAGCATAAAATTGCTTTAACCCGGTCCAGTTCTCTAATCGAATGAGTTCCGCCTCTCTATCCACTCGCCTTTAAAATTTAGTCAAATCAGGCAAGCTTGTCATTGAGGCTTTTCAGCAGAGGCTCTTTTTTGAATTTCGGTCTTGAGTATTTCGATGCCTTTTGCCAGCTGGTAATCTTCTTTCTCTAGCTCCGTTAACTTTGATTTATCCACTGCGGTTTGAGCCTTTTGCTTCGCACGAACTTCATCCGACTTATGCTCTTCTTTTCCGACCAGATGCCCTGGCAGATCGCGCTCCTTCACACCTTCCGACGGAGCATCGAGAGCCTCGACAACAGTATCGGGTGTAATTCCGAGCCCCTGAATAGTTCGCCCCGAAGGCGTGTAGTAAAGCTGTGTGGTTAACTTCAAACCACTTCCATCTTCAAGGGGAATAACCTCTTGAACGGAACCCTTGCCGAAAGTTTGAACTCCAACAATGGTCGCGCGCTTATGATCCTGAAGAGCACCTGCAACAATCTCACTGGCGGAAGCTGAACCGCCATTTACAAGAACAACAATCGGATAGTTTGGTTGAGTTCCTGGACCTGAAGCGTAGCTCTTGTTCATCTGCGCTTGCTCTCGACCCTGGGTGTACACGATCAATCCATCTTCTAGGAAGTAATCGGCAACGTCGACAGCCTGGCTCAGCAAACCGCCAGGGTTATTTCGCAAGTCCAAGATCAATCCTTTAATGTCTCCTTGCTTTGCAAAGTCCCGAACGGCCTTCTTCATTTCATCGGATGTCTTCTCTTTAAATTGACTGAGCTTCACTACTGGCACTCCGTCGACAGACTTGCTGCTGACACTCTTAACATTGATCACAGCTCGCTTGATTCGAAAAACAAGTGGCTTATCTTCCTTTTCTCTTCTCACCGTGAGTTCAACCCAGGTGCCCGGCTTTCCCCTCATCAATTTCACAGCCTCAAACAGAGAAAGCTTCTCCGTAGTTTGCTCGTTAATCTTAATGATGATATCCCCCGATTTAAGCCCCGCTTCTGATGCTGGAGTGCCTTCAATGGGTGTCATTACGGTAAGCAGTTTATTTTTGGTGGAAATCTCAATCCCTACACCACCAAACTGGCCCTTAGTGTCCTGCTGCATTTCTTGGAACTCCTCTTTCGAAAAGAAGGCCGAATGAGGATCAAGACTTTCGAGCATGCCGCGGATGGCCCCCTGAACAACGGTTTTATCATTCGGAGCCTCTACGTAGCGATCTTTGACCGTCTTAAAGACGCGGGAAAAAATCTGCAGTTCTTTGTAGGCCTCACGATCTTTTTCGCGGGAGAACAAATACGTCCAAGCGCCGCCGCCCAGGAAGGAAACAAGAGAAAATGCAATTACAACACCAAGAACTCTTTTTGATTTCATGAACTCACTCCTACAGCTAGGGCTTTGCTGCCTTTGATTTTTTCCGAAGATCCTTTAGCTCTTCTAGTTGAAGCTTAAGAAAATTCTGTTTCCTTTCGAGCGCTGCCATTTTGGACTCGTATTCCCCTTGCAAGTGAATCGCCGTGCGCAAATGCAGTTCGCGATCTGCCATTAACTTAAGAGGCTCTGCCACCAATCGAGATCTCAATGCCTCAAGAAGTGCCTGACCCTCTTGCCGCTCGGACCACGAGGCTCGTTGAGAATTCAATGACACCGAGGGCCAAGACAACAGAGGCAAAAGAACTTTATTGAACTTCGACTCAAAACTATCTTCATAAGTCTTAAGCTCCGCTTGAATCTTCTCCCTCAGACTAACAATAGCCTTAGT
>JBEIHI010000096.1:0-8268 GCA_040381435.1 Bacteriovoracaceae bacterium | reverse complement strand
GATCTCAAGAGATTACATTAGAGGTCTTCTCCACATATCAAGAGCTGGGTGCCAGTGCTCAGTCGCTTCGCGACGGTGTGATTAATCCGAGCACAATTCAGATTTCATCGAATCTCAACACCAGTGCTTTAGGTCAGTACTCGATTGTTTACAGTGTGAGCGATTCCGGCGGGCGTTTCTCATCGATCACTCGGACAGTGAACGTGGTAGATACCACTGTGCCTTTGATTAGCATCAATCAAAATCCGACTGTTACATTTGAGAAGCTTGGATACGGAAACTCAAACACACTTCCCTATAATGATGGAGTTCCGGGATTTAACGGCGTTGTTGCCACCGACAACTATGATGCCGCCATCAACTCTAAGATTTCAGCGGTCTCTACCGTGAATTCCTCAAGTGAGGGAGATTACTTTGTTACGTATAATGTTGCCGATCAATCTAATAATCCTGCGATTCCCAAATCGAGAATAGTCCAAGTCAGAGATACAAAGGCTCCAGGAATTTCAATTGGTGCTCCGAGCTCTTCTCTGCTGAGTGCGGGAGATGTTGTGACCTTGGATCTGAGTTTTGAGGATGCTTCAGTGATTGGTTTGGATGGCAAACTTCAGATTGTTCCCATCGATGGGGCGGTGATTAGCTGTCAGATAAACTCTTCTGAGTCTGGACTCGAGAGTCGTCAGATCACTGTAAGTAATTGCTCGGGGAACGGTTCCTTCAAAGTCAGAGTTCTTCAGGGGGCTGCATTGGACAACGCCACATTGCCAGCACCGAATCAGACAGCAATGGTTGAGAGCGCAGAGATTGTTGTCGATAACGACGGGCCCACGGTGACGATTGGTGAGCCTTCCGTTGCTTTGGCCAATTCCTCCACGCAGATCAACTTTCCGCTCACTGTTGCTGGAGCTCGAGGTGGTGAATCCATTGACTGGAATGAAGTGAATCTTCTTGGGGGGATCAACTGTTCGTCAAAGAATGTCTTGAATGGCAACTCTCCGACTCCAACCGTTCGACTCTCAGGCTGCTCCGGAAACGGAGAGCTTCGAATTCGAGTGAGTCAAGGTGCAGTCAGAGATGCGGCGAACAATCAAAGTCCTGAAGTGGAATCGAGTCCTGTCACCATCGACAATAATGCACCGACGATTTCGATCAGTGCACCTTCGATTAATGGCGGATTTGCAAACATCCGAAACGCTGCCGGCTCGAGTGCTTCCTACACAGTGACCTATACGGGAGCTGATACCATCACACTCTCCATTTCCAACATCAGTCTCAATGCCACTGGAGGGGCAAGTTGTTCCGTTGCAGTCTCTGGGACTGGAAACACCTCTCGAGTGGTCACTCTGTCTTCTTGTACGGGAAACGGGACGAATGGAATTTCTATTCAAGCATCCACGGCGATAGATTTGGCGGGAAACGCCGCTCCTGCCGCTGGCCCGAGTGCGACTGTTACCATCGACAATAATGCACCTGTTTTCAGCTTTGGAGCGGCGGGCTCGAACATCGATTTGTGCAGTTCTTCCACCCCTTATCTGACTCAAGGAGTCTCTGTGAATGAGACATTGAGCGGAGCTTTTTCTGTACAATCAAACAATGTGGATCGGCTTGTTGCTGGAAACTATCAGGTTGTCTTTGTGGGAACAGATCTCGCAGGTAATCAAGGATCTGGAACGCGATCGGTTAATGTGAATCCTCTCAGTCTCGGTTCCGGTGATCAGAGCTTCTCGTTTGAGTACGGAGTAGCGACGGCTCAGAATTTCTTGGATCGCATGATCACCAATCAGTTTAACGGTAACGCTCAGAATTCACTGAACATCGCGCTTTGTAACGATATCAATTTTAACGATCAATCCATTACGACGCGCGCAAGACTGAATGGCAAATTCGATGGGCAAGGCTTTACCATCAGAAATGCTCAGATCAATCCAAGCTCAAACGGTAGCTCTTTATCGCAAGCATCATTGGGATTGTTTCAAGCTGTTCTGAATGGCGGACTGATCAGAAATCTGAAGTTAGATAACATCCGAGTGGGAGATCCAAATGATCTTCGTGATCATACGGGTGCTGTTGCGGGAAGAAATCTAGGACGGATTGAAAGACTGCAAGTGCTGAACTCTCGAGTGGAGGGGCGCTCGCAATCGGGGGGTTTGGTGGGATGGAATTTGAGCGAAGGACTTGTTTCTGAAAGCGCTTCATCGGCGATTGTCGTAGCAGAAGAAATCGCTGGCGGGCTCATTGGACTTAACAACGGATCACTCGCCAGCTCGTATCGCGCAATCGATCAATCCCAGGAGCCGAGCATTCAGATATCTCGTGCCACGGGAGGAGTCGTAGGTGGGTTGGTGGGGAGAAGTGATGGCAGTATTATTCAATCGTATTCAAACGCTCATGACATTTGTGATGGGACTCATGACTTAGAAGGAGGGCTTGTTGGTGATGGTTCTAATGCCGCCACAGATTCCTACTTTAACTCTCAGCTCTCTCGCTGTACAGGAGTTGGAGAGCTCAGCGATGAACAGATGAAGATGCCTGGGTCATTCGCAGGATTTGATACCGTGGCCTTCTGGAATCTGATTGCGGGTGAGTATCCTGAACTCAAGTGGCTCGCTGGTCAGTAATCTAGGGTAGTAATGTTTCGATCCAAACAAGATCTTCGTAGGTCTGCTTTCTTGTTTCAGGATGATCCGTTCTGAAATTATGAAATGCGATCTGAGCCGAATCCTGATTCACACTGAGAATCTGGGAGTAAAATCCCACGGCTCCTTGGATGGGCACTTCCTGGGCTCTCCAGTCTCCATCCTTGAGACGTCTAGCGACATGGAATTTTAGGCTCCATCCATCTAAGTACGTGAGAATGGGCTCTCCGTCGAAAAGAGCAATATCGATATCCAGACCTCGATAGGTCTTCCCAGCCACACCATCAATGACCTTGACCATGGCTTCCCCACCATTGGATGAAACCTCTGCCCACTTCAGCACTCCGGTTTGATCGTCAAAGAAGGCGATCCCGACGCGTTCCTTAAGCTCCACCATAGCTGCGTACTGAGCACTCAAGTTAGACTGAAGAGTCGAAAACAACTCCCATTGCTCGGATGCGCCTTCATAGATTGCCGTTTTCGTGGGTTCTCGAATCAAAATGAGCTCTCGACCATCTCGCAATCGTTCATGAAAGCGAGGACTTCCCGGCAAAACTTCATGAGAAACGTATTCCCCCTCTTGGGAATATCGCACGAGAAAAGATTGGCCTGCGGAGTTATCGAGTCCCACAAAAAGACCCCGGGGAGAGCTCAAAAAAGATCGAACCTTGATGACCGAGTTCAGTGACGAAGGAAGGGCTAGCGTCATCGAACTCATAGAATCCAAAGACAGCAAATGGAGGCTGGATTGAATGCGGTAAGCGGCCCAAGAGCCGCTCACAAGAAGGTCGCGCCCATCGGCGGCTTGGGGGTCCACAATGCGTATTTGGTCCGTTCGAAAGTTGATGAGGGCAAGGCCCGTGGATTCAGGGTTTGGAGACTTTCTGACAAAAGTGAGTGCTTGTTCAGATGAAAGCGCCTGAAGGTACTCACCAATCTCATCATTTTCCAAAACAATTTTGTACGACGAGACGGGAGTGAAGGATCCTCGCTTACAAGAAATGGCAAACAGAAAGCAGGCCAAGATGGTAAAGACGGCTTTCATGGATTCAGTGACTCCCAGTCTAGGTTGACGTGTAAGAGAATAGTGGATCGACTCACATCAATACCCACCATTTTGATGCCAGCTTTTTGTGTCTCAAGAGGAGCAGCAAAAAGAACAAGACTTGAGTACGTATTCAGAAACTCCTTCCAGAGACGGTCTGCCACAGCCTCAAAAACATCCATTTGATCGGCGTTGAGTTGGCGGGAGAGATCCTCAAGCGTCATTTGAAACGTTCCTGGCTCTAACTGCAAATTCACTGTTTGAGTCGAAGGATCCACAACGAGATCAGCAAAGATGTCCGCATTCGTGACCACGCGAGAGGAAGGGATCAGACGGTCTTCGATCTCAGTCGACAGATCCAGGGAGTAATCCTTGATGCGAAGATGGGCTCGATCCGGCTCAAAGGCAATCTCCGGAGCAGAGAGAGGAGAGATTCCGACAATCGAATAAATCGGTGGAGCCCCCGATGCCAAAAGGCCTTGAGGAGTATCGACCAGGCTGCTGCGAGTCTTAAATCGTAGTAGTCCTTTTCGATAAAAAGTATTGAGCGCTTCATTGACGAGAGCCGAGGAGACGACCAAAGAAAGTTCAGATTGCGCTGGAGGAATCTTGGGGGGCGTAAAAGGCGCATTGTCCCAAGTCTGCGGATCCTTGAGTTTGTCTGCCACTTCTACGACGAGCTGATCAATGGGAAGCGATGAAGCTCTTGGACCAAGGAGACTTGAAACAAAGCTCGGCTGCACAAATGTTGCGCGAGAGTAAATCTCAACGCTTGAGTTGGTGACAAAAACATTATCTCGCAGGAATGGATAGGACGCAAAGATAGTCTCGCGTTCAGAAAGCGGAGGGCCGTCCATCTCAATCGTCATTCCCCCTTTTGTAAAAACAGGGCCCTCTTTCCAAAGAGGACTGTCCTTCATGACTTTGGAAAGTGCCTCAACCATGACGGATCCTCTCAGTCGATCAAAAATCCAATCGGAGAATTGGTTGTCGATGGCCTTTCGAAGTTCATCCATCAAGAGAACTTGCAGTGAATGCATCTCCGCCAGAGATAGAATCTCGTTAAATGCGGTGGGATCTCCTTCTTTTGAAAGGCTGAGCTTTATAGGGGACTGGGTTCCATCTACAAAGGAAACATCCACTAAATCTGTATTGGGACCCCTTGTGGAAATCCCTTTGGGGTCAATGGCCAGTCGGACAACAACAGAGTCCAACGAGACACTCAGAAGATATTGAGAGCCGCTAGAATGAATCAAAAATCCGCGAGCGAGAAGATCCTGAATACTCGTTTGAAGATACAAAATATTCGAGGGATGGGCATCCCAAAGGGGCTCGCTGAGTTTGAAGGTCAAGTTGCCGCGGACGGTGAAAGATCCTAACGGGCGATCGATAGGGAACACGACAGGCTTGGTGTTGAGATACTTAGCGGCATTTTGGAAAAAGAGAGGTCGAATCACCACGCCCAAGGTGGATGGCTCTCGATCCTCGGCTAAGACGGGCCAAGAACAAAGCAGGGTACAGACAGCGATTAAAAATCTACGGAACAAATGACACCACCAGTGAGGCTCGATCAAGAGCGGCTCGATATTTTCCCGATCCATCGGCAGGTTCAAAAAGAGCTGATGAAGACGGAGTTGGGACATTGGTTTGGATATCTCTCGTTAGAACAAATGAATGTGCATACTCGAACCCTAGCGTCCATCGCTTGGCAAAGTTATATCGCATATGCCCGCCGAGATTGATCGTATCAAAGTCGGATCGGCTTACAGCCATTTTGTCGTCACTAACTGCGTTTTTATAAAACGAGGCCATCGCTCCAATCTTGAGATTTTTCGAGACAGAAAGGGTTTGGTTGGTTCCCACAAGAAACGCATCGTTGAGACTTTGCCCAGGCACATTCACGGTTTTGAGAGCTTCAACGGCGGAGTCTTCGATCGAAAGTGACAGCGATTTCACAAACGAAGAAAATATGTAACGGCCATAATAATCTTGGGACCAGTAGCCTTTGGGTTGGTAGCGAACTCCTGTTTGAATACAGGCGGGCAAATAGCTAGTGGCTCTGAGAGAGGCTTCCATGGGATTTTCGAGGCCCAAAGCGGGAAGAGCAGGACCGAGCACCGATGCAAATGAGGGAGGACGCAGCTCAAATGAGCCTTTGAAGTCATAGCGAATGGGGGATGTCGCTGAGAGACCCATAGACCATTGCGGAGATGGCTTGTAATGAACGCCCGCGATCGCTCCAAACGACGTTGTCATTGTTTTAGGAACGTGAGCTCTAGCTGAGAGAGCAGGGTGTTCCATGAGAGCATCTTCCTGCTTAAGCATGCTTTGCATGAGTTTTCCGAGATCAACATCAAGCTCTGTTTCAAAAATGGCTGCTGAGAAAATGCCAGCGGCGGCAACGCTGAGTTTAGGATTGAGTTTCATGGCTGCGGTCAGCTGATGGTGCCAGGGAACCATCATTCCTTGGATCAGGTCGTATCGTTGCGGGCCTCGTTCGTCGAACTCCGCCATTAATCCACCAGGAAAGTAGGTGGCATAAGAGAAGCGAAATCGTTTGGTCTTAAGAGGTGAGCTCAACGCAAAAAAGATCTGAGGCCCCATCGCGCTTGTCTTGCTTGAGGCGTAATTGGTTTGAGTATTCGGGTCCATTCCAGCGCGATCAAAAATGAGCCACCCTCCGAGAACGCCAAGCTGGCCTTCGACATTCACTTTGTTATCCAGCAGACCAATGACGGCGGGATTCCAAAACGAACTTTGAAGGCCGGGAGTCGTGGGAGTGGCCGAAACGCCACCCACCGGAGCGGACAAGCTCTGGGCAAACCCGCCTTGGGTAAGCAAAAACAAGGCACTCGCCCCAACGGCAAGACCGCGCGAAATGTTGATAAAACGACCCATTTTCAACGGCGCACCCTAAACCAAGCTGAACAATCCTACAACATGACTTAAAGTATTGAAATCATTGATTTTTGTCATGCGACTTGAAGCTGTGATAGGAGAAAGTATGAAATTCCTGGGTTTAGGAGAGCGTATTCGCAGACTTCGAGAGCAAAAGGGAATGGCTCCGGCGGACCTCGCCCGGTTGTCAGGACTCGATGAAAAACGACTCCTGGCGATTGAATCGAACCAGAATCAGCCCCTCATTGCCGATCTAATTCAGCTGTCGAAGGTTTTAGGGGTGAATGTCGCCGATATCTTTCGAGAGCGTCCACCCTCCAAGAACTTTGAGATTTTAAGAAGGGGTGAGCGCCCGCAAGTGAAGCCCTTACTGGAGCCTCGGAAAACAAAGATTTTTGATTATCAGTATGAGTTTCTGTCTGAGCCCGCAGAGGACAAACATATGGAGGCGTACTTGATTGAAGTTCCTCCCCATCAATCGAAACCACCTCGTCATGATGTCACTCATGCGGGCGAGGAGTTCATTTACGTTTTGGAAGGGGTGTTGGAGGGCGAAGTCGCCGGGGAGTCCTTTCGACTCAGTGCGGGCGATTCGATGTACCTTCGATCAACGCTCCCGCACGTCTTTTTTAATCCCTTCGAGCAGACGGCAAGAGCGCTGACTGTGATTTATCCGTTTTAAACAATCACATTTGTTTGAGCTGAAAAGCGAGGAAGAGTTTCATCCCTCTTCGATCAAGATCCAGCAGTACTCGCTGACCAGGCTTCAACCCTTTGACAGCGTCTTGATAATCTTTGACTGATTTCACGGGCTTTTTGTTTACGGAGCGAATCAAATCACCAGGCATGACGCCTGATTCAGCAGCGGATGATTCTTCCGCAATGTCAGCAACAATCACTCCCGATCCATCGGGAGCCATTTGTACCATCAGTCCCAACAGATCTGCTTTGCCAGATTCAGGAGCGGCTTTATCTTGAGCCGCTTGGTCCTCGCTGAGGCTGCCAATCGTCACAGGGACTTGAACTGCTTTCTTGTCTCGAATCACTTCAATCGTGACTTTAGTGCCGGGCTTCATGGCCGCTACCGTTTTTTGAAGTGTTCGGCTGTCGTCAATGGGTTGGGCGTTGATTTTCATAATGACATCGCCTCGCTGCAAAGTGCTCTTGGATGCAGGACCGGTGGGCGGAATATCATTCACTAAGACGCCACTCGCTTCTTTGAGTCCCATTGCTTCTTTGATGTCCTCTGAGACATCTTGAATCATCACGCCGAGATAGCCTCGAGCAACACTTCCCGAAGACCTCAACTGGGAGATGACTTCCTTAAGAATATTGACAGGCACAGCAAAGCCGATACCGCTTCCTTGGGCGGAGATCGCGGTATTCACGCCGATCACTTCACCTCGAAGATTAATCAGCGGGCCTCCTGAGTTTCCAAAATTAATCGCCGCATCGGTTTGAATGAAATCGTCAAAGCGCCGATTTTCATTCGGAGAAATCTCTCGACCGGTTGCCGAGACAATACCAAGCGAAACAGAGTGGTCGAGACCAAAGGGGTTTCCAAAAGCTAAGACCCAATCCCCCTTCTTCAATCTCGAGGAGTCTCCAAGGGGAACAAAAGGAAGATCTCGCTTCACATCGATCTTCAGCAGAGCGAGATCGGTAGCTGGATCTCGGCCGATCACTTTG
>JBEIHI010000095.1:0-8324 GCA_040381435.1 Bacteriovoracaceae bacterium | reverse complement strand
TGGTTCGATTCTTATCATATCGTGACGACTGTTGACTCCAGGATTCAGCGAATCATGGAAGATGAGCTTCGATCGGTCTTGACGGAAAAGAAGGCTGCCTCTGCGCAGGCGGTGATGATGAATCCAAAGACTGGCGAGATTCTCGCAATGGCCTCAATTGACGGGACTCGACCTGACAGGGATCCCGCTCGAAATCGTGTGATTACGGATGTTTTTGAGCCGGGAAGTACTTTCAAGATTATTCTAGCGGCCGCCGCATTAGAGCATTTGCAGATGGGGGCGAATTCTCAGATTTTTGGTGAGAACGGGAGCTTTCGTGTCGGCAATCGGACGA
The DNA here is from genome assembly GCA_040381435.1 of Bacteriovoracaceae bacterium. GTDB lineage: Bacteria > Bdellovibrionota > UBA2394 > UBA2394 > UBA2394 > JBEIHI01. The sequence continues at coordinate 7,990 of JBEIHI010000095.1, read as the reverse complement.
TTCGTGAGTATCATGGCAAAAAGTTTGGTTGGCTGACTCTTCAGGAGTTGCTCGAAATCTCCTCAAATATTGCCTCGGCGAAATTAGGATTGAAGCTTGGGAATTCAAATCTTCATTCAGTGATTTCAAAATTTGGTTTCGGATCAAAATCAGGAATTGATTTTCCAGGTGAGGAGCCCGGCCTGGTGAGAAGTCCATCGCAATGGAAGCCCATTGAGCTGGCGAATATCTCATTTGGCCAGGGAATTGGTGTGACTCCATTGCAGCTTGTGCGTGCTGTCTCCGCGATTGCCAACGGGGGAGTTTTGGTGAAGCCCCATTTGGTTTCAAAGGTCATTGCCCCTGAGTCAGCGCGATCAGAGCCTAAGGTGGTATGGACGCCGAGTCTTGAGTCAGAGGAAATCTTTTCTGCTTCGAAGGCTCGAGCGCTGACCGATATGTTGATTCATGTCACCGATGTGGGTTCGACGGGAACGGCCGCGGCGATTCCAGGCTATCAGGTGGCAGGAAAAACGGGCACAGCCCAAAAGCTTGTGGAGACCAAGAATTCTCGTGGTCGAGTTATCAAGACTTATTCACCGAAAGAATCGGTTGTGAGTTTTGTGGGTTATGTTCCGGCTTATGATCCAGCGTTTGTTTTGCTGGTGGTCTATGATGGTCCCAAGGGCATGGCCTCAGGAGGGACTGTGGCGGCCCCCTCATTTAAGAGAATCGCTTCCAAGTCTCTGGCTATCCTCGGTGTTCCCATGGCTTCCAATGAGGAGCCCCAGCAGCCCATCAAAAAGACAAAGGTGGTTGAGGGGACTCGCTTCGTAGGACGAGAATTCCAAGATGTCTTGAAGGAAGTCAAAGCGATGCCGACCGAGGAGCGTGCTAAGTTTGACCTCGTTGGCTACGGTACAGCAGTTCGTGAAGAAATCGACGACGAACAAAAAGTCACGGTTTTCTTTGAGTAAGGAAAACTTGTCTTAAGTGCCCTCCTTGGTTCAAATGAGGGCGTGGAATCACTCAAACTTGATGATTTTTTGAAGGTTCTTAAGTCCGTCGGGCTTTGGCTGGAGGGAAGCCTGTCCGGAGAGGTCTCCTCTGTTTTGGCTGATACTCGAAAGCTAAAATCCCTCGGTCCATCGGAGAAGGTTATGTTTTTTGCAAGAAAAGGCGTGACCTTTGATGGCCATGACTTTCTTCAAGAGATTGCTGCATGTCCTCAGGTGATTGGAATTGTTGGTGAGCGGCTCCCCGTGGGTCTTGCCCTCCAGAAGCCTTTCATACGTGTTCGATCCTCTGCTCAGGCGATGGCCTTAGCTGTGAAATCATTTTGGGGCGATCCATCTGCGAAGATGCTTCTTGCGGCTGTGACGGGAACCAATGGAAAAACAACATCGACGTTTCTGATGCAATCTCTGTTGAGTGTTTTGGGCTACCGCGTGGCACGTTTTGGAACGATCGAAACTGAATTCGAGGGATTTTCGATTCCATCAGAATTGACGACACCTGATTTTGAAGAGTTACAGCGTCGACTGGCTGATCTTCAGGCTAAAGGTGCTACGGCTGCTGTTTTTGAGGCTAGTTCCCATGCCTTAGAACAAGGGCGTCTTTTGGGTCTTGAGGTGGATGCAACAATCTTTACAAATCTGACTGCGGAGCACCTCGACTATCATCGCACGATGGAAAACTACTACTCCGCCAAACGAAAACTCTTTACGGAGCTTTTGAAGTCTTCTGCCAAAAAAAGAAAATGGGCGGTGGTTCCGGATGACGGAAGCTTTGGATCTCGGTTGATTGAAGATCTTAAAGGCGTCGCTGAAGTGGATTTGGTCGTGTGGACGGCGGATACAGCAAGGGCCAAGGCTGCGGGTTATTTCTTGAAGTCCTATCAAACTTCGCTTTCTGGAACTCAGCTTGAGGTTGTGGATTGTAAAACTCAGAGTGCGCACTCATTTCATTCTTTTTTGCCAGGACATTATAACGCTGAGAACGTCATGGGGATGATTGCCTTGGGCTTTGCGCTGGGTGCGAGCCCGGATCAGATTCAGCAGTCGCTCGACAAAATGTCACCCGTTTCGGGTCGTCTTGAGCGAGTGACCAGATCGGGTCAGGGCTTTGTCTTTGTTGATTATGCTCACACCCCGGATGCTTTAGAGAATGTGTTGAGCACTTTGCGTGGGCTGACCAAAGGGAAGCTTAAGGTTGTCTTTGGTTGTGGAGGGGACCGGGATCGAGCCAAGCGTCCCAAGATGGGAGAAGTCGCGGAGCTCTATGCCGATGAGATTTTTGTGACTTCAGACAATCCGAGAACGGAGGATCCTGAGGGGATCATTCGAGAGATTGTGCAGGGGATGCAGCGTCTCAAGCCCTGCCGTATCGAGGTGGACCGGCGAAAGACCATTGAGCGCGCTTTGAAAGATTTGGGCGCCGAGGATGTTTTGTTGATCGCAGGAAAGGGCCATGAAAAATACCAGATTGTCGGCACTCAGAAACTTCCCTTTGATGACCGAGAGGTCGTTCAAAGTTTTTCGGGTTCATAAAGTCATTGATTCGAACAACAGCCTCAAGGAACATAAAAGCAGATGATTCTAAGTTTGGTGCATGAGTTTTTTGGCGATCGCAGTATCGCTAATTTGTTTCGGTATATATCTTTTCGAGCTCTTCTTGCTGCGATCATCTCGTTCTCCATCGTTGTGATTTTTATGCCTGGCGTGATTCGATGGTTAAAGCGAATGGCGATTGGGCAAGTCGTAAGAGATGATGGCCCCAAAACACACCTCAAAAAGACGGGAACTCCCACGATGGGGGGGATCCTCATGGTTGTGGGGATCGCTGTGAGCTCCCTATTGCTTTGCCGACTTGATTCCTGGTTTGTTTGGATTTCTTTATTCTCTCTGTTGTCTTTTGGTGCTGTGGGGTTTTCGGATGATTTCCTCAAGCTCACAAAGAAAAATCCTAAAGGGGTAAGCTTTCGAGCCAAGATGATTTCCATGGGGTTACTTTCTTTGGCGGTTGCGTTTTTATTGCTTCAGACAAAAATGATTGAGGCTAAAGTTGTTGTTCCCTTTTTTAAGGATGTAGCAATTCCTTTGGGGCTGGCGTACTACATCTGGTCGTTTTTTGTTATCAACGGCGCTGCGAATGCTGTGAATCTTACGGATGGCTTGGATGGGTTGGCCATTGTGCCAATCATGACGACGGCTGCTGTTTTGTTGGTCACTAGTTATGTCACAGGTCACAAAGTTTTTGCGGAGTATCTTCAATTCCAATACATCGCGGGCTCGGGTGAACTGGTTGTGATTTTGGCTTCCGTGATTGGAGTGGGTCTCGGATTTCTTTGGTATAACGCTCATCCAGCTACGGTGTTTATGGGCGATGTGGGCTCTCTGTCCCTGGGGGGCTTGTTAGGTGCGGTCTCTCTGATGACTCATAAAGAAATCGTTCTGTTGATTGCTGGGATGTTGTTTGTGATGGAGGCTGTGTCCGTCATGCTTCAGGTGGGGAGCTATAAAACGAGAGGTAAGCGTGTTTTTAAAATGGCTCCGCTCCATCACCACTTTGAGCTGGCAGGTTGGCCTGAATCCAAGGTCATTGTACGGTTTTGGATCTTGTCCATTCTCTTTGCACTTGCCGCTTTAACGACTCTCAAAATCCGGTAAGAGAAAAGCATGAGTCTGACTCTATTTCTAGGTCTGGGAAAATCTAATCTGGGCTTAGCTTCCGTAGTCTCAGGTGAAAAGCTGGCATTCGTTGAGCGTGAAGATGGTTTGTTGGAAATCCTTGAGTATCGCTCAGGGAAGTTTGAGACGATTGAGACTCAACACGGTGGTTTTGATTCGTTCGATTGGAATCGCTATGCCTTTTCTCAGGTTTTCGTATCTCCTGGAATTGACCCGCGACGACCGTTTATGAAGGTCCTGGGCTGCAAAGAAAAGCGCGAGCTTGATTTTGTAAGAGAGCGATTTCAGGGGAAGGTGCTCGTCATTACGGGGACGGACGGCAAGTCGACGATGACGGTTCAGTCGGGCGAAATCTTAAAGAGGGCTTTTCCTCACAAAAAGATTTTTGTGGGGGGTAATCTGGGGATTCCCATGGCTGAATTGTTGAATGATGCTTACGATTGGGCTGTTCTCGAGGTTTCAAGTTTTCAAGCTGAGCGAATTCAAGACTCTTGTTTTGATTATGGAGTGTTGTTGAACCTCGCTCCAGATCATTTGGATCGCTACAATTCTCTCGATGATTACTACGCTGCGAAGTGGGGTCTGATCAGCCGGGCTCAGGTCTGCTACTTTCCGGGGGAACTGATCCGCCCGAACTTCTGTCACTCGGTAACGTCAGCGGATTTTTCGAATGATGAAGAAATCTCGGTGATCTTAAGGCTGGTGATGACATCCTTATTGCAGAAGGAGGGTGCTGCTACTCAACCCTCGTTATTCGAGAGGTTGCCCAAATTGCCGCATCGTCAGGAGGTCTGGAAGGATCAGCAGGGCGCATTTTTTATCAATGATTCGAAGGCAACCACGGTTCATGCCACGGCCTATGCTTTGAAGCATTTAAGTCAAAAGTTTTCCAGGCTCCATTGGATTTTGGGTGGGCGATTCAAGGGAGATGATTTTTCCATTCTGCTGCCGATGCTAAGAAAAACAGATTCTGTTTATGTTGTCGGAGAAGCGTCCTCGGTCATTCAGAAGCAGTTACAGGGGCGCGGACAGGTCTATACGAGCTTGAAGGATTGCTTGAGTCAGGTCACTGGGCAGATTCGATCAGGCGAGGCTTTTGTGTTGTCCCCGGCCTGTTCTAGTTATGACGAGTTCAATAACTTTGAAGAGCGTGGGCATTTCTTCCTCAAGGAAATTGAGCGGGCTCGCGGAACTCTTGAGAGGGCGGACTGACTTTGCTTTGCAGAAATGCGGCACTGCGTCGAACGTGGGCCCGTTGTCATGATGCTTGCGTCATGCGGAGAATCACACATACAATCTAAGAATGGCATGGGGGAGGAAGGACCGTCTACAGGCACGGAGTGGCTTTAAGGTTGCTGGGTTTTCTCATCGCCCTCTTTTTCTGATTGGCCTCCTCCTTTCTGTCTTCGGCCTCCTGATGATTTACAGTTCTTCAGCTGTCATGGGACTTCAGAAGTTTGGTGATGGCCTCTACTATGTCAAAAAGCAAGCTGTCTTCCTCGGGCTTGGCTGGACTCTTTATTTCATTATGGCTCAAATCCCTTGGGTTAAGCTCATGCGCCTTCGAATGATTGCGTTGGGAATCGCGGTCCTCTCTCTTGTCGTTGTTTTGATTCCTGGTGTTGGGATGACTGCCGGGGGAGCCCAGCGTTGGATTAATATTGGTTTTGGGCAGTTTCAGCCTGCTGAGTTGGCGAAGCTACTCTTTGTTTTTTTTATGGCTGCCACGCTGACGATTCGAGCTGATCGACTTGAGTCATTCAATAAGGGGTTTTTACCTCTTTTGATCATCACCACATTCTTCATGTTTCTTCTGATCCTGCAGCCAGATTTTGGATCGGCCATGTCCATTTTGGCGTTGAGCTTGGCCTTGTGGTTTGTGGGGCAGGTGCCGCTCGCTTATCTAGGTGGTTTGTTCATCATGGCATTGCCGGCGGTGGTGGCGTTGATCTTTGGAGCGGGCTATCGAGCCAAGAGGGTGGTTACTTTTCTAGATCCTTGGGCGGATCCTCAGGGCAATGGTTTTCAGGTGATTCAGAGTTTTGTTGCCTTTTACAACGGAGGATGGAGTGGCTTAGGCCTGGGAAATTCCCAGCAAAAACTCTTTTATCTTCCGGAGGCTCACACTGATTTTATCTTTAGTGTTTTGGGCGAGGAGCTGGGCGTGATGGGAGTTATCTTGGTCGTAGGTCTCTTCATTGGTTTGTTGGCATTCGGCGCACGAGTGACTCGATCGCAGATGTCAACGTTCGGCTACTACTTGGCAGCGGGATTGACTCTGCTCCTATGTCTTCCTGCTTTGCTCAATATGTGTGTGACGTTAGGGCTTCTTCCTACCAAAGGTTTGCCGCTACCATTTTTTAGCAGTGGGGGAAGTTCTATTCTTGTTTCTTTGATGTCGTTGGGGATGCTTCAAAGTCTCTATGATCGTCGTGACGAAGAGCCTGCTTAAAAGTATTATCGCTTCATGAAAGTTTTTGTTTGCGGTGGTGGAACTGGCGGTCATTTTTTTTCGGGTGTCGCCATTGCTGAAGAATTTTTGTTGAGAAGTCCGCAAGCGGAAATCGTCTTTGTGGGAACCCGAGCGGGAATCGAAGCTCGAACCAAGCTGGACGATCCTCGAATGAGAAAGCTTTTCATTCCTGCTCGCGGTTTTAAGCGACGCGGTCTTCAGGCGCAGCTGATTGCCGCCATTTATCTTGTGGGTGGGCTCTTGTTGAGTCTTTTCTTTTTGTTGCGGGAACGCCCCCAAATGGTGGTGGGAGTTGGTGGCTACGCTTCGTTTCCCACTGTGTTTTCGGCGACGCTGCTGCGATGGCTCTTTCGCTGGAAGGTGATCGTTGTTGATCAGAATTCCTCTCCTGGCTTAGCCAACAAGATCTTAAGCAAGATGCCTCTGCTTGCTTATTGCGGATTTCCGGCAAAGGGATTTCAGCTTATTAATTTACCGATTCGACAGAAGTTTAAAGACATTGCTTCCCAAGCCGAGCCGTTTCGTTGGCCACCCGAGCGGATTCTGATCGTAGGAGGATCTCAAGGCGCTCGTGGCCTTAATCAACGATGGCGATTGATTCTTCCATTTCTGAAAGAGTCAGGAATCAAGGTGCGGATTGCTCATCAAACGGGAGCGGTCGATGAAGCATCGATGCGCGAGATCTATCAGGAACTGGGATTCGAAGCTGAGGTCTTTGCCTTCTCGGATCGGCTTCAAGATTACTTTGCCCGCGCTGACTTGCTGATTTGTCGATCGGGAGCCATGACGGTTTTTGAAGTCCTCTCATTTCAGCGCCCCTGCGTTTTTGTTCCTTTTCCAGGAGCTTCTGACGACCATCAGAGACTCAATGCTTTATCGGTTCAGCAATCCTCTTGGGTTGTGAACGAGTCAGAGTTTACATGGGCCCGTTTCGAGCCCCTGTTACGCTCAACTCAGCCGGCCATTCCCAGCCGTCAGACGGATTCTGTGGTGAGCTGGGATGAGATCTTTCGGCTCTAAATGCCTTCAGGATAGCTTTTAAGCCCATTTCTTAGGCTTTCGCCTCTATGGGTTCACATGTTAGGGTGGGGCCTATGTTTTGGGATCATGTGGTTAAGCCCAAGATTCACCTGATTGGAATCGGCGGCAGCGGAATGAGCGGCATTGCTGAGGTCTTGCTTTCACTCGGTTTTCAGGTGAGCGGTAGTGACGTTCAAGAATCTGCCACAACGAAGAAGTTGGAGAAGCTGGGCGCTCGGTTGTTTAAAGGTCATGCAGCGACTCAGGTTGTCGATGCCACATGCGTGGTAGTTTCATCTGCTGTTTCACCGCTAAATCCTGAATGGATTGAGGCTAAGAAGCGAGACATTCCCGTCATTCCGCGCGCTGAAATGCTCGCTGAGTTGATGAGGGTGAAATTGGGCGTTGCGATTGCGGGCTCGCACGGAAAGACGACGACGACCTCCATGGTTGGTCAGATCTTGCGTCCTCTGGATCCTACGGTCGTTGTTGGCGGGCGACTTCAGCATTGGAATGCTTCCAGTATTGTCGGAAAGGGTGATGTCTTTGTCATTGAAGCTGATGAGAGTGATCGAAGCTTTCTCAAGTTTTCTCCCGTCTATTCGCTCGTCACCAATATTGATCGCGAGCATTTGGATACCTATCGAGATCTCAAAGATATCGAGAACACGTTTGCTGATTTTCTGAATCGCACAGCTTTTTTTGGAATGAATTGGATTTCTGCTGACTGTCCGTCGCTGGCGGCAATACGTCGAGAAGTGACGAAGCCGACCAAGACCTTTGGCCTTGCTCCTGATGCTCATTTGAGAATCATGGATATTGTCACACG
>JBEIHI010000094.1:0-8342 GCA_040381435.1 Bacteriovoracaceae bacterium | reverse complement strand
GCTTTTGCCAAACTGGAACCTTGTTCAATTTATCTAAAATCTTGGCCATTCCCCCTCCAAAATTCGTTACAAATCGTATTTCACGTTCAACGTGATTGAAAATCTTTGTAACGAAACCCCATCCTGTTCAGCAGCGTTCACTACAACCAAGCTGGGATTTTGAAAAAATCGTGAAGACTTAAGGTTGTCCAAAAAGTCCGCAATCACCATTCCGCTCTCAGCAAAACCTTCAACTGTCACTCTTTTGCCAGCCTCTCGAAAAGCCGTAATCCAAAGCCGTCGCGGTACAATCTCCGTGAGTTCATCCATCATCTTGATCGGACCGGACCGACCCTTCTCGAGTGATCGAATGACACTGAGCTGCTCCTCAAGAGTGCGTGCCTGCTGCTTGAACTTTTCGACTTCTCCAACACTTGCTTCGAGCTGACGAATCTCCTGCTTTTTGGATTCATTTCGCTGTTGAAGGGCCACTTTTTGATCCACTTTGGTCAGTCCCCAAAAGTAACAGCCAGCAAACACCATCACTAAGACAAAGAATCCAGCGGCAGCCTGGTAAACAAGCGTTTCTTGCTTTCGCAGCTTGGGAACAACGACGAGGTTAATACGAATCATACCGGCTTATCCCCCAATCGTCGCATTGCTAAGCCCGCAACCACCGAGCTAATCGGCCCGAGATCTCTCAGATAATCGGGATCAAACTCTTTCGGGTTGAAAGTCATCTTTCGAAAGGGATCGGCCAATTCAACTTTTGTATTGAGAGTCGTCTCCAGGGCATCCTTGAGCGAAGAAACCTTCGCGGTTCCACCGCTCAACACCACTTTGCTCAACGTCAATCCAGCGGATGTTGCTAGGTAGAAATCAATACTTCGCTGAATCTCAACAGCCAAAGCCTCAGCCGTACTTCTCAAGATAGCACCGACTTCCTGGGGAACCACGGCCTCCGTCGTCGATTGCGAAGTGCTCACGTTGCCACCAAGCTTGAGAGCTTCGGCCTCGTCATAACTCACATTCAGCTGCTTTTGAATTTCTTCCGTGAACTGGTTTCCACCCATATTGATATCTCGGGTAAAAGCCGTCACTCCATTATTGAGAACATTGATCGTCACGAGACTCGCACCAATGTTAACCAGAGCAACAACCTCAGAAGCTAAACCTTCATCATTCACTTCAAATGAATTCTCGATAGCAAAGCAGGCAACATCAACAATCAGGGGCTTTAGTCCGGCCTCACTAATGACTGAAGTATATTCTTGAATCATGTCCTTCTTTGCTGCGACTAAGAGGACTTCCATCTGACCCGTTTCTTCGCTGCGAGAGATGATTTGAGTATCCAAATTCACATCATTGACCGAGAAAGGGATGTATTGCTCAGCTTCCCATTGAATGCTTTCGGCAAGCTCATCATCCGTCATCAGCGGTAGGGTGATTTTTTTGATAATCACGGAGTGTCCCGAAACGGCTGTCGCCACTTCTCTGGCCTTGATTTTGTGACGAGCGATAAGGTCTCGAATCCCCTCGACAACAGCAGCCGAGTTCATGATGGCCCCGTCGACAATCGCTTCTGCAGGCAATTTATGAAGACCAAACTTCTGAAGCTTCCAAACGCCGCCACGGGCTTCCTTCAGCTCCATCACTTTGATCGAATGACTTCCAATATCTAAACCAACAATTCCTCTGGCCATGTCTCAAAATCTCCGACGATTAAAAACTCGCCTCCCTCATCGTATCGCACAGAGAAATGAAGGGCAAATATTCAAGTGAATTCAATGACTTAGGTGCTATGCACCCAATGCGTTGAGTTGATGATCTGCGTTAGAGATCCAAGCAGTCTAGGGCGTTTGCCGAGTGTCGAGCGTAACCGCTCTCCACTTTCCAAACTTATCTCGAAACAAAACAACAGCGACCAAGCGAAGATCAGTGCTATTCGCGATTGCGCTCACCTTATAATAACGAATGAACGGTCCCGCATTGAAAGTTGCCTGATCTGAGATGTCGCAAAGAGTCTGTTCGACTCCCGGACTTGATTCCCCAAACGAAGCACGGTTAGTCCCATTCGCTGAGACATTATCAAAGGTTTGATTGGTAACCCCAACGCCCAAAACACCACTCACCGCGCAGACATTGTTGGCCGTGGAAGGAAAGAAAGCCTCTCCTTTTCCTTGAATTCCCGCCTCTCGCAAAATCTTACAGTCTTCTGGAATCGCTGCTAAAGAGCTCGTACACGCCGTAAGATTGGATTGAGATCTAAGGGTTTCAAGCAAAGACGAAGCCAAAGCTGTGGCCTGAGAAATCTGCTGAGACAAAGTATTGCTGCGAAGCACCACAACCGTAATCCCCGCGAGACCCAACAAACCAATCGCCAAAATCAACATGGCGACTAAAACCTCAACAAGAGTAAACCCCAGGCTTTGCTTCAAACGCTTTCTCTGATCTCTTTGCACTTTAAGCTCCTACAACACGCACATCACACATTAGAAACAAACATCTGAGGGAGTCGCTGCATTGCGAGCACCCCCAGGGCTACAACGCACCAGTCGAGCTTGTCCAGCCGCTTGAGGCGTTGCAATCAAAAAGCCAAGACAATCGTCCGCCGCACTCGCTGCATCGCAGTTTTCTAAACTCGTCTGAAAGACAATTTGATAGCTCATCGCAGACGTAGTCGTCGTAAACGCATTGAGGGGAACAGTCATACGCCCTTCGGAGTTAAACCAAACCGATGCTGTTGCATCCGCCGAAGTCGTATCACCCCAATCAACGGAATTGACGAGACCTGTTGTGGCGTAGATCCCTCTCATCACGATTCCTTGAGGGATCGGCTGAGGCCGGCGATCAAAATCCCAAAAGGCAAATCCATCCGCTGCAGCGGCGACAGCCGAGCCATTAAAGCACATTGAACTGACGTTGGCACTTTGGGACATTCGTAGAAACGCATAGTGAGTAGCGGGAGCAAAGGTCGCACCGGAGGATCGACCAATCACAGAGCTTTCTCCACTAGCGATATCTCCGAGCCCGTTACTCAGAGAAGTACAATTGGGGTCCTGGCAAAAAACGAGTCGAAGGGGACAGCCTTTGAGCATTGCTGTGGATCGCGCATAGTCTAAGTCGCTGACAAGAGTCTGAGTAAAGTTTTCAAGCCGACTCACCATCATCCGACTATTAATTTTGATATAACTTAAGGCAGCTGTGATCCCGATGATGACAACAACAACCATCAGCTCAATGAGAGTAAATCCGCGTTTTTTCACAGACTCTCATTATCCCACTCAAATGAGAAAAAAGAAAAGGGTGGAATAATCGCTACTTAAACGCCAAGCCCTGGTCTCGATCAATCATGTACCGCTCAAGACCGTAGCGTTTAATCTTGTAAAGTAAGGCTCGATGAGAAATCTCCAAAAGCTTAGCCGCCCATGTTCGGTTTCCACCCGTTTTCTCGAGAGCCTTTTTGATAAGCTCTTGCTCCATAATCACCATCATCTTCTTGATGGAAAGCTCGCTTGCAGCAGCCCGAATCGCTGGATTCACTTCAACATTTCGCACGGAGTCAGGAAGGCTTTCCGGTCGCAACTCTTCTTCCGTTTCGAGAACCATCGCGCGCTCAATCGTATTTTCAAGCTCTCGAACGTTTCCGGGCCATGAGTAGTCCGTCAGTGCCTGAAGCGCTTCAGGCGATAACTTTTTCACTTTCTTGTCCATCTCCTTCGAGAAGCGACTCAGAAAGGTATCCGCTAAAAGGGGGATGTCTTCTTTGCGCTCCCTGAGAGGGGGCAAGTGAATGGGAAGAACATTGAGACGATAATACAAGTCTTCTCGGAAACCGCCCTTTTTGATCTCCTCACCCAAATTCTTGAGCGTCGCTGTGATCAAACGGACATCAATCTTCATTGTCTTGGTATCACCCACACGTCGGATCTCTTCTTCTTGAATGGCTCGCAAGAGTTTCACCTGTAATGACAGAGGCAAATCTCCCACTTCATCCAAGAAAAGAGTTCCCCCTGATGCTTCTTCAAACAAGCCTTTCTTATCTTTGTTTGCACCCGTAAATGAGCCTTTGACGTAACCAAAGAGCTCAGATTCCAAAAGTGTCTCAGGGATTGCACTACAGTTAATGGCAATAAAGGGTTTGTTTGATCTTGGGGAATTGAAGTGAATCGCGCGCGCGATCAGCTCCTTACCGGAACCGCTCTCCCCGGTGATCAAGACAGTGGTTTTGTAGTCAGCGATCTTTCGAATCGTATCAAAGATATCAAGCATTCGAGGAGATCGAGCAATGATATTGCTGAAGGAAGTTTCTTGATGGAGCACTCGCTTCAAAGACTGATTCTCAAACATCAGGGTTTCTTGATCCGTAAGGCGCTGAAGACGAATCAGAATCTCATCAGCCTTAAAGGGCTTGCTCACATAGTCGTAAGCACCCTTCTTCATGGCTTCAATGGCCGTATCCACATTTCCAAAGGCCGACATCATAATGACGGGCAACTGCTTGTTGAGACTCTTGGTGGATTCAAGAAATGTTAGACCATCCATCTCAGGCATTCGAATATCACAGAGAACCAATGCATACTCATTCGACTTAATCTTATCGAGGCCTTCTTTTCCGTTCTGAGCGGTATCAATGGAATACCCTTCTCGCTCAAGCAAGACCGATAGCATGTGGCGCATGCCTGATTCGTCATCGACAATAAGAACTTTTTTCTTTTCATGCTCAAAGGACACTAGCGACATTTTTTCCTCCACTCAGAAAGAAAACTAAGAAGTCACGGGACCCTGGGCATCCGTTCCGAAAATATTTCCTATGAATAAGGTATCCCCGAAAATAGTTTATATTAACGCCTTGCGCTAGCCAATGGGGTCAAAAATACTGAGGCAATTCATGGACTTGAAAAAGTTTCTACGCAAAGACTTTCGCCGCACAAAGTGCACTAAGACCGGGCCTTCGGCAAAAAGACAGAAAAAGCAGCTCCATATCCAAAAGCCGACCTCAAAACAATAGCACCCCGAAAGCTCTCAATGATGCTCTTTGATACATAGAGACCGAGGCCGGTTCCCTTACCGGGAGCTTTGGTCGAAAAGAAAGGCTCGAAGAGTTTCTTTTGATCCTCTTCGGTGATGCCAACTCCATTATCCTCAATACTCGTGACCCAATAGCTCTCAGGTTTTAGGGCGCGAACCACGGATGTATCCAAATCTCCAGAGCCCTCACCGGCAACTCCAGAGCTGCGGTAGACAGGAAGCTTTCTCAACTTGCACCGAATTCTGAGAGCACCCCTCTCCGGTCGATCTTTTCGAGCCTCAATCGCATGCTTAGCGTTCACTAAGAGATTTAAAAAGATCTGAACAAGTTGATCTTCTTCAGCAAGAACCACGGCCTGGTCATCCTCAAAATCGTACTCAACATCAATATGACTTGGGATCTGCGCCAAGGAAACAGAACGAACTAAAACAGGCTTCAGAGTCACGGAGCGAATGCGATCTTTCGTAGGTCGAGCTTGCTGCAGAAGCGCTCGAATGATTTTAGAGATTCGATTCGTTTCCGCTTCAATCCGATCCAGCAACTCAATATCCTCGCCCACAACGCTTGGCTGTTTTTTTAACGAGCGTCGAAGAATATCAACGTATCCTGAAATCGCTCCGAGAGGATTACCCACCTCATGCGCGACTCCAGCCGCAAGCCGACCAATCGAAGCTAGCTTTTCAATCTGCAATTGCTCGTGCTGGCGCGCCTCGAGCTCTTCATTGACGGCTTTTAGACTATCAATCGTCATCACGAGCTTGCGCTCTTTTTCCTGAATCTTATAGGCCATTTCGTTGAGTGCTTCACCAATCTGGCCAAGCTCGTCGTTTCGCTCAGAGATATATCGAGAGGACCAATTCTCACTGAGAAAATCGCGAGCTACGGCTCCGAGGCTTACGATTGGAATCATAATGTTTCGCCGGAACAGCAAATAGTAAGCGAGAATGACCAAAACAACTTCAATCAGAAGAGTCAGAAGAAATATCTGGTACTTAAACTGAGTCAGAGACGCTTGCAGATGATCAAGAGACCAGCGAACTAAAACAGTTTCACCTCGCGGTAGAGTGACCGCCTTCTCATAGGAACTCACATAGGGAAAAATGAAAAAAATCTTTGATCGAATCTCATGAGTTTCCGAGTTTTTGGAATCGCCCGATGTCAATACAAGCTGAAGGCCCGCTGACTCAGAACCAATGAATCGACTGAAAGATTCCTGCAACTCAGCCTCACTACTTTGTTTGTAGATGTCCGAGCTTCCAAAGCTTTGTCCAGCAGTCGACAGGTAGCTCGATGCAACGTGAGCACAGTCTGCGGGAAGCTTAACTCGTAAAACTGAAATCATCAGGCCCTCTGCTAAAAGTAGAGCGCAAAGAGTGATGAGACTCAGATCAACAATCAAATCCCATTTGAGAGATCGTCGCTTACTCATCCCCAAAACCACCCATCAAGATGAAAGAGAGAAACCAGCGCCCCCATCGCTAAAAAAGGACCAAAAGGAATAGGGAAATGCTTAGTCTTACCTCGAACAAAGACGAAAAATAGTCCCACAAGACTTCCGACCAGGGCACCTATAAAAACTGTAGTCACAACACCTTGTACACCGAGTATCGCTCCTACAAATCCCATGAGCTTCACGTCTCCACCCCCCAGACCCTCTTCGTGTCGAATGAAGGCATAGAGTCGAGAAATCATCCAAAAAAACCCATAGCCAACGACTCCACCGATGAGCGCTTCAAAAAATGAGAGCCGAAAATGCTGTGGAGCTAGCGCCGTCAGGATCAACGTCACAGCCCAGCCCCCAAGACTTAACTCATCCGGAATAATCTTGAGATCCAAGTCGATAAACGAAATGGCAATGAGAGCCAGTGCAAAAGATCCCATCACAATCGCTGAAAGAGTCCAGCCATAGGTCGACCAGATGGCAAAGGTCATGAAGGCCGACAAAACCTCAATCCAGAGATAACGAGAAGAAAATGGGATCCCGCACTTTTGACAACGCCCCTTTGAAGTCAGAAACCCTAGGATTGGCAAATTCTGCCACGCCGTTAAAGCACTTCGGCACCATCCACATCGAGACGATGGACTGACGATTGATCGTCCTCGAGGAAGCCGAATGATAACAACATTCAGAAAACTCCCGAGACAGAGCCCCAAGACAGTCACCATAATGCCTTGCCAAAGAATAGGAATCTCTAGGCCCATCACTTAAAATCTCTCTTCATAAAAAATGCATTGGATAACAGCAAAAGCAAGAGAATCAAAATCAGTGCATAAGCAAAAGGGAGCCAAACATCCTCCGCGTAAACGGGAAGTTTGTGAACGACAGCAGAGCGCAAATCAAAGGCCTCTAAATCAAATGCTTTTTGCACTCCCGTCGCAAAAAACTTAAAGAAAAGATTTTTACTTCGCTCTCCAAAGTCAGCCAGCTCACGAGACAATCTCCCCGTCACGAAAACTCCAAAAGTGAAAAAACCGCTCAAGAAGGGGCTCGCAAACGATGAAAAGAAAACAGCAACAGCCGCAACAATCCAAAGCTCAACTAAAATCAAGAACACCGCAGGCAGTAGCGCCCAATCTACCTTAGACTCGACGAAGGTCGTCACAAGATACAGATAGGTCGTCATCATCACAACCACGGACGTCAGCACCAGAACCATGCCCAGATATTTTCCAAACAAGATCTCCGATCGAGTCACTGGCTTTGCCATCACTGTGTAAATCGTTCGCTTCTCCATATCTTGATACAAGGAGTTCACACCAAGATAGATCGCTACAAAGACACCAAGGATTGAGATCGCAGCAAGCCCCATGTCTTTGATGACTTTCTCATTTTGAAAGAGACTCACTTCACCCAGAAAGAGGGAGAATAAAATCAAAACAGCAGCAAACAACGTGGCAATGTATAAGACTCGACTATGCCGCGCTTCCAGATAGGCATTCGATGCGATCGTCCACAGTGCCTTCATACTCGAGACTCCATTTGGCCCACCTGTCTCACGAAGACATCCTCCAGGCTTTCTTTCTTCGGACTCAGCATCTGCAAAGAGGCCCCTGCTGAAGTACCCTTCTGGACGATACTCTGGACCCTCGCTTGAAAGTCCTGCGACGACTCCGATTCACGACGCGACATCTTCATGAAGATTGTTTCGAGACCTGGTGAATAGTGCGATGAAGCATCCTTCAATAAACTCGCCAACTCGTCCGAGACAGACGCCCAGACGAGATCCGCCGATTTTATCTCAACTGAAATCAAGTCTTCCAAGGTTCCGCAGGACAAAAGCTTACCCTTGTTCAGGATGGCCACTCGATGACAGATACTCTCAACATCACT
>JBEIHI010000093.1:0-8506 GCA_040381435.1 Bacteriovoracaceae bacterium | reverse complement strand
ACTTACGCGCTCTATCGAAAACTCAAGTCCTGGGCTGACGCTGGCATTAGCGTATCGATCACAGGTCTTGAGGAATTCGAAAATATCGGCAAATAAGTACCTATGAAGTACTGGCTCATGAAGTCTGAAGTTTCGGATTACTCCATTGATGATATGGCGCGCGACAAGCGCACTGATTGGACGGGCGTTCGAAACTACCAGGCGAGGAATTTCATGCGAGACGAAATGAGCCCGGGAGATCTCGCGTTTTTTTATCACTCCAATGCTGAGCCCTCAGGAATTGCAGGTGTTATAAAGATTGTCGGCGCTGCGAAGCCAGATCTCACCCAGTTTGATAAAAAATCAAAGTACTACGATGCATCGGCCACGAAAGACAATCCTCGCTGGATGCTCCGTGAGGTCGAGTTCGTCAAGAAGCTCAATTTTATCTCTCTCGATCAGATTAGAAAAATCTCGGCCTGCAAAAGCATGATCATCCTTCAAAAGGGCACTCGCCTTTCCATTACTCCCGTAACCGAGAGCGAATGGATGGCGCTTTCCAAGGCATAAAAAAAGGGGCCTCTGTTGAGGCCCCTTCTTCATCTGAAACAGTTTCAGGCCTACTTGTTCGCTTTGGCCCGTTCTTCTTGATACTTCTTCACAAGCTCCTCCTGTTTTCCTTTCGGAACAGAGGCGTACTTGGCGAATTCCATTGTGAAAGTAGCTTTACCCTGGGTTGCCGAACGAATGTCGTTGGAATAACCAAACATTTCGCTCAAAGGAACCTCAGCAGAAATCGTGACGATGTTGCCGCTAGATTCAGAACCCATAACAACTCCACGTCGCTGATTCAAACCGCCCAAAATCGCTCCTTGGAACTCTTCAGGGGTCTCCACTTCCACTTTCATAATAGGCTCAAGAATGGTCGGATTTGCTTTTGGCAAGAATTCCCGAACAGCCGTTTGAGCACAAATACGGAAGGCCATCTCTGAGGAGTCGACCACGTGGAAGGAACCGTCTTGCAAACGCACCTTCACGTTGACCACAGGGAATCCGATCAATGGACCCTTACGCATTTGCTCTTTAAAGCCCTTATCGCAGGCAGGAATGAACTCTCGAGGAATACGACCCCCGACGATTTCATCTGAAAACTCATAGTCAATCGCTTGGTCGGTGTGGGGCTCAAAAATACCAACAACCTTCGCAAACTGACCCTGACCACCCGTTTGTTTTTTGTGGGTATAATCAAAGGGAGCAGCCTTAGTGATGGTTTCTCGATAGGCGACCTGAGGAGCTCCGACCTCGGTTTCCACGTTGAATTCTCGCTTCAAGCGCTCGCAGTAGATTTCCAAATGAAGCTCACCCATGCCCGACATAATGGTCTCATTACTTTCTTCATCCACATGAACTCGGAAAGTGGGATCTTCCTTAGTGAACTTGTTGAGAGCCTTCGAGAAGTTATTCAAAGCATTCTTGTCCTTGGGTTTGACCGCCAAGCTCACGACGGACTGAGGAACAAACATGGATGTCATAGAGAGGTTGATCTCATCCAAACAGAATGTATCGCCCGAGTAACAGTCGACACCGAACAGAGCCACGATATCACCACCACTCGCAGCCTCAATATCCACCATCTCGTTTGCATTCATTCGAACAAGTCGACCGACTTTGATTCGCTTGCCGTCTCGAACGTTCTTAATGAAATCACCTTTGGTAATCGTACCTTGGTAGACTCGCATATAGGTCAACTGACCATATCGTCCGTCTTCCAATTTGAAGGCCAGTCCTACGAAAGGCTTTGAGGGATCAGCAACGAGCTCGACTTTGGCTTCGCTGTTGTCCAAATCGAAAGCCTCATTTCGACGCTCTCGAGGAGATGGCAAATACAAAGTCACGCCATCAAGAAGCTTTTGGACACCTTTGTTTTTGTAAGCCGAGCCACAGAACACAGCAACCATTTTTAAACCAAGGGTTGCTCTTCGAATGGCCGCTTTGATGTCATCCGTCGTGACTTCAACACCTTCCAAATATTTTTGAGCGATCTCATCATCAACGTCAGCAACGCCTTCAATCATTTTTTGACGATACTCTTTGGCTTTTGCTTCGTATTCTGCAGGAATCTTTTCCACTCGAAGTTTCTCGCCGTTGTCGCCATCAAAGTAGGTGGCATCCATTTCAACGAGATCAATAATACCAACGAATTGATCCTCAGCGCCGATAGGAATCTGAACCATCACAGGGTGAAGTCCGAGCTTTTCTTTCAGCTGGTCAGCCACTCGGTAGGGGCTAGCACCTTGTCGGTCCAACTTGTTGACGAAGGCCAGTCGAGGAACGCTGTATCGCTTCATTTGTCGATCAACAGTAATCGACTGAGACTGAACTCCGGCCACACCGCAAAGAACCATAACGGCTCCGTCCAAAACACGAAGTGCTCTTTCAACTTCAATGGTGAAATCCACGTGGCCCGGGGTATCAATCAAATTGATTGATGTATCTTTCCACTGACAGAAAGTCGCAGCGGATTGAATTGTAATCCCTTTTTCCCGCTCCAAATCCATAAAGTCCATGGTCGCACCGACCCCAGACTTTCCTTTGACCTCTTCGATCTTGTGGATCTTACCGGTGTAAAACAAAATCCGCTCACTGAGAGTCGTCTTGCCGGAGTCAATGTGAGCAGAAATACCAATATTTCGAACGCGATCAATAGCGCCGAAATTAACTTTTTCATCTCTTTTAGGTAACGCCATAAGCCCCTTATTTATCGGCTTTCAGGCTGTTTCTTCAAGTCTCGAATGTCTCATTTTCGAGTGCGTTTTCGAAAGACGGCTGGCGACTCGTAGCCCTTTAAACCCCAAATCCCGAGCTTGGCCGCCTTAGCCTTAGACTCTGCACCCTCAAACGGACCGATCTCAAAGCCCTTGGTTTTTCGAGACTGACGATAAACCTCACACAAACCCTCCTGAACCAGGACCTCATTCGCCGAACTTTTCTCACCCCGCTGGATCAAAACGAGCGTCCGACCAAAAAGATCCGAACCAAAGGCTTTGATCTGAAACGGCTCCTTGACCAAATCGGCTAGCCGATTTTTGGCCTCTTCACCAAAAGGCTGCCCAGGGGAGACCGCCCTCTTACCTCTTCGATCCCGATGAGCGACTTCAGGACAATCCACTCCGATGAGACGCCCCTTCATAATAAAACCCTCAACCGTTCTAAAGGTCACCGTGTCTCCATCGTGTACATTGACCACTTCAAGACTCAAGATTAGAGCAAACAAATAGGTTGCGATCATTTGGACATGAACAGCGTTTGGGAAAGGGCTGGCAAGGGTTTTTCTATGAAGAGATTTTATTTTTTACTTCTAGGTTTCATATGTCTTGGTTCGAGCCTGAAGGCTGAGCCGGTTTTCTCGGAGCAAGAACGCAACATCGTTATCTGGAACAATCTGACCGTTCCTCAAAACAAAACCTATGAAACCATCGTAATCATGAATGGAGATGTAGAGTTTTTTGGTAAAGCGACTCACCTTGTTTTGGTAAATGGCTCTGTGCGCCTCATGGAGGGATCAGAGCTTAGCAACAAACCAACTGTTTTAAGTGGTCGCATTGAACAATTGGCGGGCGCACTGATTGCAGATCAGAGCTCAATTGATATCGAGGAATCTTTTTGGTCCGAATGGAAAGATGAGCTTCAAGAGTACGTTCATGACGTCCGAAGTTTTTTCAACGCTCAGACGACTCTCAAATGGCTTGCACTCCCTTTGATGATTGGAATTCCCATCGCGATTGGGGCAGTGATTTTTTTGATCGCAGCCTTGTTCCTCATCATCGCCCCTGATTTTGCAAAGCGAGCGGAGTGGAATCTTCGTCAAAGGCCAGTTGCCTGTTTGATTTGGGGACTTGGAGCCTACGTTTTGTTCCTACCGCTTGTCTTGTTGATGGCGATTTCGATTGTTGGCATTCCTCTGATTCCATTTTTTGTTTTATTCGCACTTCTTGTGATTTTTGCAGGTTTCATTGCGGGATGTTTGTCGGTTGGACGGCTGATTCTTCAAAGCTTGGGAGTTCAGTCCTATCTTGGTGGAGCCGCCGTCGGAATCGTGGTGGTGACGGCCATTCACTTTGTGCCTTGGATTGGTCCTATTTGCGGAAGCATTATTTGGATTGCTGGAGGTGGAGGAATTCTTCGGTCTCTTGCTGGCAAGGACTCCTCATCCACACCGACCTTTACCGCCTTCTACCGGGTACGCCCCTCTTAAAGGCACACTGACTGTCAGATTTTTGACGCTCTTGAGGGCACAAAGGCATCTGTTAGAATAGAAAGTGACGCGGCGCTCCATAAGTGTCGCGAACCCTCCGCTATCACTGGTCTGTTAAGGAGGGTTGTAACAAGTGAGGGCTTTTTATGAAAGTGGGCGCATTCAGCTCATCAACCGTTTCTTCTCAACGATTTTTGAAAGAACACACGGATAAGATCAAGAAGGGCCTTGAACAGCTGTCGTCTGGCAAAGCCGTAAACACGGCACAGGATAGTCCATCGACCACTGCCCTCATCCAGGAGCTCGCCAAATCTCAAGCGAGCGCTCGAGTCGAAATTGAGTCTATCTCTCAGACTCAGGCCTCAATTCAGATTCAATCAGGTCAGAGCTCTCAGAACCTTTCCCGACTCCAAGATCTTCGAGAGCTTGCGGTTCAAGCTTCGAGTGACACGCTGGACTCCGCAAGCCGTCAAGTGATGCAAACTCATGTCGATGCTTCCTCGAATCTCATTCAGATTGATGTCTCGAGCTCAGCCGCTGCAAGCGCTTCGATCGAAGCTATTGATGCGCGCATCGAACAGGAAAGCCAGCAACTCGGAGGGATGAGTGCCACCTACTCGGCACTAAGCTACCGCTCCAATGCGAACTCTATTGCTCTTGAAAACATCACAGCGGCACGCTCAAACGCGGAGGACGTTGACATTGCAGAAGCTGTCTCCGATGTACAAAAGGCTCAGATGCTTTCGAGTGTTGCTGCTGCCGCGATCACCCAAACACTTCAAAGCTCTGCCAGGATGACGGACCTTTTGAAAAAGAAATCATGAGTTGAGTTCGGGCGCCGTCTTTTGAAACTTCTTTTCTAACTTGACCCAGCCAAATCGTGTGAGTCCTGCGAGTGCAAAGGCTTTAATGAAGTGACCGCAAAAGGAAAGTGAAAGAGCCGAGAGAAATGTGGAATGAGCATGAGCATCGGCTCGTATAGCTCCCGCATCCGCGAGCCCGATCAGTGCCGTGATCATTTGCGTAGGTAGGCCCATCAGAGCGCCTACAAACGTTGCCATCGATCCGTGCCGCTGAAGAGCCGATTGAGCTGAAGCCCAAAGATAATCAAGATTGAAGAAGGCGATCACATCCATAATGGTCCCCATGGGCAAATGACGGCCCACAAAGTAAGTCACGGCATTATTCCCCGCGACAGATACGGCAAAGATGAGAGCAAACAAGGCCCAGCGCTGCGGCGAAATGGTGGTGGCTGCAACTAACAAAAGCATGCTCGGAATGAACATCAAAAATCCGTCTAGAAACAAAATCGAAAACAGAACAAAAGGCAGCCACAAGCTATGTCGGTTCTTTTGAGCATATCGGATCCAGGCAACCAATGTACGCCGCTCAGCACGGCGAAGCTTCTGACCAATAGACCCAAAGGTATTCTTTCCTTTGGATATCGTTTGTTTAAGATCGTGCTTCACGAGTTACCCTTGACTCCAGATATTGAACAATCTCTGTTGCAACATCAACACCCGTTGCACGCTCAATACCCTCAAGGCCAGGAGATGAATTTACTTCCAAAACCATTGGGCCATTGCGACTCTCAATCAGATCTACTCCCGCGACCTGCAATCCCACAAGCTGAGCAGATCGAACAGCCATTTGAGCATAGGCTGGTGGTAAGTCGATAGCCTCGGCTCTTCCCCCACGATGCACATTGGATCTGAAGTCCCCGTGAGCCGCGATTCGTCTCATGGATGCGACAACTCGATCTCCAACAACAAAGGCTCTGATATCTTGACCGCGAGCTTCCTTGATAAACTGCTGAACAAGGACATTTTGCTTTGCGAACTGCAGAAGCTCCATGATGGTTTGAGCCGTTCCCAGATCTTCAGCTAGGACCACACCAACCCCTTGAGTTCCTTCGATGAGCTTAATGACTACGGGAGCTCCACCGATTTCCTCAATCGCCTTGATGATCTCAGACTTGCGACGAACAACAGCTGTTTGAGGATGCGGAATGCCGTGATAGTTAAGAACCTGAAGGGCTCGAAGCTTATCTCGACTGCATGCAATTCCTTGAGAATCATTAAGACTAAAGACTTTCAGATGCTCAAACTGCCGGACAACCGAGAGGCCAAAGAAAGTAATTGAAGCCCCGATTCGCGGAATAACAGCATCGGGAATCGAAATCTTTCGAGAATGATAATAGAGCCCAAGCTGCGCGCTGACATGAACCGTAAACTTGAGAGGATCTCGTACGAAAAACTGATGTCCTCGCTTCTCACCTGCTTCAACAAGTCGACGTGTGGAGTAGAGCTCAGGATTTCGAGAGATAACGAATACGTTCATAAGGCTCCTATTGTACTACTCCTCAGCAGCGCGCACCTCTCATTTCTGAGGATGAATGCTTTATTGGTTTTAGTTTAGACGCTAGAAATCAATCTATGAAAATCACGCTTGTTGTAGGAACAAATCGACCTCAGTCGATGACACGGAGAGTAACTGGTCACGTAGAAACGCTCGTTCGCAAATATCTTGCACCGCAGGATGAAGTCCAACTGCTCGATCTTGCGAATCTTTCCGAGGACACATTCACTCCCAAATCTTATGGAAGCAAGCCAAGCTCATTTTCTGGCTTCGAGCGAGCTATGGTGGAGACCGACGCGATTGTTTTTGTGATTCCCGAGTACAACGGCGGGGCCCCGGGTGCCTTGAAATATTTCATCGACTTGCTGCCGTTTCCCAAATGCCTTAGAGGAAAACCCTGTAGCTTCGTGGGTATTGCATCAGGTCGCTTTGGAGCCCTGCGCGCGGTTGAACAGATTGAAGCCGTTTGCCAGTATCGTCATGCGATTTTGTTTCCAGAGAGAACCTTCATTCCATTTATTGAGAAGTCAGTGAATGAGCACGGACAGCCAACGGATGAAACCGCCCAAAAAGTTCTCCACCAACAGATCCAAAACTTTATCGGCTTCGCGCGCAAACTTCTCTAGGCAATCGTAACGTCTTTCGAGAGGTAAACAGATTGAATAGCTCTTAGAAGCTTCACGCCTTCTGTCATGGGCTTTTGAAAGGCCTTTCTTCCGCTGATCAACCCCATTCCACCAGCGCGCTTATTAATCACCGCGGTTCGGACGGCCTCAGCGAGGTCATTCTTCCCGCTGGCACCGCCAGAGTTAATCAAACCCGCGCGACCCATGTAGCAATTCGCCACTTGGTAGCGTGTCCATTCGATGGGATGGTCCGGACAAAGCTCCGTGTAAATTCGCTCGTCCGTTTTTCCATAGCTCGATCCGGATCCCACATTGAGAGCTTTGTATCCGCCGTTGAGCTCTGGCATTTTTTGCTTAATGATATCAGCCTCAATCGTGACGCCCAAATGATTTGCCTGGGCCGTCAAATCCGCAGCGACATGGAAGTCCTTGTCACCTTTTTTGAAGGCGGAATTTCGCAAATAACACCACAGCACTGTAAACATTCCTAACTCATGCGCGCGAGCGAATGCTTGAGAGACTTCAACGATTTGACGTCGTGACTCATCTGAACCGAAATAAATGGTCGCACCGACTCCAGCGCAGCCCATTTGAAATGCGGAGTCCACTTGCGCAAACATCACCTGATCATGGGCGTTCGGATAGGACAGCAGTTCATTGTGATTGAGCTTCAAAATCATCGGGATACGATGGGCGTAGCGACGTGCAACACTCCCCAACACACCATAAGTGGAGGCCACGGCATTACAGCCCGCCTCAATCGAGAGCTTCAAAATATTCTCAGGATCAAAGTAGATAGGATTCTTGGCAAAAGACGCGCCAGCTGAGTGCTCAATCCCCTGGTCCACTGGCAAAATAGAAAGATAGCCGGTATTGCCCAAATTCCCCGTTCCAAACATCCATTGAAGGTTTCTGAGAACCTGGGGGCTTCGGTCTGAGGGGACCATCACCCTTTCGACAAAGTCTGATCCCGGCAAATGAAGCTTCTCGCTTGAAATACCCTTGCATTTGTAGCTTAAAAGCCCCTCTTCAGACCCCAAAAGACGGCGGATGTCCTTGATATCTTTAACTTCTTTCTCTACAGATGACATAGATTTGACCTTGGCTGGCATAAAAATAGCCTTATCCAAGGCCCCCCCATGGTCAATCTCTAAGTTAGATCCCCGGGTTTCCCTATTGAAAGGGGCTCAGTATTTTGGCAAATACTGAAGATCTGAGTTTTTTAACAGTAATTGGGATAGTGTGAAGAATGAGAAACACCCAACCTAGTCGACAACAGAACTTCCGT
>JBEIHI010000092.1:0-8624 GCA_040381435.1 Bacteriovoracaceae bacterium | reverse complement strand
CTCCTCGTCGCTCGAACACAGATATCCAATGAAACCCTCTGGAAGTTGAGCCCCATCAAAAGCGATCGCGAGCAAGTCTATCAACCACGTCACAAGTTCAGCACAACGCAGACTCTCTTCGCTCACAAGCTCGCTGAAGTCTCATCGGAAGTTTACTATCGCTCCTCCGTCCGAGCGACAGAGGCCAATGATCAGATTGCGCCGCAGTTAAACTGGAATGTCAGCATTCAAACAAGAGCCACAAGACTTTTACCCTGGGATGGAAAGCTTCAAATCGAAAATTTACTCAGTCGCCAGCGAGAAGAGACTTTCGGATATCCATTGGGCTCAGAGCCTCGTGTGACTCTGAGCCTTTCCAAACGATGGAATTAACTGCAACCCATTGAGTTTCCGCAATTCACACATTTGTAGCAGGTGCCGTTACGAACTGTCGTATGACCACAGGTATCACAAAACGGTGCATCTCCCATCAAGCCCTTCAGCATGGCATCCGACCCTTGATCAGCGGCCAATTCGGGCTTGATCTCATCAATGGCAATTTCTCCGCTCAGAGTAGTAGCTGTGCGCGTTCTCTTTTGACTCTCGAGCTCCGTATCCGATGGCTTGACCTGAACAAAATCCGTTCGCCCTAAGTATTCCATCCCTAAAACTCGAAACACATAATCAATAACACTAGTTGCGTACTTGATGTTTGGATGATCCACAGCGCCCTGCGGCTCAAAGCGAGTGTAGACAAATTTATCAACGTACTCCTGGAGAGGAACGCCATGTTGAAGCCCCACAGATACCGCAATCGCAAAGCAATTCATCATGCTTCGAAACGCAGCTCCCTCTTTGTGCATATCAATAAAGATCTCTCCCAAAGAGCCATCCGGATACTCACCCGTCCTTAAGTAAACCTTGTGACCCGCGACTCGAGCTTCTTGAGTAAAGCCTCCCCGTTTCTTCGGGAGCTTTCGACGTGCCGCAAACGATGTAGTCAATCCCTCTGCGATCACAGGCTCTGCTTTTTTTGTTTCAGCCTTACTCGAGAGCGGTTGAGAAGCCTTGCAACCATCACGATAAACAGCAATAGCCTTAAGTCCCATCTTCCAGCCTTGCAGATAAACATCCTCAATGTCCTCAACCGAGGCCGAGTGAGGAAGATTCACAGTCTTTGAGATAGCTCCGCTCAAAAAAGGTTGAGCTGCGGCCATCATTCGAACATGACCCATGGGAGCAATGAATCGCTCACCCTTTCCGCATTTGTTAGCACAATCAAAAACTGAGTAGTGCTCCGACTTCACATGAGGAGCCCCCTCAATCATCATAGTCCCACAGATTTTCTCTGAAGCTCGATCAATCAAAATCGATTCAAACCCCAACTCACTCAAAACATCAAAATCGGGTTTGGCCCAGACTTGCGGATCGATCTTGAGTTCCTCTCGAACTCTTTGACCAAGCGCTGCTGTCGAAAATGCTCCTCGAAGAGAGAAGGCAAAAGGCAAAGCGCTTTCAATTTCATCAAGACTTCTCTTACTCAAACCTTTTTGCATCAGGATGCCACGATTAAACTCCACTGTTGCATCAAGCCTTGCTGAGCCCACAATGTATTCCGTAATCTCACCGATCTGAGTGGAAGTGTATCCGAGATTCTTAAGAGCCGTGGGCACAGACGAATTCACAATCTTAAATGATCCTCCACCGGCGAGCTTCTTGAACTTTACAAGTGCAAAGTCCGGCTCCACTCCCGTGGTATCACAATCCATCAGCAACCCAATCGTGCCTGTCGGTGCGAGAACACTGAGTTGAGCATTACGATAGCCAAACTGCTCACCCAGACTTAAAGCCATATCCCAATCTTCCATCGCAGCATCGTTGAGACTTTGAATTCCACCCGCAAGCTTCTGAGCAGAATCGCGATGCATTTTGATCACGCCGAGCATCGCCTCTCGATTTTTCGCAAATCCATTAAAGGATCCCTTTTGAGACGCAACTTCTGAAGAGATTCGATAACCATGCCCAGTCATGATCGCCGTAATTGCACCACACATCTGATTGGCTTCGAGCGAATCGTACGGAAACCCATTGAGCATCACAAGAGTTCCCAAGTTCGCATAGCCTAGACCCAGTGGCCTAAAATCATGTGAATTTCGGGCGATCTTTTCGTTCGGATAGCTGGAGTAATCGACCAAAATTTCCTGAGCAACAGTGAAGATGCGAATGGCCTGCCGAAAGCTCTCTAAATCAAAACCCTTTTTCTCATCCCAAAACTTCACAAGATTCAAAGAAGCCAAATTGCAGGCGGAATCATCGAGGAACATATATTCAGAGCATGGATTCGAGGCATGAATTGCATCTGTGTTCTTGCAGGTATGCCATCGATTGATCGTTGTGTCGTATTGAACGCCGGGATCAGCACACTCCCACGCTGCTTGAGCTACCTTTCTAAACAGGTCTCGCGCCTTAAACTTCTCAAAGACCTGTCCACTCGTTCTCATTCGAGTTGAGAAGTCTTCATCACGAATCACAGCACCCATGAATTCATCCGACATTCGAACGGAGTTGTTCGAGTTTTGACCTGCAACTGTTCGATAAGCCTCACCATTGAAGTCCGCTGGATATCCCGCTTCAATCAGAGCGCGGGCCTTTCGCTCCTCTCGCGCTTTCCACTCGATGAAATCTACGATCTCCGGATGATCCATATCCAAGCAAACCATCTTAGCTGCTCGTCGAGTCGTCCCTCCCGACTTGGTCGCGCCAGCACCGCGATCCAAGACCTCCAGGAAACTGATCAACCCCGAACTTAATCCTCCACCGCTAAGTTTTTCTTGTTTCCCACGCAGTCTTGAAAAGTTGGTTCCTGTTCCGGATCCATACTTAAACAATCTCGCTTCATTTTTGATCAAATCGAAAATACTCATCAGATCATCATCCACACTCTGAATGAAGCAAGCAGAGCACTGGGGATGCTGATAAGCTGTAGCCGTCTTTTCGATTTCATTGGTTTGAGGATTCCAGAAGTAGCTCCCCCCCTGACCCACAATTCCGTACGACTCAAAGAGCCCGCAATTGAACCAGACGGGCGAGTTGAAGGCGCCCTTTTGATGAATCAAGAGATGAGTGAGCTCTTCCTCAAAGACCATTGCGTCTTTGGTAGTTCGGAAGTATCCACCAAGCGTCTCTCCTGCTTTTCGAATCGAGGAAGTGATTCGAGAGACCAACTGTTTGACTGAGGTCTCGTGATCTTTTTCTCCACTTTTCTGAGCAACCCCCGCCTTTCGAAAAAATTTAGAAACTGCGATATCAGTTGCGAGCTGACTCCAAGAGGCAGGAACTTCGACACCCTCCATGGAGCTGACAACTGAGCCATCGGGATTGGTGATTTTGCTGGAACGAAGACTCCATTCCACTTCCTGAAAAGGATGACGCCCCTCTTTGGTAAAGAGACGAGTGAACTTTAACCCGCCTGCCTTTTTGTTGGATTCGAGTGAACGCGATAAATCTGTGGTTTTTTCCATAAAGATCCCATTTCCCCCCACTCAAATTTTGCGGTGAGTGTCCTTTGGGGTCAAGAGCGATTACACAACTAATAGTGATTTTATCATGCATGTGACACAATATGTTGTGTCGCGCTCTTGCAAGACGTCAAAGAGCTCAAACTCTTAGGCTTTTCAGAATGTCGACATTGGCCGGCAGAACCTGAAGCGCCAGCGCCTCATCGACCGAAAACCAGCCAAGCTCTTGATGGGCATTTCGAAGAAAAAGGTCGAGATCATGATGAGCCAAGCTCACCTGAAAAAAATGCAAGTCCACTTGGCGGTGAGGATAAGTCCAAACCACCTGTCGGTAGAATCGAGAAGACTCTACGCGAACTCCCAACTCCTCGGAAAACTCTCTCACCAAAGCTTCTTCTGCAGACTCACCGGGATCAACTTTTCCACCAGGAAACTCCCAGTAGCCGCCATAGAAACCATCGTCGTCCATGCGACGACCCAAAAGAATTCGACCTTCGTGCTGACAAATTCCGACGGCAACTTTCACAGATTAGAGAGAGCTATCAAGGCGATCGTTTGAGGAAAAGACAAAAAATCCATCGTCCCCTTTGGATTCGATGCGAATGGCGGGGCTCCAACCAGGACTATCCAACAATCGCAGAGGCTTTGCGAAATCGTAAAACATATCCTGCGAGTAATTCGTAAACACATCCTGAGCGCGAACAACTTCAGGACTCTCTTTCCAAACGGCAATCTGAACCGTCCCTTGGGAGGCTTTGGCTTTGGATCGATTTGTTCGAGTTGGTTTCAATTGAGCTCCTATTTTTTAGTCTACACACCCAAAATAGGACCTCAATCATTAATGGCAAGACCCGCCCGAAAGATTCTTAAAATTGGCTCGCCCAAGATTTCCACTGAGGGCCAGGAACCGCTCGCTTAGCGGTTTTGAGGGCCAAATGACCAAACAAAAGCTTCTTCAAGGCAGCTGCTGCGATCTCATCTCCAGAGAATCTCGCCTCTCCATCCTTAGCCTGTACGCGAAGTCGACCCACAAAGCGCTCCTTCACTTTCCAGGGCAAGCTCAGCCGGTACTGAGAATAGCTAAGCACTTCATCCGCTTCGGGCCGGCAATCCACCCACCTCAAACCCTTGTTTTTCAAAAGCTGATCTCGAAGATCTCGAAGCTCATGAGATCGGGCCATGTCTTCAAAACAAAAAACCCACTTCACTTGCTCAAGAGAAGACAACTGCTCCAAACACGACGGCAGAGTCTCAATGATTATCTTCTGATGAACCGAAAACTCTGAACCAAAATCCAAGCAAAAGAGTCGTCCTTTGATGAGCTCGGCTCGACGAGAATCGGGATCAACCATCAATAGCCCCTGGGGCTTCAGTTGAGCCACAAAGGCTCCGAAAGCACGACCGAGAGAACAACTAGCAATTACTAAAATAGAAGGCTGCATGGAGACGCCTCATCTACTGAGGCCCCAAAGGAAATGCAAGAGGATCCCTCAATGGCTAAAGTGCTCTAGAAGCTTCGTTAAAGCCAAAACGACGTCTCGAGCGTCGCTTTCCGTCATGGTTGGAAAGAGCGGAATTGAGATCTCCTGAAAGTAAGCTTTTTCTGCCACTGGGCAAAGGCCCCTCGGATAGCCCAGATTTCGATAATAGGGATGAAAATACACAGGAATGTAGTGAACGTTGGCTCCGATGTTCTCGGCGTGGAGCGCTCTTAGGAAATCTTCTCGAGAAACATTCAGCCCTTCAAAGCCCACCCGCAAAGCATAGAGATGCCACGAAGATGTAGAGCCCTCCGTCACTTCGGGAACGGTCAGTAAAGGCAACTTACTCAGATGTTCAGAATAGTAAGAGGCCAGCTCATTTCTGCGCTTCACAAAACCAGGAAGTTTTTTCAATTGGCTCAAACCCAAAGCACAATTGATGTCTGTAATGTTGTAGTTGTAGCCCAGGAATTCTTGCTCGTAGTAGCCGGGCGTTTCGAATCGCTTCAAGCCATGACTGCGAAACTGTCTCAAAAACTCTGCTTCTTTGGCATCGCGGACAACGACCATTCCCCCTTCACCTGTTGTCATTGACTTCACAGGATGAAAGGAAAAAACGCTCACGTCAGCTTGAGAGCCAATTGGCTTCCCCCGAAAACTTCCGCCCAGAGAGTGAGAAGCATCCTCGACGAGCTTAAAGCCAAACTGAGTCTTAAACTTTTGCAAAGAGTCGTATCGACAAGGGTTTCCGGCAAAGTCCACATCGTTAACAAATGAAACGCCCGAAAGATCTCCCAAGGAATCAGGGTTAAGATTCATTGTGCCCGCTTCCACATCTTTAAAGATAACTTCACCACCGCAATAGCGAACTGCGTTCGCCGTGGCCGCAAAGGTATTGGGCGAGGTGACAACCTTCTTACCGCTTGAGATCTGAAACATCGCCATCACAGCATGGAGAGCGGCCGTGGCTGAACTAAAAGCAACGCCAAAGGGCATCTCCACAAAATCAGCAACAGCGCGCTCAAAGGCTTCAACATAAGGGCCTCGAGTGATGATCTCTCCTCGAAGCGCTTTTGAAACCTGATCAATATCATCTTGATCGACGATTTGACGACTGTACGGCAACCAAGTCTTTCGAATCGGTTGACCACCTTCCTTGGCAAGTTTGACCGTTGAGGACATAAGCTCTTTTTTCATTGTATCTGTGATTCATTTTGGCTTCTATGAAGGCGTGATTTTTAGTGCCGAATCTCTAATGCGTCTTCCCTATATTATTGCCGCGCTGCTTCCAGCCCTGACTTTTCATGAATGGGGACACGCCATGATGGCCACCAGGTATGGCGATAACACTCCGCGTCAAGCCGGTCGACTGACCCTCAATCCCATGGCTCATCTTGATCCACTTGGAACGATTGTTTTGCTCGTCACAGGATTTTTTGGCTGGGCAAAACCCGTTCCTGTGAACCCCGCTTTCTTCAAAGGAAGCTGGGGATCCTTTTGGGTGGCCTCAGCCGGTCCCATGATGAATATCGCCTTGGCCATTGTCTGCGCTCTTCTCTATCGATCGGGAATCTACAATTTGCTCGGCGGCAATTATGCGATGGCCACGGCGACCATCCTGCAGCTTTCGATCACGATGAATCTGGGTCTCGCCTTTTTCAATTTGTTACCGATTGGACCTTTGGATGGCTCACATATGTTGGAGCGACTTCTTCCTCTTCGGCAGTCCATCTCATTCTCTCAATGGAATCTGCGATATGGCGGAACCGCGCTCTTCATGGGAATCATCGTCGATCAACTTTTGAACTTGAGGATTTTAAGCACGATTCTAGGCATACCTGTGGCCATCTTTCAGCACCTGCTTCTGATCTAGCTGGATTTGAGTCATTGAGTCCCCTCAAGGGGAGCCAGCGCCTCAGGCCGAAACGCTCCAGACTGCAAAATTCCTCGACTTTTCGACGTGAGCTCATGGCATAACATTTGCTCTTACCTTTTTGCATGATCTGCTCTTTGCAGTCCGGGAGTTATCAGCATCGAAGTTCCAAACATTGCGTGTGATTTTTGTGTGAGCCGGAAATGAGGCTTTGGTCTTCACAGTGAAGCCAAAGAAAAACAAAGTTTGAGGAGGGATCGAAATGTCGATCACAAACCGTACCCCCCTATACCAAAGGGAAACGGTCTGCCTCGATGACTTGAAAGGTCAGGGCCCACATACACACCAAGCCTTGCCACACACCACAGACACCACATGCTCTGATTTTTGAGTCATTATGATCCGGGAGACCTCCTCCTCCCGGGTCCTTTTTACTTCAGCTTAGCGATCACCCGCTCCAAAGCTTCACCCAACAACCGATTTCCCTCGATCGATGGATTTGCTTGAAGAGCCAGTCGAATGAGCTGCAGCTCAGAGACGACTTCGTGGGAGCTACGAGAGGGCCCCTTGGGCGACTCAGGTGCTGAGTAAGAAGCAGGCCGACTTGCAAAGGAAGAAGGCTGCGCTGGAACTTTAACATCCAAAACCGGCTCCGAAGGAGTCCGAAAAACGGGAGAAGACGGGGGTTTGACCGCCTCCAAAAACGGGGTGTGAACAACTTCAGGAACAGCGTCCGAAGCTAACTCTTTTTCCATAATCAAACCAAAGAACTTGCCGATCTTGGGCTCCAAATGCGCTCGTTCCTCAGATCTCAGCCTTAAAATGGACAGCTTGTAATAATTAAAGCGAGCACGGAAGTAATGGCGATCGGTTCGAGCCAAAACATCAAACTGCTGAAGCTTCTGCGTCTCCGTCTCAATGGACTTGAGAATGGACTGAGCTTCCATGCCCAGGGAAGGTCCCTGAGGATCGCGTCGATCTAAACCTAAACTTTCAGCTATCAGCTCCAAACCCGGATCGTCCTCATCGCCTCGAAACATTAACAAACCCCTTACCCGCAAGACCCATCAGTTTCCCTTGTTTTCTACACTGAATACCGTACTTGCTCCCCTGAGCCCCGATTCTTCAAAAATCTAATGAGACAAATTAAAAATCCAGCCACCACCCTGTCAATGCAATGTAAAAGATTCGGAAAAAAATCTGTCAAAACTCTGTAAAAGGCTTAAAAATTTTCGTTTAGAAGAACTTTCTCTTGCCAACCTTGTTTTCCAAAGAGGCCGAAAAAGTTTAAGTTTTGGTTTGACAGAAGGAGATCCAATGAAAGTCAAAAATATTGCCGACAAACGAGCCAAAAAAAATTCTGGCGCCAACGATCAAATGGATCGTCATGAATCGGCGTTGACCTATCATGAATACGAAAGTTTAGAGCGCACTCGTAAGCTTCCGGGAAAACTCGAAATCATTGCGACCAAGCCCTGTGTCACCCAGCGTGATCTATCTCTCGCCTACTCACCTGGCGTTGCCGCTCCGTCCATGGAGATTGCAAAAAATCCTAAGGCTGTTTCTCAGTACACCATTCGTTCAAATCTCGTAGCGGTTGTCTCCAATGGAACAGCTGTGTTGGGGCTTGGAGATATTGGCCCCCTGGCTGCGAAACCCGTCATGGAAGGAAAAGCGGTTCTGTTTAAGAAGTTCGCCAACATTAATGTGTTTGATATTGAGCTCAATGCTCCGAAGCCTGAGGATGTGATTCGAGCATGCCAAATGCTTGAG
>JBEIHI010000091.1:0-8668 GCA_040381435.1 Bacteriovoracaceae bacterium | reverse complement strand
TGACACGAAAAAGTGCTTTGAGATTCTTGAGCAACGGATTTTACCCAAGTGCAATATGTTTTGTTACGGACAGGTTGAAAGCCTCTATGGAAGCGGACAGTTTTTCAAAGATCTTAAAGATCATTTCGCCGCTTCAAGCTCCTCCACAGCTCCGGTCGTTGCGTCTCGAATCCCCAACAAGGAATCCATCTACGACTCAATCAAGGAGTTTCTTAATAAAGGACTTTAGTATGGCGGATCTTCCAGCAGAGTTGAGAGCATTTCAGGAGGAGATTGAGCGGTACGCTATTGAGTACGGGCTTGATTTCTACACAACCGTTTTTGAGGTTGTTGATTTCGAGCAAATGAATCAAATGGCCAGCTACGGAGGGTTCCCCACTCGTTATCCTCACTGGTCCTTTGGAATGGAATACGAAAAGCTCTCTAAGAGCTATGCGTACGGACTTTCGAAAATCTATGAGATGGTTATCAACAATGACCCAGTAGTTGCCTACCTCTTGAAGTCGAATACGATCATGGATCAAAAGTTGGTGATGGCTCACGTCTTTGGCCACGCTGACTTCTTTAAAAATAATTTTTACTTTTCGAATACCAACCGCAAGGCCATCGATATGATGGCTAATCACGCCGTTCGAATTCGTCGCTATATCGAAAAATTTGGCTATGACCGAGTGGAAGACTTTGTCGACATCTGTTTGTCACTCGAGACTCTGATTGATCCCCACGGAGATTTTATGATCCGGGATCGCCATGAGGCGCAACCCGATCATGACCCCACACGAGTGAAAGTTCCTAAGCTCAAGTCCCATCGTGGATACATGGATAAATTCATCAATCCGCCGGAATACCTCGAAGAGCAAAAGCAGAAAATGATCGAGGAGCAAACCAAGAAGCGACGATTTCCGGAACATCCTGTTCAAGATGTCATGCTCTTTATGATCGAAAACGCTCCCCTTGAAAATTGGGAGCGAGATGTACTTTCCATCATTCGGGAAGAGGCTTATTACTTCCTCCCTCAAGGTCAAACGAAGATCATGAATGAAGGCTGGGCAAGCTATTGGCACTCCACCATTATGACTCGAAAAGCAATGAAGGATTCTGAGGTCATCGATTATGCGGACCACCACTCCGGGACTGTTTCAATGGCTGGGGGAAGATTCAATCCCTATAAGATTGGTATCGAGCTTTTCCGCGACATTGAGGAACGCTGGAATCACGGTCGCTTTGGTCCTGATTATGAGGCCTGTACGGATTTGCAACAAAGACAACGATGGAATCGTGATACGGGCTTAGGTCGAAAAAAGATCTTTGAAGTCCGAAAGATCTACAATGACGTCACCTTCTTGGACGAGTTTCTAACTCCTGAGTTCTGTGCTCAGCACAAACTGTTCACCTTCCAAATGAATCCTAAATCGGGCGACTATGAAATCGCCTCTAGGGAATTTCAAAAGATCAAAAGTCAGCTCTTGTTTCAGCTCACCAATATGGGTCGACCTCGAATCTACGTGGCCGATTCCAATTATCAGAATCGCGGCGAGCTTTATCTGTGTCATCTTCAGGACGGACCTGAACTCAAAATGACCACCGCGAAAGATACCATTCAAAATGTCTTCAAGGTTTGGAGAAGACCTGTTCATGTTCAGACCATGCTTGAAGATCAGCACAAGCTTATTAGCTTTGATGGAAAAGATTTCTCTGATCGAAGCTTACCTAAAGAAGAAGTCATTAAATTTTAAAGCTCGAGCACTAGGGGACAGTGGTCAGAACCTTCCACTGCTTGAAGCATTTCGCATCGCTTTACCTTGGGAGCTAAAGCCTCAGACACAAAGAAGTAATCGATTCTCCAGCCCTTGTTACGCTTTCGAGCCCCCTGTCGGTAGGACCACCATGAATATTGATCCTTGAGATCCCCATGCTTTAAACGAAAACAGTCGACGAAGCCCTGTGCCAAAAAATGATCCATCCAAGCCCTCTCTTCAGGCTTAAATCCGCTCTCACCATCAAGTCGCACGGGATCATGAACATCAATCTCTCGGTGAGCAATGTTGAAGTCTCCCGTCAAAACGAGCGGCTTCTTTCGTTCTATCTCTTTGAAAAAGGGAATCACCCTATCCAAGAAACTCATCTTGAATTGATGACGCTCCTCTCCACTTCCCCCATTTGGAAAATACATATTCATCAGAAAGAAGGTCTCATGCTCGCTGAGAAGAATTCGACCCTCGCTGTCCACTTCGTCGATCCCGCAGCCCAATTGATGAGAAAGCGGTGAAACTCGATGCAGATTCGCAACCCCGCTGTATCCGGGCCGCTGAGCAGAATGCCACAAGTTCACATAAGCCGAGAGCTCGCCTTCAATTTCATCGCACTGATCTCGAGTCGCCTTGGTCTCCTGGAAACAAGCAACATCAGGCGAATGGTCTGACAAAAATGCAAAGAGCCCCTTCTTTGAACAAGCTCGAATCCCATTCACATTCCACGAAATGATCTTCATAAAATCGTTTAGAAAGTTGTGCCAAATCGATTGAAGCGAACCCAGGGAGCTCGCTCCTTATCAAAAGAAAACCAAATGAATCCAGCTCGCCCGAGAAACTTCTCTCGACTCACAAAGCCCCACTCCCGCGAATCATCAGAATCATCTCGATTGTCACCCATCACGAAATAGCTCCCCTCAGGCACCTTGAGCTCAGACCTATCTCGAGCCATGCGGTCGTTCATATGCATGACAAAATAGGTTTTGTCGTTATTAGTCTCTCGAAAGAAACTCACGTTGTCATACTTTAGGGGAACGGGATTCTTCACCTCTGATGGATCAACAGGTTCCAGCAACAAAGGTTGGCCATTGAGAATCACTCTTTTGTCTCGAATCTCGACCGTATCCCCTGGAACGCCGATGACTCGCTTGATGAAGTCTTTGCTTCCATCAACGGGAAACTCAAATACAACCACCTCTCCCCTCTGAGGATTGCTCTTCTCTTCAAAACTTTGGCGAGTGAAGGGAATGTGCCAATCGTAAGCCATCATGTTGACGAAAATAAACTCGCCAATATGAATCGTCGGAATCATGGACCCCGTCGGGATGTGTCGAGGAGAGGCAATCGTCGTACGGAAAACCGCCGCCAACAAAAAGGCAATTCCGAGAGGGTAAACCCACTCATTCAAAAACTTTTTTACTTTAGGAGACTTCAACACGGGGAGTATTTAATCATTCGGCTTTAAGCCTGTCGAGTCAGAATCCAGGACGTCCCCGCGACGAGCATCGTATATAAACTCATTTTCCTCGGATCGATGCCGCTCAAGAAGGCTGAATTTCCAACGTTTCCCGTTGGAACACAACCATTTTTCGCATCGCCCCTTGGGTCGCAGAATCTGGCTCACTACTCGAGCATCCGAGATTTTGAAAGCCGAGGGCTGACTTCCAAACACCATAAGAGAAAAGGTCAGCCTGGATCTTTTGAACTTCATTTCATGAACAAGATTCCAATAGACCGAGGGTGCCTTGTAATCCCACTCTTCGTGACACCACTCACGAGCTTCAAGAGCTGGGCAAGGAAGAGAATGGGTACAAGGAAGCAGTAAGGAGACGCCGGACGGCACGCCACTAAGGATTTCATTCCTCCACTGAAGAAGTTTCTGGTTATGAGACTTAGAAGCAGGCTCGATCAAAACTAACAAACTGTCTTTCGGTAGTTTGTGGACAAGTCGGGAAATCGAATCCCAAGTTTCAAGTTCATTGAGCACATCCACAGCAATGAAAATTTGACCCGAATTTACAGCTCCAGGCAGATGAGATGAAAGCTGAGTTCGAGGAAGAAAATCCTTAAACTCGGCTTGGGCCCATTCAGCAGGTCTGCGATCTTTATCAATAGCGGTGACGGAATCAACGGTCCAACCACCACTCTTAAGAAAATCCACGGCACCCAAGCTTGCCCCAAGAGTTCCGCAACCAAAATCGACCAACTGAATCGAACGATCTTTCCACGCATTCAGATATCCTCGATGAGCTAGCTCAAAGAAAACGGAACGAACTTTGAGAGCACTGAGAAAACCAAAGTACTGCGAATAACTTAAGAAAAGTCCCGGAGACCACTCAGGAGCTGACTCCATTTGATAATTCTCACACCGCAACTTCAGAGCATCAATTTCTCGTCGCTTAAGGACAGAGCGAAAGAAGTGCTGCTCTAGCTTCTTCGAAAGCTCAGTTTTTGTCTCAGTCATCATGGAAAGAAGGATTTTTCATATTTTTGCAGCCTTGTCAGCGGCTTTGGGTAAAATCTCTCTTGTGCGGAAGATACTGGTTTTAAAGCCCTTTTTGCTCACCAAGGCCAATGGCGGGGAGATCGCCCTGCTGGAGCGCCTCAAGCTCATGAAATCATGGGGATTAACCATTAAGGTCATCATCGCCATCCGCGATACCGAACGAGCCTACCTGGAGCCCATTCTTTCAAAGTTCGCCGTGAGCGACATCCACTGGGTTACGGTTGATCGAGCGCACTACCTCATCGATGGGATCGAATGCGAGGTCAGCCTCTCAACACAGTTTCACGCCCTAGACACTGAGTTTCAAAAGCCCGTCGAAGACTTTTTTCTCCACGAGATTAAGTCCTTTGAGCCCGATCTCATTCTCACTCACTACACGGATTTCTTCGCCACAACGGCAGCGCTTGAATGGGACGCGCAACGAGTTTGGGTCGATCAAACGGATGATGAATACCCTCGCCCCATTCAGCTTCAATCCTTTCCAACGCTTGCTTCTCGCTATCAGTCCATTTCGCACTTTATTGTCGCATCAGACTTCATGCGAGAAAGTGTCAGCAAGAGCTATCCTGCAGCGAAGATCCACTACTTACCAAACATTATTGAATCTCTGCAGCTCCAAACTCGAGAGCGAGATCGCGCATACCAAGCTTCGTCTGCGGCGCCCTGGATCTTTGTCAACCCAACCGCTGTGAAGGGCGTGGACTTCGTGATTGCACTAGCCCAACAACTTCCAGAGCATTCTTTTTTGTTTGTAGGCAATTGGGGAACGCTGATGCCTGAAAATCTTCCAAAGAATGTTCGAACGATTGAAAGACAAAACGATGTTTCTCAACTGCTGAAGAATGCTCGTGGCCTGTTGATGCCAAGCGTGTGGAATGAGGCTTTTGGAAGAATGCCACTCGAGGCTATGGCTCAAGGTATTCCCGTCATTGCCAGCAACCGCGGGGCTCTTCCCATCACGGTTGGAAGTGGCGGGATTTGTTTGCCGCTTGAGATTCCTCTCTGGAAACGTGCGCTGTCGCAAGATGTCAACATATGGCAGCAGCTTGTGCAGAAGGGCTACGATCGGGTCTCTGAGTATCAAAAAGAAGTTCACTCTGTTTACACAGAGCTTAAAGGCACGTGGAAGCTCTAAGTCTGGTACACTAAAGAAGAGATGACATCCGATCGAAATGAGTCCGCCCATTTCTTTCATGTGCCCTGTGAAGTGCAGATTCGCTTTCGCGAACTGAGCCATCAGGAAAGGACTGCCTTCCAGCAGTTTGGACTGCGCCCATCGCCCTACACTCAGTTGAGAGTCGGAATTGAATCCGAGATTTCACGGATGTCATTTGGCGAAGAGTCTCGAACTGTGATGGAAAAGGCTTTTCAGATTCTGATCAACATCGATCAGCGGCTTGAACGGCTTGAAGAGCTAATCCAAGCTCAAATCTCAGGTACACCGGTGATTAAAGAAGGTCATGAATGGGTTCAGGCCAATTTGAGCGCTGGTGCAATGGCTTTTATCCCCGCAACTCCTAAGCCTATCAAGGTTGGTGATCACGTTCTTATCGATTTAATTCTGCCGGGTCTACCCGAGCAACGCGTTGTCGCCGTTGCTGATGTGACGGAGCTCCAAGGCGAGAAAGTTCACGTCAAATTCAATATGCTTCATCAAGACGACAAAGAAGCGATTCATCGGTTCGTTCTTGAGCGGGAGCGAGAGATTCTTCGAAGCAAGGCTCTCGAGAGAGATCAAAAGCCACCGCGCTCTTAAGCTCGATCACTCCAAATCAAAATTTCCCGATTCATTCTGACACCAAACTTTTCGAAAATGATTTTCTCAATCGTTGCAATCAAGCTCATCACATCGTCGAAGGTGGCATTCCCCTCATTGACGATATAATTCGCGTGAACGTCCGAAACGCGCGCCCCTCCCACTTGAAGGCCCTTGAGCCCGGCGTCCTCAATCAACTTTCCAGGATAGAGCCAACCGCCCTTTCCATCCGGCAGCCTCGTAAACACACTGCCAAGACTCGGCTTGCTGTAGGGGGTCTTCTCTCGTCGATAGCTTTGATTGAGTGCAATTCGCTCCTGAATCTGAGCAAGCGTCCTTTCTTTCGACAGCTCGAGCTTTGCACTGACCACAAGCAAGTCATCTCGATCCTTCAAAAAGGAATGCCTATAGGAAAACTGAAGATCCTGCTTTGAAACCTCAAGTGTCTTCTGAGATTTCAAATCAAAAAGAATTGCAGACCTCAAAACAAAAGAGATCTCCTGCTCATTAGCTCCAGCATTTTGGACAACAGCCCCACCCAAAGTGCCGGGGACACCGATCATGTACTCAACACCCGAAAGACCTCGCTTCTCAGCCCAACGACAAAGCGATGGCAAAAACATTCCAGCGCTCACTTGAATCACACATGACTTTGCATCTTCAGACAGAATGCTAGGCTCAGAAGGCGGGAAATCGCGAACGCAAATCACCGTGCCCTTGAGCGGCTGATCATCAATCAAAACATTGCTTCCGTTTCCCAGGATCCTGACGGGTGCTGGCAATGAAGCGCGCAAATCCTTCAAATCCTGAAGGCGCAAAAACACCTTAGGCTCTCCTCCGATTTTCATAGTCGTAAGAGAACGAAGCTGCATGGACATCCTTTGAACGAGGAAACTTACTTCTTGGGTTCAGCGGAGCTAGGCTCAGACTTTTGATCGGCGGGAGCTTGAGCAGGTGCCGCGGCTCCACCGTCAACAGGAGCGGCGGGAGCTGGTGTGCCCATAATGGGTTCCGGCTGAGCGCCTCCGATGCTCGCAGCACCTTCTTCTCGAAAGATCTTTGCCAACGCCACACAGTTGATCATGAAAATGATCGCAAGAATGGCCGTTCCACGAGTTAAAATCTTACTGGCTCCGCCCGTTCCCAGCACTGAAGAGCTTCCACCGCCCGCTCCTGCAAGCGCGCTCATGTCGTCACCTTTGCCTGACTGAAGCATGACAAAGAGAATCAAAATAGGTGTTACGATTGCCTGAAGAACAAGAAGAGGAACTTTCAAAATCAATAACCAAGTCATATGAACCTCAATTTCTACGCCATCATTTCGCTGGTTTAAAGTACGGATTGAAGAATTTTTTCAAAGGACCCCACCTCGAGCGAAGCGCCACCGACCAAAAATCCATCGACCCCCTGAATCTGGGCTAAGTCCTTGGAATTATCGGGTTTTACACTCCCCCCGTAGATCACGGCTCGAAGCAAGGGACACTCAGAACGAATCAAGGCATGCGCGGCATGAACATCTTGAACGGATGCAACTCGCCCCGTTCCAATTGCCCACACAGGCTCATACGCCACAATGACCTTTGAGGCCGAAGCCTTGATGACCTCAAGCTGAGAAATCAAAATTTGATTGGTCTTTCCCTCCAGCCGCTGAGCTTCCGTTTCACCAATACAAAAGACAGGCTGAAGTCCTACGCGAAGTGCTTGAGCTAGCCGAGCGGATAGCCATTGAGACGACTCCTGAAACCTCTGCCGACGCTCGGAGTGACCAATCAACACAAACTCACATCCGGAATCTCGAATCTGCTGAGCTGAAACTTCACCAGTAAACGCCCCATCCGGCTCGGTTGAGCAATCCTGCGCCCCAAGCACTAAGTTGAGCTTCAGCTGACGAACTTGATTCACAGCGAGATCCAGATGAACAAAGCTTGGGAAGACTCCTGCAATAGCGGAAGCAGGCTTGTTGCTCCAAGAACTTAAAAAAGACTCAACGCCGTTTCTCGACTGAGCCATCTTCCAATTTCCAAAAACGAATTTTTGCTGAGATCGAGCTGCAGTCATCATCAAGCCATTGCCGCAATTTCGCGGTCTCTTAATTTAAGGGCTTCAAAGCCAGGCAGGGCTTTGCCTTCCAAAAACTCAAGCATAGCGCCACCACCAGTTGAAACGTGGTGAATCGCCTCAAAAGCTCCGCGCTGCATCACTGCCGCCACAGTTTCACCACCGCCACAAACGGCGGGAATCGTGTCTTTCACTTCCACCAAGAAATCCACCAGACCCAGGGTTCCTGCAGCAAACGTTGGATTTTCAAAAACGCCCATCGGCCCATTCCAAACAATGGACTGCGCCTTTTGAAGCTCCTTTTTCCAAGCTTTTAATGTTTCTGGGCCAATATCAAAAATGGCTTTCGTTGGTGGACATTTGAGCCCCTCGCCCAACGCATAAACTTTGCCTTCTGTAGCATCGATTAAATCCGCACCCACGCCATCCATTGGCAGATGAATCTTCACACCTTGGTTTCTAGCATCCACCATCAACCGCCGGGCAATGGGCAAACTCTCTTGCTCAATACTCGAAGCTCCCAGATCGACACCTTGAGACGCCAGAAACGTTAGTCCCATCCGACCACCCACAAACAAAGCGTCACATCTCTGAATG
>JBEIHI010000090.1:0-8682 GCA_040381435.1 Bacteriovoracaceae bacterium | reverse complement strand
CTCTGAGATTGATACGGGTTCACTAGTCGATGGACTGCCTGTGATCTCTAAAAAGGATTTGAGAACGAAGATCACCGCACGGCTCGATGATTTGATTGCCATTGGAGGCCTCGTGCGTTCGAGTCAAAGCGGCTTTGTAGACTCCATTCCGGGACTTTCGGCTCTTCCCGTTTTGGGTTCTTTGTTTGAAAGCGACGATTTTAAAACCCACAAAAGTGAGGCTTATATTTTTGTGAAAGCCAAGAAGCTTGAGCGCGGATGGCTCCCGCAGTTTCAACTATAGGTGCACAATGTGGGCGGTCATCACCAATCCAGCAGAGTGCTCGTTTGTAAGTGTTTCGGATGGGGCAACCATTGGCTCCGCCCTATCGAATGGAATCGTGATTCCCTCCAAGGCTGCTCGCCCTCTCGAGGGGCAACTCAAGGCAAGCTCAAGTGGCTGGATCTACCGCAATCTTAGTTTGAACTCAGTTCGTGAAGTGAGATCGGGAGATGTCCTTGAGTTTGGGGATGTTCAGATTGAGCTGATTGACGAATCAGCTCATCACAAAGACTATCTGCGGGCAGTTTCTCGAGCTTGGAAAAACATTCTCAATGCGAAGCCACACTTCGATTGGAACCAGGCCATCGATCAAATGCGGCGAGGTCCATTTCAGAGGAGTCAGCTTTCAGATGATATCGTTCAGTTTCTTCGATCTCAGTTTGATGAGTTTAGCCTCTCAAGTCCCATTGAGCGCCTTCTCCATGATCAGGAGGTCTCCGATGTGCTGATTCAGGCTCATGATAGGATTTGGGTGGAGCGCCTAGGATCTCTCTCACAGACAAGTTATTCATTCTCAACAGAAAGTAGTTATCGAATCTATATTGAGAACCTTCTTGCTGATCAGGGAGTGCGATGGGATGAGGCCGAGCCCTTTGTTGATTTCAAGTTGAAGTCAGGTGAGCGAGTACATTTGATTGGGCCTCCACTTGCTGAGAACTTTTGTCTGTCGATTCGAAAGCCTCGTCAATCCGCTTTTTCGCTAGAGGATCTGCGAAGTCGACAGATGTTTGATGATCAGGGAATCGAAACTTTGCGCTCGCTGATTGCGGGTGGAAAGAATCTGCTTATCGCGGGTTCGACGGGAAGCGGAAAGACCACTTTACTGAAGGCTCTCATTCTTGCAATTCCAGCTCATTGTCGAACTCTTATCTTGGAGGACACTCCAGAGCTGGATCTTCCGAATTCCAATTTAGTTTTTCTTAGAACGCGCATTCAGGCGCGCTGCGAGATGCCACCAGTTGATCTAAGGCAGCTCGTCAGACAAAGCCTGCGCATGCGTCCCGATCGAATCGTTATTGGTGAGGTTCGAGGAGGAGAGGCGATGGACCTTTTGCATGCCATGAACACGGGACATCGGGGGTCGATGGCGAGCTTGCATGCCAACTCCTGTCGAGATGCGCTTTTTAGGCTCGAGGGGCTTGTTCAGATGTCTGATTCAAGACTCTCCGAAACAGTCATACGAGACATCATTGCGAGAAATGTTGATGCCGTCGTTTTTTGTGGAAAGAACTCCCAAGGAAAGCGGCGAGTGACGGAGGTTTCAATGATTAAAGGTCGAGATCGCGAACAGCTTATCTTGGAGGTGGTCTATGCGAGCAAAGATTGAAGTTTCTCACATCATCCAGCTTGCAGAGTTTCTCGAGTTGGGTTGCCAGTCGGGCAAAGATTGGACGCAGGTCTTCCAGGGCATTGTGACTCATCCCGTGGATCAGCCACTTAAGCAGCTCTGTGAGAACGCCCTTCAGCTTTACAAATGGCAATCAG
The DNA here is from genome assembly GCA_040381435.1 of Bacteriovoracaceae bacterium. Classification (GTDB taxonomy): domain Bacteria; phylum Bdellovibrionota; class UBA2394; order UBA2394; family UBA2394; genus JBEIHI01. The sequence continues at coordinate 6,875 of JBEIHI010000090.1, read as the reverse complement.
CTTCCGAGGTCTTTTCTACGCTTGAGGAGCAGTCGAAAGATCCTCTTCAAAAGATGTTCTTTAAAGTCTTGGTCAACTCCCAAAAAAGCTCTCTTCATCTGTCGGTGGCCTTAAGAGCCTTCATCAATACGTCTCGAGGGATTCAAAAGCTAAGAATGCAAATGAAGAGCCTTATGTTTCTGCCGCGGTTTCAAGCAATCATGGCACTAGCAATCGTTCTTTTGTTTGTCGCGGTCTTGCCGACGATCTCTCCATCCATGTTTCCGACCTTTCTGCAAATGAAGCGATTCGATTTGTTTCTGATGGGGATTTTGGGGGTTGCTCTGGGCTTTGTTTTTTTATGGTGGCTTTCGATCAAGCCTGAGAGGCGTCTCAATGAGCTTCTCTCCCAGCAGTTTCTCTTTTTCTTTCTCGCGACCTTTGTTCGAACAGGAATGGATCTCTCCTCAGCTTGGAGTGAGGCCGTGGGATCGAGCTGTACTGGAAATCTTAGAGCCTTGTTAATGCCGGCCGAGGGTGTCCGTGCCAAATCATTTAAGGAGTTCATCTGGGAACTGATTCCTAAGACCTCCGCTCCCATGGCTCGAAACCTTGCGGGCTTGTTGTGGATTTTGCCAACAGGAATAGGACTTTCGGATTTCCTGCAAGTCTGCGCAGAGTCTGAGTCTGAAAGACTGCTCTTTGCGTGGGAGGATGAAGTGCGACGCCTGAGTGTTGTGAGCATTTTACCGCTGAGTCTCTTGATTTTTCCCTCAGCTGTCTTTCTTCTTGCGGGTCCTCAGGTGTTAGGAGCCTTTTCATTATGAAGTTTCCTCTTTGCCTTCATCGATTACAAATCTGGGATCCAGCCACGGGCAAAATGCGTCAGAGATTTTTCTTTCGACCGCAAATTGTCATCGGCGGAGATCCAAAATCCGATCTTCGACTAGGGGATTTGGAGGGCATCTTCGCCAAGATTGATTTCACGGCGGGTGATTTGGATCTTCTGCGGGAGGGCAGAAGTCTAAAGATTCTTCCGAAGGAGATTTTCACAATTGGTCCGTATGCAGTCCTTTGGATGCCCCTAGATGCAGGCTTACTTAATCGCTGGAAGTATTCTTTGGGAGGCATAGCGGGACTCTTTTTGGCTGTTTGTCTCTTTGTATTTTTCAAAGGATCCGAGGCGGTTTGCGCCCAGCTCGAGGTGAGACTCGCTCGTCAGCAGTTTACAGATCGGCGACTGAGTGAGGAAGAGCAGCGATTTTTGAGTGAGATTCGAATGAGCCTTGAATCAGCGCGCTCAGCCTTTGCTGAGAAAAACTGGATCAAGCTTAAGGCGGAAATCCGTGAAATGGATGAAAAGCTTGATACTGCCACTCAACGGAGGGAGTGCCGCACAGATAAGGCCGTTCGAGATTTGGAATTCAAAATGCGAAGGAGTTTGTTTCGAGAGCATCTTGAGCAAAGAGAGTTGTCGGAAGCGTTGCCGATCCTCCAAGAAATGATCTCAACGACGGGAAGTAAGGGAACATCTGGATTGAGGCGGGATTTGCTAAAAGCGGCTCGCGAACTTTATCTCGAGGGTTATCGTCGAGAAGACGAGTCTCCGGATGAGGGGGCTGAGATCAAGGATCGGGCGACTGAGGTCTGCACTCAATTGGGCTATGAGAGTTGTTTTGAAGGTGTGAATGAATTGAAGCCTAACTCTAAGGGTGAATCCGGCGATCAAAAGTCTCTCAACTAAACAGGCTGCCTTGCTTTTCCGGAGGGCGAACCTTGCCCAAGTGCTTATAGGCCAGCTCCGTGGCTACTCGCCCTCGAGGCGTTCTTGCTAGGAAGCCTGCCTGCAAAAGATAGGGCTCATAGAGCTCTTCCAAAGTGTCTCGCTCCTCTTGAAGCGAAGCGCAAAGAGTTTCAATTCCAACAGGGCCACCTTGAAACTGATCAATGATCAAAGTGAGGAGCTTTCGATCCATTGGATCGCAGCCCATCGAATCGACTTCGAGCTGTCCCAGCGAGAAATCCGCCAGGCGAGCATCAACTTTCTTTTGAGACGACGTTTCCGCAAAATCACGAACGCGCTTCAGAAGACGATTGGCAACTCGAGGAGTTTTGCGCGAGCGTTTGGCAATCTCTAGTGCCGCTGCGGGCTCAACATTCATTCCCAAAATTTTTGAGGATCTCAAAACAATACTGGAGAGATCTTCATCACTATAAAACTCGAGATGCAAAGGGATCCCAAATCGGGACCGAAGAGCTGATGAGAGCAAGCCGCTTCGAGTCGTTGCTCCAATCAAAGTAAAGGGTGGCAGATCGATTCGAAGTGCGCGCGCGGCAGGGCCTTCGCCAACCATCAAATCCAATTTGAAGTCTTCCATCGCGGGGTAGAGAATCTCCTCAACCATTCGAGGAATTCGATGAATCTCATCAATGAACAAAACATCGTGGGGCTCAAGATGAGACAGAAGTGCCGCAAGATCTCCGGATTTCTCGATCGAGGGTCCGGTTGTGACTCGGATATTCACACCAAGCTCAGAGGCAATAATATGAGACAAGGTGGTTTTTCCAAGACCCGGAGGTCCGTCCAAAAGAATGTGATCGAGAGCTTCTTTCCGTTTCTTGGAAGCATCAATAAAGACTCGAAGATTTTGTTTAATCTTATCTTGTCCGACAAACTCCTGAAGGAGTCTTGGCCTTAAGCTGAGAAGCTCCTCTCGATCCGATCGAGGAGAAACGATTCGATCCTGAGTTGTCGTTTCCGAGTTTGAATCTACGATCATACGGGTTTTCCTTGCATGAGTTCCTTGAGGGCCGTTTTGACCATGGTTTCCAAGGGCCACTGATCAAACTCAGCAGCATTTTTTCGAGCTTGCTGAACAGCTCGTTGAACTTCCTGGCGTTGGTAGCCGAGATTCAGAAGAACGCTTTCCAGTTCAGACTCTTTGGGCAGATCAAAGGATCCCTTGCTGTTCATGACAGCCGCAGCCCCACTCAAATTCTTGAGCCGATCCGCCAATTCGATATGGAGTCGATCTGCAGTCTTCTTTCCAATTCCAGGAATTTTTTGCAGCCGAGTTCCATCCTTTTGTTGAATCGCCTTCATCAGGTCAGAGGCTGATATGCCGGAAAGGATGCCGATCGCCATTTTGGGACCAATCCCGCTGACCTTGAGGAGCTCTCGAAACAAGTCTCGTTCAAGAGTATCGGCAAATCCAAACAGTTGAAGCGCATCTTCTCGAACGTGGGTGTGAATAAACAAAGAAACCTGCTCAGCAGTAATCGATTCCGCACAGAAAGGGGTGTGGTGAACTTCATAGCCAACCCCCTGGCAGTCGACAATGGATGCCGTGGGAGTTTTTGAAAGTACTTTACCGGTGAGATGGGCGATCACGTCTTGAAGTTTCCTTCCTGGAACCCGACATCTCATAGAGCTGGCGACTTTGTCGAAAGCGAATATGAGTCAGGCCTATGGCTAGAGCATCCGATTGATCGGAGCTTGTCATCACAAAAGTCTTGGGCAACTTAAAGTGAAGCCGCACAAAATGTTCCACTTGTTCCTTGGTGGCTCGACCTGTTCCGGCGACCGCTTGTTTGACCTCCGTGGGGGTGTACTCGAAGCTTTCAAGGCCAGCTTCTGCGCACTTCATCAAAATGACTCCGCGAGCGTGGCCTAGATGCAGGGCGCTCAAGGGATTTTTAGCAAAGAAGATGCGCTCAAGTGCTAACTCCTGGGGGCGATGCTTTTGAAGGATCTTTTCGAGGTCTTGAGAAAGCTCAGATAATCGAAGGCCCAGATTCTGTCCTTCGTTGAGTTCAATCGTTCCGCTTTGGATGATTTCAATTCCTTGCGTGATATCTAAGACGGCAAAGCCTGTTTTGATGGAGCCGGGATCAATACTGATGATGCGCAAGGTTCGTCCCCTCTTTAACCCTAAGATAAGGAAGCTCGAGAAGCGGGTCCAGACTTTTGACTAGGACTCTGCGTTTGACACGACTTTTTGAACATCGTCATGATCTTCCAGGGCGCTGACCAACGACTCAATTTGAACAGCAATCTCGGCTGTGACAGTCACCTTTGAGCTGGGGGTGGGTCCCAATTCTGCGAGGGCTGGGGTGATGTGAGCTGCTTCGAGAGCAGAGCGAACGCTATCAAAGCGTTCCGGGGAACACTGGATCTCAAAGCCCTCATCAGACGGAGTCAAATCGTCAGCACCGGCTTCGAGCACGATGTTCATCAGAGAATCCTCGGAAGCTTGATCCTTGGGCACCAAAAAAACACCCTTCGTTGAAAATCCCCAGGCCACCGATCCCATTTCACCCAGGCTTCCACCATTCTTGTCAAAAATCTTTCGAATCTCTGGTTGAGTTCTGAGCCGGTTATCAGTCAATGCCTCAACCAAAATCGCGACGCCCCCGGGCCCGTAGCCTTCGTAGATGAGTTCCTCAATTTGACCACCTTCGAGTTCGCCGGCCCCCTTTTTGATGGCGCGTTCGATGTTGTCTTTGGGAACACTTGCGGCTCGTGCATCTGAGATGGCTTTTCTAAGTCGAGCGTTGGCGTCCGGATCCTTGCCATTTTTTGCGGCCACCATGATTTCTTTCAAAATCTTCGTGAAGACTGCGTTCTTTCGGGAGTCGGTCACAGCTTTCAGTCGCTTGACCTTGCTCCATTTGTTGTGACCTGCCATCGCCTCATGGCTATCAACCGAAATCCTGAATGGCAACTACCGAGCGGGCTTTGACGGCTCGAGGGGTTTTTTCATTTGCATTGCAGTGGCCTTCTAATTAAGTTTTGTGAGGGAAAAGGAGATCAGCGATGAAATTTTTTCATTTAATTTTAGCCGCTCACTTGGTGGCTTTTGGTTTTATGGGATGTAAAAATAAATCAGCGGAAACCGCGGGAGAGACAAAGGCTCAAGCTCAAGCAGGCGAGCCCGAGCGCGTCAAGGTTCAGCATATTTTGATTGGCTTTAAGGGCAGTCTTCCCGGCCAAAGCATCGAAAGATCACCTGAAGATGCAAAAAAATTGGCAATGGAGATTTTTGAAAAGGCAAAAGCCAAAGATGCTGATTTTGAGACTTTGGTGAAGCAGTATTCTGAGGACCGACCCCCGGGTGTGTATGAAATGACGAACGCCGGAGTTGCGCCAGTAGCCGGAGCTTTCCCTCGCGAAGGCATGGTTCCCGCGTTTGGAAATGTTGGATTCAAACTGCAAGTGGGTGAAGTGGGATTGGCTGAGTTCGATCCGCAAAATTCCCCCTTTGGCTATCACATTATTAAGAGACTTAATTAGTTTATTAAAAGGAGAGAGATATGAAGATGAAGTTGGCGTCCCTCGGCCTTGCGGCTTTGATCGGGGTTGTTGGTTGTAAGAAGTCAGCTGAACAGGCTGACAGTGGAGATGTGCTCCGAATTGGTGAGTTTGGTTCGCTCACAGGAACCGAAGCCACCTTTGGAATTTCCACCCACAACGGGATTAAATTGGTGATTGATGAAGTCAATGCAACAGGCGGCATCAAGGGTAAAAAGCTTGAGCTCTTTACCGTGGATAACGGGGGCAAGCCCGAAGAAACCGTGAGCGCGGTGACCAAGTTGATCTCTCAAAACAAAGTGGATGTGCTTTTGGGAGAGGTGGCAAGTTCACGATCTTTGGCGGCAGCCCCCATTGCTCAGCGAGCTCAGGTTCCAATGATTTCCCCGTCATCAACCAATCCTAAAGTGACTGAGATCGGCGATTATATTTTTCGAGTCTGCTTTACCGATCCCTTTCAAGGCAAAGTTATCGCCAAGTTTGCTCTCGAGAATTTGAAGGCGAAGACTGCGGCCGTTTTGATTGATAAGAAAAGCGACTACTCAGTGGGACTTTCGGATTTCTTCAAAAATGAGTTTGTCGCTGCCGGTGGCAAAATTATTGATGAGCAAAACTACGTGGGTGGAGATATTGACTTCAAAGGCCAGCTGACAAACCTCAAGGGCAAAAATCCAGATGTCGTCATTGTTCCTGGTTATTACACGGAAGTGGGTTTGATTATTAAACAAGCTAGAAGCTTGGGCCTCAAATCCGTTTTCTTGGGTGGCGATGGTTGGGATTCTCCGAAGCTTTTTGAAATCGGCGGCGATTCTTTGGTTGGTAGTTATTTTTCGAATCACTACTCTGTCGACGATCCTGATCCCATGGTTCAGCAGTTCATTCAGAAGTACAAAGCTGCCTACAAGGGTGAGGTTCCTGATGGTCTGGCTGCGATGGGATACGACGCTGCTCTGGTTTTGGTGGATGCTTTAAAGCGAGCGAATTCCACGAGCCGAGCTGACATCCGAACGGCTATTGCCGCAACGGAGAATTTCCGCGGCGTGACCGGCGTTATTACGATCGATAAAAATCGTAATGCTTCCAAGCCTGCTGTCATGTTGCAAATTGCCGATCGAGGTCAGTTGAAGTTCGTTAAGCGCGTGGAACCATAAGAGACGTGTCGGAGCTTCTTCAACACGTCGTGAATGGCCTATCTTTGGGCAGCGTTTATGCATTGATCGCCATAGGCTACTCGATGGTCTATGGCATCTTGCAGCTGATCAATTTTGCTCACGGCGAAGTGGTGATGCTTGGCTCGGTCTTTGGTTTCTTTGTGGCACCTCGCCTCATGCAGCCGCTTGAGCCCTCAACGCAAATGTTTGTGGCGGTTCTGCTGATTGCGATGGTTCTTTGTGGATTTCTGGGCTTCCTGATTGAGCGGATTTGCTATCGACCGATTCGTAAAGCCCCTCGAATGAATTGCTTAATTACAGCGATTGGAATCTCACTCTTTCTTCAATACTTCACTCAGCTTGATTTTGTTTTTGGCGCGATTCCCCAGAGTTATCCTGAGCTTATTAAGACGGAGACTTTGTTTGCAATCGCG
>JBEIHI010000089.1:0-8844 GCA_040381435.1 Bacteriovoracaceae bacterium | reverse complement strand
GTCCGAAGCCGTTGAAACTCATTTTCAACCCATTGTGAGTTTGAAGGATGGGAGCATCTACGCCTACGAAGCTCTAACCCGAGGACCCAAAGGCTCTCCCATGGAAAGCCCTCTTATGCTGTTTGGAATTGCAGAGAAGACGAACCTCTCCTTTGAGCTCGATCGTCTCTGCCGGCGCAAAGCTATTTTGAGTGCCAAGGGCTTACCCTCACACCAAAAGCTTTTTGTAAATACCTTCCCTACTACTATGCACGATCCGGAATTTAAGGGCGATGCACTCCAAGAACTTCTGAATCATTCGGGACTCTCCGGTCAAAACATCGTTTTCGAAATCACAGAGCGATTCGCGATCGAAAATTATGCACTCTTTCAAAGAGAGCAGGCGTACTACTCAAATCTTGGATTCGGCTTGGCCGTGGATGATATTGGAACAGGCTACGGAAGCTTAGAAGCGATTGCCCATCTCAGACCCGAGTATGTGAAGGTCGACATTTCCATTGTCCGTGAGATTCACAAAAACCCTGTGAAACAGGAACTGCTCCGGGCGGTCGTCGATATCGGCAAGAAAATCGGAGCTAAGATTCTAGCAGAGGGTGTTGAAACTCAAGAGGAGCTCGATGTCGTTCGATCCTTCGACGTCGACTTTGTCCAAGGCTACAAGCTGGCACGTCCAGCACCTCAACTTCTCCCCGCTGACAAAAAATTTAATCTCGACGGCTAAAGAATTCCAAGACCTTCCTCACAAAGCTGAATAGAATAGGGCTCATGTCGCAACTGCTTTCGTCCCTTCGACGTCACATGGAAGCTCTTTGTCAAAATGATCGCGCCCCTCACACCTCGGGCTATCGCACGGCTCAAGTCTATCTTCGTAACGAAATCGAACGGATGGGGCTGAGAGCGCAGGAGCATCACTTCAAAGTTTGGGGACTAGGTCACTGCACAAATATTTTTTGTGAAACCGGCCCCGAGACCGCTCCCAGAGTCCTCTTGGGAGCACATTACGAATCTCGCGATGTCTCAGGCTGTGGAGCTGATGATAACGCATCAGCAGTCGCTGTTGTTCTGGAGACGCTTCGCGCGCTGAAAGATCGATCGGACGTCTCCGTCACCGCTGTTTTGTTTGATATGGAGGAAAACTGGAAATGGGGATCTCTGAGAGGATCTCGCTCCTTCGCCCGATTCTACTCGAAGCCACTTTCTCGCGTGATTGTCTTTGATCTGGTGGGAGGCTCGCTCACCCCAGAACTTGAAACCGCCTATCTTCAGTTTGGAGAAGCGCTCCCGGCACTTCAACATCCAGAGCTCGAATTCCTTCATTTGCCCATGCCGGTGCTCGAGCCTCTTGGCTCCATGGGAGCACGCAGTGATTATGATGAGTTTAGAAAAATGAAAGTGCCGTTTACATTTTTCTCGTCGGGAACACCTTGGTACTACCACACCCCCTTCGACAATCTTGATATCATTCGCTGGGAGAAAATGAAAAATTTCACAGAAGCTCTTATTCAGGAGCTCAGCATAACGCCTCATCAGCAACGCTATGAAGCTTCATGGTCGACCTTCAAAACCTTTGTCCGGCGAGTCGCCGAAAATAAGAACCTCGCGACTCCGCTCATCAAGAGGCTCACGGAACAAGAGCGCAACCCCACTCGATGGGAAATCATTCGACTCTATATGAACATCTTACCTGTGATTCGGGAGCTCGGCCCCAACTTGTGGCCTCAGAATCAAACGGAGCCGAGATCGGCCAACCGACCATCTCGTTGATCCTCACGAATCCATCTTCGAACTTTCTTAGGCAGATCTTGATAGCCTGTGAAATCACCCATATCTCCCTTTCGAAAGGGACAGGTTGTATTCCAAAAAAGAAAGGACTTTCCGGAAACGGATCGCTTCTCAATCGTCTGTGACAATGCCCAAAGAGCTCGTCCAGCACCCTCAATCTCAAGCTCGGACAGATCCACTTCCATGAATCGCATAATCCACGAGCGAATGGCTGGAGAGACCTCACGATCCAGAGGAAGGCTTGAATCAAATTGGAAATCTTGAGGACGCAGATCCTTGGAAATGGATTCGTAAGGCATCCAAGGCTTCAGAATCTCCCAGGCTTCATTCGCCCACTGAGCAACACTTTGTGCGAGCTCAGCTCGCGGTTGGTCCAAGGTTGGAACGCCGATAATCGTTGTTTGGTTCCAGCCCAAGATACGTCGACCGACTTCGAGACCTGACTGAATAATCCCTGATCGAAGAGGGACAAAAATAAAATCGGGCACAGGAATTCGACCCTCAGCCACCATCTCATCAATCTCAAACATGGCACTCACATAGCCCAAAGCGCCGCGACCCGAGGCAGAAAACTCGGGCACAAAAGAATACTTGAAAAATCGGCTCCAGAATTTCAACCAGGCCATTGTCCAACGCACGCCTCGGTCTGATTCTCGAAGACGCATCACGGCCCCGAGATTTCCAATCGCCATCATTCTCTGAACCGCTGTTGAGTCCAATGTCGATCGCCGAATGATCACATCCGCGTCCTTGGCCAACACCTGTGCGGCCTTGGCTACTGACAAGGCATGTTCAGATCGTGAATCATCAAGACTGACCCAACGATTGGCGTCCATAAACTCATCCTGACCCAAAATGAACTCTAACTTTCGGGCCTCATGCTCAGGCAGCAAGAAGAAGTCTGACGACTCTTCTTTCATAAAAACATGATTGTCATGAAACAAATGCTGAGCTTTCGATAACTTTCGCGGAACGGCTGGGCTCAAAGCACCTCTGAGACTGATCCATGGCAGATGCTCTGCACAGTGGGGAAATCGATGAAAAAGGGCCGGCGAGTAATCAAACGAATTCTCAGGTGGCTCGTCCAGCAAAACGCCCTCTTCATCCCATTCATCCAACAATGTTTTGGTTAAAGCCTTTGCACGAGCTCGAGCCTGACCGCGCATGCGACGAGCTCGATGAATTGCCTGACCTCTACCTTGTTGACGATGGGACCGCCTCGATTGCGCCATGACTCAAAGGCTATTCCAAGCCTCAACTCCTGTCATCCCTTCATCAGCACAACTTGTAAGCAAAACAAAGCCGTGTTTAGCTATCGGCCATGAAGCTCACAAAGAGTGAATCCGGCTTTGAAATGGTGACCTTTCCCGTGGGAGCCCTCCAGTGCAATTGTTCGATTGTTTGGGACCCCTCTTCACGAGAGGCCATTGTTGTGGATCCCGGAGCCGATGCCGACAAGATTATCTCCTGGATCAGTAAGGAAAACCTGACTCTCAAAGCTGCTATTCATACTCATGCCCATTTTGACCATATTGGAGCATCGACGGAAGTTCACCAGAAGCTCAAAGCACCTCTTCATTTACACCCTGAAGACGCAGCCCTCTGGGAGAACCTGGATATGCAAGGCAAAGCCTTTGGCTTTAAGCTCGACAAAATCCCCCGTTGGCAAACGGATCTTCATGATGAGGATTGTCTTCAGTTCGGCTCCTTCCAAGTGAAAGTTCTGCACACACCTGGGCATACCCCTGGAAGCTGCTCTTTTTCTTGCCATGAGTTTTTGTTTTCGGGCGACACTCTTTTTCGAGGATCAATTGGACGAACAGATCTGTGGGGTGGAGATTTTTCTCAGATTAGCAAATCAATCAAGGATCGCCTTTATTCACTCGATGAAGACACCGTGGTTGTCTGCGGCCACGGCCCAAACACATCTATCGGATCAGAACGTCGAAGTAACGCTTTCATCAAAGCCTAAGAATCAAACTTTTTCGGAAATTTTGACGATGGCAGAGTACTTTTTGGGATCCATCAGGATCTTTTTCATGCCGCGAATCACAGCAAGTTGAGGGTCAGCAGGAATCTGAATCTTCAAGCCAAGATTACGAGACAGTCTCTCCGTCCAACCCTTGAGATGAGCTCCTCCGCCGACAAATCGAATACCATTCTCTTTAACAGTTGTTTGAAACTGCGGGGGCAGATGAGACAAATGCTCTTGAATCTGGCGTTCAATACTCTCGGCTAAAGGCTCCAAGAAGTCTCTGAGCCGCGATGTGCTCAGCATTAGTTTTCCGGGTGAATGAGTTCTTCGATCCAACCCTCGAACCTCAAACTCATAGTCATCAAAGACCTTAAAGACTGAACCATGCTCCATCTTAATGGCCTCTGCAGTATTCAGACCGACTTCGAAATACTCCTGTCTCAACATTCGCTCACAGATCGCCTGATCCATTGCATTTCCGGAGCCGCGATGGCTGTGACAAAGGATCATATGCCCGTGCGCAATCGTTGAAACTTCAACAGTTCCCCCGCCAATATCCACAACCGTGCATCCTGATGTCGAAAAAATATCCTCACCCGCTCCAAGAGCGGCGGCAAAGGGCTCGCGTACAATTTTCACCTGAGTCCTAAAGCCACGAACACGCTCTAAATAGCTCTTCGTCTCAGCCCGAGTGGCGCCCCAGGGAACGCAAACCAAAATCAGATACTTGAGCGCCAAAGGATTTCGGCGCGACTTATGAACGAGATAAGAAAGATAGTGGCCCGCAGCCTCGAAGTCACAGATCACTCCATCTCGAAGTGGACGGATCACTTCGTAATGAGCTTCTCCCTTACCAAACATGATCTTAGCGTCATTGCCATACGCGACCGGCTCTCTCGTTTGGCGATCAACGGCAACGGATGAAGGAATCCGCCAGAGTTCATTGGAAGATTCATGCGCCACGATCGAGTACGCCGTACCCAAATCAATCGCGATTCTTTCTTCAATAATCCCCACTCTCAATAGTGTGACAAAGTTTCAAACGAGCTACAAGAAATCACGAGGCAGATCTCAAAATCCACCTCAGGCCATGACTGGCAGCAAACAAAATAGCCGAGGTCAGAGCCAAACAGGGGCCTGAGTGCCAAGCTGGCTCAAGAGCCGCCAGCAAGATTCCCATGAAGCTGCCTGCCAGAGCAAACGCAACAGACAGCACCATCAAAGATTTTAAGGACCTCGCCCAGGGAAGGGCCGCTGCCGCTGGAATGACCAGGTAGGCCGTCAGTAAAACAACCCCGACCGCCTGAATCATGCCCACCACGGAAATGGCGACAAGACTAATCACCAAAAAATCCTGAAGGCTCCGGGAGTAGCCCAAACTTCTGGCCAGATCAGGATCGGCCGCATTCAACCAGAGCGCTTTCCAGCGAAGCCCCAAGACAAACCAAACAACAAATGCCCAAATCCGAACAAACCAGAGCATTTCAGGATTAATATTCCAAAGATCACCCATCAAATAGTTATCCAAATGCACATGCTCCTGGCTCAGCAGATAAAGACCTAGGGCAAAGAATGTTGAGTAAGTCACTGTGAGAGCAATATCCGATGAAATCTGAAAGACCTTCGAGGCGCCTTGAAAGATAAACGCTGCCAGAATTCCCGACACGGCAGCGCCAATCGACAATGGCAGGATAGATGATCCGAAGACTAAATAAGCCACAGCAATCCCAGCCATCGTTGAGTGCCCAAGAGCATCGCCAAAGAAACTCAATTTCCTAAAAATCAAAAAACAACCCAAGGGTGCAGCAAAACGACTCACCCAAAAGCTCGCCTCCAAAGCTGTGAGCATTGATTCCGTCATGACAAATGCATCCAAGAGTGAGAGGCAGGATCTCGCCAGTTTGAGTAAATCTGTCCGACTTCGCGCACCGGTCCGTCTGCTAAAATTCTTCGATTGAGCAAAATCACGCGATCAAAAAAATGCTCCATGGCATGCCAGTCATGAGAAATAACAAAGAATGTTTTTTGCTTCTGAGCCGTTAGATCCTTCAGCAAATGGCCAACATATTCCTCACTCGCTAAATCAAGATGATTGAGCGGCTCATCTAAAAGATAGAGGTCAGCCGATTGAACCAAAACCCGTGCGATACAAGCGAGTCGCCACTGTCCACCACTCACTTCATGAATGGATTTTGTTCGAATGGCCTCCAAACGCAGCGCCTGAAGAACATCCTGAAGACTCATGGCCGGGTCAGATTGACGATTGACGCCCCATGTTCCCATTTCAATAAAAGTTTCCACGGTCAGGGGGATCGATCGAGGCTTAATGACATTCTGCTGCAAAAGCGTCACCTCAGGAGCTTTGCCAGCCCCCACCAACTCGCATTTGTGCTCATGCCAACCCATCAAAAGCTCAAACAGAGTCGACTTGCCACCCCCGTTGGGTCCAGCCAACCCAAGAATCTCCTGAGACTGAATTGAAAAGTTCAGATTCTCAAGGATGAGACGGCCCTCGCGTGAGAAGTTCAAATTTGAAGCTTTGAGTAATTCCATTTTTCTGTGTCGCCGCTTTTAGACCATTACGCCGCAGCACTCAATGCCGCATTGGATTATCAGAATCTCAAAATTGTATGGGCGCTGCATCAAAAAACTTTAGCAAAATCCAGAACTTAGATCTGCTACAATAAGGGCATGGAAAAGGGGACAGTAATCGGACTGCCGTTTGGATTTATCTGCGTTTTCGTCGGTGGATTTTTGGAAGGCTTGCACCCAAAGTCAGTCTGGGGACCGATTGCTTTTATGATTGTAGGCGGTGGCGCTCTCGGAGCGGCTCTTGTTGAGTTTAGCTGGGAAACATCCATGAAAGCCTTCAAGATGCTCAAGCTGGGCTTCACAGGTGGTCATCATGACTACAAGGAGCTTGTCGATCAGATTCTTAAACTCGCAGGGATTGCCCGAAAGGACGGCTTGCTGGCTCTTGAGAAAGAACGCGAGTCCATTCACGACCCCCTTCTTAAAGACGCACTGAAGTTTGCCATCGACGGTCTCGAACCCCACGTCGTTCAAAGCATTATCGAAGCTCGCGTGAATCACCGAACTCATGAAGGAACTCAGGCCGCGAAATTTTGGGGTCAAGTTGGAGCCTACTGCCCGACCGTCGGAATCGTCGGTGCCGTGATGGGACTGATTGTCGTCATGAACAACCTCAGTAACCCTGACAAGATTGGGCCAGGGATTGCCGTTGCCTTTATCGCTACGATCTACGGCGTCTCCCTCTCAAACCTTGTTTTCATGCCCCTTGGAAACAAGCTGAAAGCAATGGTGGCTCATGAAGAACTCTATTTTGAAATGATCAAAGTGGGAGTTCGAAGTATTCAGCAAGGAACTTCTCCAGCAATCATTGAATCTTTACTGTATGCGATCATCGACCAGCAACCCGAGGAAAACGCTGCAGCTTAATCATGGGAAAGAATAAACATGAAGAGCATGAGAACCACGAACGCTGGATCATTCCGTATGCGGACATGGTGACGCTCCTCTTTGCATTCTTTGTTGTGCTGTATGCGATGAGCTTGACTGACAAAGCCAAAATGCAGGCGCTTGCCGAATCAGTCTCTCAGGCATTTCTAGGTGGAAACAAGGGACTCCATTCAATCAACAGGCGAGTCGTCATCGACGATCTCCCGCAAACACCTCCCGAGACATCGCCTCGATTTCAGATTCGACGAGTCGTCACGAATGAGGAAATTATTGATGAGTTAAGAAAAGTTCTGAACCAAGAGGGCTTTGATTTGATCAAGCAGGACAAACTTCAACCCATACAGGTGAAGATTGATGGACGTGGTGTCGTCATCACCGTCTCAGCAGGATTTTTGTTTGATGAAGGCTCAACAGAAATTCGACCTGAGCTCTACCCCATTCTCCAGGTAATCGCTGATGTCCTCAGAGCCAATCAGCGCTTGATCTTGGTTGAAGGCCATACCGATGACCGACCCGTCGTTGGAAATGTTTTCTATAGCAATTGGGAACTCTCAGCACTCAGAGCCACATCGACCGCAAGGACTCTGATCGATCAGTTCGGGATTGATCCCTTAAGGATCACAGCCTCTGGAATTGCTCAATACCGCCCCGTCGGGGACAACTCCACGACCTCTGGAAGAGAACAGAACCGACGCGTTGAAGTGATCATGCTCAACACGGAAAAGGTTGAAGACCTTCTTGAGGACAGTTCCATTCCTCGCTAAAACATCAGCATTAAACCTTTTGAAGAGGAGATGCGATGACCAGCAAAGCAAATCAAAATTTTTACAATGGGGACCTGACAGTTTTTTTTGCTGATGACAGCAAGCGATTACTATCAAAGGTTTTAGACACTCACCTGCAAGGCGCAATTCAGCACGCCATTAAACTCGATTTCAAGGGCAAGCTGAAGGAGGCTCTTGTTCTCTATCCCTCTGTCGGCCCCAAACGAGTTCTTGTGGTGGGCTTGGGCTCGATGGGAAAGATATCAACGTATGGCATTCGCTCTGCCGCGGCCGTCATCATTTCTCAAGCCAAGAGCTTAGGTGTCACCAAGGACGTTCAAGTCTCTCTTCCCTCAGTGAAGAAACTGACAACCGAAGAAGTGGCACAAGCCCTGACAGAAGGTTTTGCCTTATCCCAAGTCAACTTTCATGAGTTTAAAACTCAGCGGAAAGAAGAGGACAAAGCGCGATTTGCGGCTATCACGCCCGAAATCATAGTCTCCGACAAAAAAGATCTGAAGGCCGTTGAAAGTGGTACGACCCGCGGGCGAATCATTGGAGAAGGAGTGAATTGGGCTCGACATTTGATTCTCACACCTGGCTCGCATCTGACTCCAGCGAAGCTCGCCGCAGCTGCACAAGCCATGGCAAAAGATCATCCTGCCAAGACTAAGCTCAACGTAGAAGTCTGGACGGAGAAAGAACTCGCCAAGCACAAGTTTGGTGGGGTGATGGGTGTCGGTCAAGGTTCCGCAAATCCCCCACGATTCATCATCGTTGAGTATATGAATGGCAAGAAAACAGATGCTCCCGTCATTTTGGTAGGCAAGGGAATCACTTTTG
>JBEIHI010000088.1:0-8888 GCA_040381435.1 Bacteriovoracaceae bacterium | reverse complement strand
TGTTTTGGACGAGCCCACGAATGATCTTGATCTCATGAGCCTGAATGTTCTTCAGGACTGTTTGAATGAGTTTGAAGGCGCGGTCATTTTGGTGAGTCACGATCGTTACTTTTTGGATCAGGTCTCCGAAACGATTTTGGCGTTTCCTGTCGACTCGAAACTCAAAAGGCGAGGCGAGTTGGCCTTGTTTTCAAGTATCGCTCAATGGGAGGAATGGCATCGAGATCAGATTCAGGACTCCTCGGTTGAAGCTCCTCAAGCCAAAAAGTCCGTTACCAAAGAACCTCCCGCAGCCAAACCAACGTCGAACCAACAACTGAACCAACTGACCAAGAAGATCGAGCAGCTTGAGAAAAAGGCAAAGCGACTGGAGGAGGAATGTCAGCAGCTAAATGAAGCTGGTAAAGTGGCTGAGCTCATCTCCAAAGGTGAGGAACTGTCTAGCGTTCAAACTGAGATCGATCGACTTTATAAAGACTGGGAGAGCCTTGCGTAAGCAATGCCCCATCGATCGAGTCCCGACTGCCGCACGACTTGGTTTGACGGTGAGCCTAAGAACCTGAAAATTCAGTGAATTTAATGGGTGAACAGACTTGGCATTTGGCCTCTCATTTGCACTTATAGGGGGTGTGAACGGCAAGGGCTCACGGCGATTCGTCATTATCCTCTTCACTGCGTTGTTTTGCATTCAGGGCAGCTGGCAAGCTCTCGCTGAGGATCTTCGCGGCGGGTGCTCGTCCAAAATCAAGCGCACGGGATTGCAATCAAGTTCCCGCGCTATCACGGAATTCCTGAATCGAACCGGAATGATGCCCGCATTCAAAGCTGCTGAGGAGAAGGCCTTCTTTGCCAATCTGATCGCCCTCGAAGAACGCATCATTGAAAAAGCCTTGGAGCTAAAGCTCACAGATGTCACACCCGCTGAGCAAAGAACTAAACGGGTGAGTCATATTATTCTTCCCCTGCTCAAGCGTATCAATTGGCTCGACAGCAATCCATCGACGCAGTCTTTGGCTCAGGATCTCCGGAGTTGGGATCAAGCGAGGGATGAGTTCATCAGAAGAAATCTTGGACTTCTTGTTGTCGCCGTACAAAAGATTAAGGACCGGACTCATTGGGAGTTTCAAATTGGAGAGCAGCTCCTTAAGCTGAATCAAGCCTTCCAGGCTTTTGAGCCTAAGTTAGGCTTTAAGTTTTCGACCTACGCCATGCGAGCCCTTTATCAGGGCATTGGAGCTACAACCGCCAAGCTTCTTTCTCCTCATTATACTTCGGCCCGAAATCATTATCTCGCTCAGAGGATTCGAAGACTCAAGGAAGAACGATTTCGACTCGGCTTGGGGGAAATGTCTGTTGAGGAAGTTGCAGCCGAGTTTAAAATCTCGAAGCATAGAGCTCAGGAGCTCTTGCTACTCTCGAGCATTCGAACCATCGATCTCGATGCAAAGCTTAGGGGGGATTCGGACTGGGACAATGGAGATCTGGTGGAAGCACCTGAGTATCGAAGCGAAAAAAACTTTGAGGCATCGGAGCAACGCTCGCGTTTGATGAAAGAACTCCTTGATAAGATCACCGATCCAGACACCCGAGAGATCGTCGCAATGAGAAGTCAAGGCATGTCTCTCATCGAGATTGCAAAAGAGATCGACGGCAAGATTCAAAGCAAGCAGGGCATCAAGCTTCGATACGAAGAGGGCTTGCGAGCGCTAAGAGCCGTTGTGGCTATTGAATCAGGTCAAGTGAAGCTCGCCACTTCGAGAGAGATTCTCATCGACCTCTACGGTCTCTACGGAAGACCCAAACGATCGGCACATCTTGTTGCTTCTGAGCATAATCGAACAAGGTCGGAAATCCTCGCACTCGTGGAAAGACTTACCAGAGATGCCAATGAGGACTGGCTCGAGAAGATTCTGGAGTCGCGGGAGTCTCATCGCTGATAACATCGATTAGAACGGATCGATCACCAACCATTGGTTCTGAACGGGATCAAAAACCACCCGCGTAATATTGGGATCAAGCGCAATGGGACCTGGCTCAAACAAGGCCAGGTAGGGAGTTCTCAATCTCTGCATTAACGAATTGTAAAATCGAGCATGCTGAAAGCTAAAAGCTTCCAAAATCTCCAGTGGCAGAATCTCGCGATCAACCAAATCCTGAACATCCTCGATCGATAGACCCGCATGAAACGACAAGACGATTCTCTGTGCTGATTCGTCCACTGTTAACACTTTAGAGCCCACGACATGTTGAGTGGACAGAAAATCAAAAGTCTTCCGCTGCCGCTCAAATACCGTTGTATCTCCCAGAAACTGCTTCACCAGGAACAGATCCTCATTCTTGCGAGTCAAATGGACCTTCGCCAGCTCTCGCTCTTCCAAAAGCCTGATGAACTCATACTTTTGCTGATTGATCTCCGCATACTCCGGATTCAACAACATCTTTGTTTTCGACTGAAGAACAGTAGGAAAAGCTTCAACCAATCGAGGCAGTAGCCGATCAAACACTCGATCTTGCTCTTTCACAAATCGATGAAATAGAGCTTTCAGCTGCCTTCGATCTCGTATCCAAGGAGATTCTTTTCCGCGACCCTGACGGCGAAGCCACATCTCAAACAGCTCAGCAATCTGGAAGTCGTGATTTCGAAACGAACTCCCCACTTCAAGGCGATGCTCAGGACGAACGAGCTCTGGAAGAACTTGAGCGAGATGCTTGGGAGTCAGGGGCTGATCAGACGATTGAGTGAGTGAGGTCAAAAGTTTTGAGCAAAAAGGATTTGGGCCCAAAACTTCCCCATGAAAATCGGTAGCTGACAGCAATGCGGACAAAATCCAGATCAACGCAGGACTCCCTTGAAGCCCTCTGTTAACCCGAGGTTTTAAGCAAAGGCAAGCCCCCCTCCGACATAGTTCCGACATCCGAAGGTTGAGGTAAGCCACTAAATTGTCTAGGCTTTTCCAATGGGTCGACAGTGGCTTCACGCCAAACGATTGGTTGCAGGACTTAAGAAGGGCCGCGCCACCACCAAGTTAGTCAAAGAGATTTCAGTGGCTGCCAAAATGGGTGGGGCCAGCCCTGATATGAACCCTCGGCTTTTAGCCGCCATTGAAAAGGCGCGCAAAGAAAGCGTTCCCAAGGATACGATCGAAAGAGCCATCAAAAAGGGGGCTGGCCTTGGCGATGAGAAAATGTCCGTCGATCACGTTGTCTACGAAGGTTATGCTCCTCACAAGGTTCCCGTCATTGTTGAATGCTACACCGATAATTTGAACCGGACGGGCACGGAGGTTCGAGTGCTCTTCAAAAAGGGCATGCTCGGAAGTGCGGGGAGCAATAAGTTTCTCTTCGACCATGTGGGACTCGTTGAAGCCTATCATGCGGATCGTGGGGTCGACCGGGAAGCCGCCGCCATTGAAGCTGAGGCACAAGAAGTTGAAGCTGTCGACTCAAACGAAAACGACGACATTCCGGAATCAGCTTCCGGGGCTCGTTTCATTTGCGATCGAACCGACGTCCACAAGGTTTCTCAATGGCTCTCCAAAAATGGCTGGACCGTGATCACGGCTGAGATTGGCTATCGACCGAAGCAACCCGTCACACTTTCCGAGGCGCAAGCCTCAGAAACAGGGGAGTTTCTTCAAGCCCTTGAAGACAATGACGAGGTGCATCGTGTTTGGGCCGCCTTCAAAGGCTAACGCCATTCGTTTCTAGAAATCTCAATAACGGAAGTTTACAATGAGCCATGCTCGGGGGGATTTTAGGGGCGATTCTTATCTCTGCGATCTCAGGATCAGATCGCTTGGATCTTCACAACAAGGTCGCTCAAGACTTTGAGCAGACGGTTTTCTTCGAAGACGGTCGAGGGATGACCCTCTCTCCCGACTTTATCAATGTTTACGAGTTTCTCGCTTGGATGTTTGATCTCTCAAAGCCCCGTCAAGTGGTCAGCCCTGAAATCTTTGGCAGTCCGATCTCCTTCAATCGGCGGTGGGGAATTGTGAACCATGACAAAGAGCTCAAAGGATTTTTTAATGTTTCTTACAAAGATCTGAATGTCGGAGCGCTAGGATGCGTTGCATGTCATAGTGGAAAAGCAGCGGGCATCTATATCACAGGACTCGGCAACAAGAACATCGATCCAGGACAAGTAGGCGAGGATGCCTATCGAAGCCTTAAAATGTGGCAAGCTCTTCATTTTTGGAAGGACAAATCAAACGACTACCGAGACATCGAAGATCGCTCGATTCACTTTGCGAGACGACTCAAAAATGAAAGATACACCAATCTCACTCAAGGCATGGTGCCTGTTGCTCTCATTCAACAGTGGTTTTATCTCCAAGCCGGAAGAGATCTCCCTGAAGGACACGGCCGCGGAGCAGTGAAGGTGCCTCATTTTTGGGGCTATGGTGAAAAGAGATTCGTCGGGCAGTTTTCCGACGGCTTTGGAGACGGAGCGCACCCTGGCTGGGGGCTCTTGGTGGAACTTGTCGGCGGGCAGAGCGTGGAAGGAGCCGAAAGACTCATGCCCAGAGTCGCGCAACTGGAAGACGACTTAGCTCACATTCTACCGCCACGATATCCCTTTGAAGTTAACGCTTCCAAAAGCGCTCAAGGAAAAAAGATCTTTGAGCAGTTTTGTAGCGGCTGCCATGGAACATACGAACAAGACTCGGAAGGCTGGCCAGTCTTCAAAGCACCCCAATTGATTGCGCATTCAAAGGTAAAAACGGATCCCGATAGACTCAATATCATCACCAATGATTTCTTGAATCTCGTTCATACTAATCCGTTAAACCATGAGATCAGAATCAAGCCGCAAACAGAGAAGGGATACTTTGCTCCTCGTCTTGAGGGAATCTGGTCACGCTTTCCTTATCTTCATAATGCATCAGTCCCATCCATTCGAGCGCTCCTGACAGCTCCCGAGAGGCGGCCCAAGGTCTGGAGCTTACGCGATGCAGGAGAACGAGAGCGATTTGACGAGAAGGATCTCGGACTCAAGGTTCCAGCAAAGTTCGAACTCAAAGACTTGCAAAGAAAAGCCAAAAGCGAAGATCGCGAAGTCTACGATGTCACGCGACCAGGCCATTCAAACCAAGGCCACTGGTTTCAGTTTTCTCCTCAGCTCAGCGAACAAGACATCGATGCCTTGATTGAGTATCTGAAAACTATCTAGGACTCCGTCGTCCCAGAAATGCCCCCATCATGCCCCCGTCAGCGCCTAAAAACATCAGTGATTTCGCATACTAAAATCGGCCAGTTTCTTGCAGTTTAAACGCTTGTATGGTGCGTATGTCCGCTGGATTACTTCTGTTTAGCTTCGTCTTTGTGCAAGGCAGTTTTGCTGATGACTGCAAGCGATCTGTGTCGAAAACAAGCAAACTCAAGCGTTCCTCTGAATCGATTCAGTTCTGGAAGGCGATTGGAGAGAAGCCTCCCGTCACATTCGATGAGTTATCCGCGCAATTCAAACCCCAATTCATCAACGGCCTGCCGACCTATGAGTCTCGTCCTGATGATATGGGTTTTACTAACTGGGCCTTTGCCTTTGCTCGAGCGCATCCGCTGGACTCAAAGCTCATCAACGCTGCTCGCTGGATAGGACAGGAAGCAAAAAAAGAATTCCAGGATCTGATGCGTCGAATTGAAACAACACAAGGGCAGTTGGTCGAAAACAATGGCATGGAGCTTGCCATGAGATCTCAATACTACTCTGAAATGCGCCAGGCACTTGCAGGCGAGATCATGCCGTTTCCCGAGCAGGGAGAAGAGGCGCTGGAGGCTTTTTTCAAGCGAAAAAACGGTGGAACCTTCATGGATCTCTATGAAGCTCATACAAGACTTTATCAGCATGAAACCGAACTCATGAAGCTCAATACTTCATTAGCGGAAAACTTCTCGGAACTTTCGCGCCTTGAGCACGCTGTTTCGTTTTATAAAAATATCATCGAAAGAATTCCGGATCATGCCAAAGCAAGGTTGAAGAGGGTCACCCTGCATGAGAGATAACTCCAACCAACGACTGCTTCTTTTTTTTCGATGCAGTCTAGCGATGATTTCAGCAGTTCATTTCTCAGCTGACGCTTTTGCGCACGACTGTCAGTGGCTTCTGACTCGAATCTCTCAGCCCCATCAAACAAAGACCGTCGAAAGATCCGAAATCTCTTTGAACTTTTGGAAATCAGTCGGCAAAAAGAATCCTGAGACCTTCGCCCAGTGGGCGTCTCAATCAAAACCGGAATATATCAATGGTCTGCCCACCTTCGAATCCAGACCGGACGCTCAGGGCTTCACAAACTGGGTGATCGCCTTTGGACGAGCGCATCGACTAAACTCAGAGCTCATCGCAGAAACTGAACGCCAACAGGCACAAAGCTCGTGGGATTTTAAAAAGGCGTTTGAGGAGTTTAAGAAAAACCCCTCTGATGAAGTTGAAAATCAATTAGCCCTGCTCGCTTCCAAGGCTCAATACTACCGTGAAATGCAGCAGGCTCTGTCAGGCGATTTCTTTCCCTATCCCGAGCAAGGTCGAGAGGCTCTCTACCGATTCCTGGATGAGCGTTCGGGCGATTTCAGAATGGATCTCGAAGAGGCACACATTCGTCTGTGGCAAGCGGAGACTCGGTTGACGGAGGAAATGCAGCAAAGAGAGTTGAGTCTTGTGGAAACATTGCCGCTTCTGCGAGAAATTAACTTTTACAAAGATGCCATTTCAGAGATCACAGCGCGTTTGAATTCGCAGCAGACCACACAGTCTACCGCAAACTCAATGGCCCGCAGCCGCTTGCCTTAAGAAGTCAGCACATTTCCAGCGTTTGGAGAGGACTTGAGGATTCTTACTTTCTTGAATCATCTGAATCATTTCGTCCTTCTTCTTGGCTTCTTGCTTCTGGAGATTTTCAAAATCCTCTCTCGACATATGACCATCAATCAGCAAGCGGATCGCCGTCATTCTCACAAGTGCCCAGCGAGCTCTCAAGATTCTTTCGGCTTCAACCTTGCCCGCTTCCACGAGAGAGGCGATTTCTCTCTGAACGGGCTCGCTTGTGGCAATCACAACACCATCTTTGACTGGAAACTTGAGCGCCTCATCCGAAAGACCCCATGTCGTTACAGCCTCTTCAGCAAGACGTCGCGCTTGTCTTAAGTCTGATGACCATCCTGAGTCTTTGCTAAAGCCGGCAAGTTGCTGAGCCATATTTCCCGCTAGAATCCCCGCGATACGAGCAACAACTGCTTCTCGACTGTAGTAATAAACAGGATCATCGCTTTCATAGCGCACATATCCACCGTAGCCACCTTCACCACGGATCGTGATAAATCCCACCACGGCGCCCGTAAGTTCCGGCTGATTCGCCACCGCATGACCCGCTTCATGATAGGCGACAATCAAGCTATCATTGAGATCGGCCAAGCGCTTCGGCTTAGCTTCTCGGGTGATGTCCATCGAATATTCCTGCACCTTGCGCTTGGGAATCTTCACATGAAGTTTAAGAGTGACCTCTCGAGCCGTCAGATCTTTGGAGTTGCGCAGAATTCGTCCTGCAAAAGTATCCTCAACATCAAGAGTTAACGTCGCTCGTTGAAAGTTCTCTCGATCCATCGCATGCTCAATCAATGCTTGGCCAACGAGATCCACGACGGCGTTCTCAGCGACCTCGCGAAGACTTCGACCTCCTCGCGCATGCGAGAAGAAAGACTCTGTCAGGCGTTCATAAAACCCTTCCGCGACTTTTATATTATCAAACTCATAAGCAGCCTTCAGCTGACCCAAGACTCGTTCAACTTCCTTTTTTGCGACTTGAACCTGTTCCGCATGAATCAGAGGCTTCATGAGCGCGATATTATTTCCAATTCGACCGAGAAGAGGCTCAGGCCATCCACTATGTCTCAGCAGGTCCTGCAAATAGTCTCGACGATTCATTCGCTTCCACTCTGATAACCGCAGATCATCATTTGGAAGGTTTTCGAACAACTCCTGCCCCTCATTGGAGGTCATCAAAATAAAGTGTTTTCGAAGATCGTATTTATTTCCGAGAGGACTTGTCCAAGTGCCTTCCTCAAACATGTCATAGAGCCGCTTTAAGAGTTCCGAGCGGGGAGTCGCCATCGAGGGCTGCCGTGGATCGGCCCCCATATTTCCAATCTCATCGAGAATGATTACCATTCCCTCAGGAAAATCATGAAGAGCCTTCTCAAAGGGAGACATGGTCTCTGAACCAACAATGCCTCGAGGTGAGCCGAAGATATTAGACCAGTCATGCTCAGTCTTCACCTGACCCAAGCCAAACTGTCGCATTCGCTGAGAAGTTCCATAGAGAACCTGGGCAAGAGATCGTCCAATTTCTGTTTTGCCAATACCCGTTGATCCGAGCAACAGGGCATGAGCAGGGACAACAAGCTTCGAATTCAATGCCCGAGTTCGAACCGCCCGGCTCACCACTTTGATGGCCTCCGCCTGTCCGAACACTGACTTCCCAAGTTCATCTTCAAGACCCTGAAGTCGAGAGATTGATTGGGGATCCTGAAGGGGATTGATCTCCGTCAAACGAATCAGCAAATGATCGACAATTGTCACCTTCTGATTGGTCTTATTCGCCAAAAGAATGGATGCCTCTCCCTTTTCACTTCGATGATCCCAGGTGGCGACCATCTCATGATTTTCCGCAGGGCTTAACTGCAAAACAGCTTCCTGGTGGAGTCTGTTGAATAAATCCATGGTCTGCTGCAAAAGACTTCGAACGCCCTCTTCAGGCACATAGTAGGTTCGGACAATCTCCTCAACAGTCGCATCATCAATACTGAGGGAATAAAAATATTGCTTCTTAATCTGCTGGGAAATCGATTGCGCTAAGCCTCGAACAATCGCAACAGCTCCCTCGAACGAAGGG
>JBEIHI010000087.1:0-8904 GCA_040381435.1 Bacteriovoracaceae bacterium | reverse complement strand
TGGGCAATGCCCTCTTAGACGTACAAGTAGAAGCCCCCGATTCGTTTCTGACGGAAATCGGCGCGGCAAAAGCATCGATGTCGCTGGTGACATTTAAGTCTCAGGAAGAGACCCTTCAAAAAGTTCGTGATCGCTATGGCCGTTTTGTGAAGTACACCAGCGGAGGAAGCGCCGCCAACACGCTCGCAGGCTTTGCTAGCTGGGGCGGCAAGGGCTTCTTTATTGGCAAAGTCGGTGCGGATGAAAACGGGCGACACTACCGAGAGGATCTGGAAAATTGCGGTGTGAAAACGGCCCTTTCGATCGGCAAACACGATTACACGGGAACCTGTCTCGCGCTGATTTCACCTGACGCCGAGAGAACTATGCTCACTCATTTGGGAGTCGCCGTTCAACTCGATCCATCAGATGTTCTCGACGAAGTCGTATTAAAAACAAAATGTGTTTACATTGAAGGCTATCTTTGGGATTCCCCGACCGCAAGAGAAGCTGCACGAAAAGCTATTCAAACCGCTCGATCTCGAGGAATCCTTGTCTCCATGACCACGAGCGATCGATTTTGCGTCCAGAGACACAGAAATGACTTTATTGAGCTCGCTCAAAAGCATTGCGATATTCTCTTTTGCAACGAAACGGAAGCCATGGAGCTTACGGATACAACTTCACCAGAGGCGGCTCTACAGATTCTTAAGGCTTGGACTCCGACAGTCTGCATCACCGCAGGACCTCGAGGCGTTTTGCTGAGCCATCGCAAGACCAATGAAGTTTTAAGTCTTGAGACTTGGGATGTAGCTCTTAAGGACAAACTTGGAGCGGGAGATCTTTTTGCTGCTGGATTTTTGTATGGCCATCTTCAAGGCTACTCGCTGAAGGAGTCCGGCTTTCTCGGCTGCTATTCGTCAACTCGTGTGATTCAACAGATGGGCGCTCGGCTCGACAAGCCTCTGAAGACGCATCTTGCAGAAGCCCTGTCAGGCCCCCTGCCCGACCAAAAGACTCTCAAAATTGCCCTATGATCGGCTCACACCCGTAGAACCAAAGCCACCGCTACCGCGCTCTGTTTCGCTTAACTCAGAGACTTCGACAATCTGGGGTTGTACCACCGCAGCGATCACGCCTTGAGCGATTCGATCTCCGGCTTTGATCTCCACAGGCTTGTTCATACAAGTCGACATAATAATTTTGATCTCGCCTCGATAGTCGCTATCGATCGTTCCCACTCCGTTGACCAAGAAAATGCCAGCCTTTGCAGACAATCCTGAACGAGCTCGAACCTGCATCTCAAAACCCTCAGGCACCTCCACCGAAAGCCCAGTGCGCACAAGCGTCACCTCTCCGGGCTTGATCTGTGTTGCTTCGATGGCATGAAAGTCAAAGCCTGCTGCCCCTTTGGTCTGAAATTGAGGAATGATTGCTTGGGAGTCGAGTTTCTTAAATCGAAGTTCTTGAGCCATCAGGCAGATCTAAACAAAGCCTGATTTTCCATCAAGCGTTAAGGAACGTCCCGATCCATCACTGTTTTCCGTCCCTGCCGACGGGCTTCTTCAATAGCCCGATCGCAAAGGCGCTTAATCCGGACCGTCAGAGCCTCATAGGCACTCGCTGAAGTATTGAGACCTGATTTCTCAGAAACATATTTGCGAACTTTAGAAACGACAACGAGCAGCTCGTCATCGCCGAGCTTATCGTCTTGGACAATGATTCGCTTTCCACCTTCGAGCTTCTCGCTTTCCTCGAGACTGCGAGGCGCTCGCTTTTCAATCGCGGCGGCCGTATCCGGTCGATGTCTTTCGGTCGGAATGTGTGCATCCCAACAAGGGACGCTACAAAAAACATAATTCGTGGCGCGAGATCGACAGCCCGAAACGGAACAGACCTGATAGATATCACCAAGTCCAATATCCTTCTTACACGTGCTGCATCGTTTCCACGTATTGGTAGAGCTCATGTGAATCCAGTCTATCCTTGTTTTCAAAAAGTCCTTAGAATTTTTCTAGATGATCTCTGACGCCAAACAGAAAGCCCTTGAGCAACGAATGATTGCGCTGGGCATCTTTGAAAAGGATTTAGAGGAGCACTTCATTCGTAGCTCCGGCAAGGGCGGACAAAACGTCAACAAGGTAAGCACTTGTGTTTGGCTTAAGCATGTTCCCAGCTCTGTGGAGGTCAAGTGCCAGAAGACTCGCTCTCAAGTCGACAATCGCTATCTAGCACGCGTCATCCTCTGCGAAAAAATCGAAGCCAAAATCCTGGGAAAACAATCAGAGATTGAACGCGAACGACATCGGATCCGAAAGCAAAAGAAAAGACGAACTCGTCGGGGTAAAGAAAAAATGCTTCAGGAGAAGAAGGCGACCTCTCAAAAGAAACAGTGGAGAAAATCTCCCGGATCTTCCGATTACTGAGCGCTTGTACCCCATTCCGAACTTAGATCATCAATCATATCCAAGGGACCAGACAAGAGCTCAGGCCAGAACCCACCGTTCCACGTCATCTCCGCTAGGGCCGCTTGACCCCACTCGGACGGATGGAAGCAGTCGATGCTCAGAGACTTCGCAACGCCGAGCGGATTTTTATAACCCGTGACAGCTTTGAGTTGAGCCTTTGGAAACTCAAGACTCAATCGCTCTGGCAAAGCGGCAATACCTTTTTCATAGGCAGCAAAGATTGACTTGGTCTGCTCATAGGAGGCTTGCTCATCAGGCTGAAAAACCGTCATGTTGCCATAAACCTTTCGGCGCATATCTCCACAATTGATATCCCAACCCAGCACTTTGTAAGCCTCTAGCTTTTCCGACTTTTCAAAGATTTGATGAATCTGAGGAAGGCCCACAAACAAAAGGAATCTCTCAGGAGATCGCTCCAATAACTGTCGCGCGACAGACTCTATGTTTCCAACAAACTCCAGCGGCGGCGTGATACCATCAGCGGCTGCAGAGCCAAGATCATTCGCACCCACAAAGATTGTGACATACTCAATGGGCCTACCAGTTTTTTCCTCCTGATCTAAAAGATGCTTCAGTTGATCCGACAAATCGGAGGACTCCGCACCCGAGACTGCGAAATTGAATTTCACCAGATCTGGCTCTGCTGTCTTTAGGCGTTCGTAATGAGACAAAACAATATCATTGGCGCCAGATCCCGTTGCCCAGGACAAAGTTTCTTTGGCGTAGAGCTTCCTAAACTCGACCAACCTCTCTTCCTTGGTGTCGTTGCCCGTCGCAATCGCAGCCATGGTGATGACCTCACCGAGCGAAGGTGGATTCTCTAAACTAAAACCCGCAAGGAGAGCCTCCGACATCGAGTCTCCCAGAACCGCCATTGATTTCGGAACCGGCAAACTCGCAGTGATTGATAACGCAATAAGACAAGATCCCCACATAGCCAATACCCACCCAGACCATAGACTAACACAGCTAACATCTCGATTCTAGGCGGGCGCGATGATGACGCGCGGAGAAAATAGAAAAGGGAGACAAGATGCCTCCCTTTTCAAATATGACGCGACTGAGTCAGCCTATCAGCTGACTCGGCGCATTTAATTGGCGGTGTTAGCCGCAGCAGCAGGATTAGAAGAAGTTCCACCCGCGTTTGCCGCTAGAGCAGCAGTGCCTTCGCCGTTACCAAAGGTAGCCAGCGTTGAAATGCTTGAGGACAAAAGACCTTGCTCTTGCTTGATCGCA
Source organism: Bacteriovoracaceae bacterium (assembly GCA_040381435.1). GTDB lineage: Bacteria > Bdellovibrionota > UBA2394 > UBA2394 > UBA2394 > JBEIHI01. The sequence continues at coordinate 5,221 of JBEIHI010000087.1, read as the reverse complement.
GACTCCAAAGTGCCTTCAGGAAGACTCTTGAGGAATTCTCGCTCTTTCTGAAACAGAATTTGAGTCAAAGTGAAGCGAGTAATGTCTTGCTTGGTTCTGTTATCAACCACAATGACGCTATTTCCAGCTTTGATCATCTCAACGATGTCTTTGTAGCTGATGTAGCTCGCTGAATCGGTGTTGTAGAGTTTTCGGTTTGGATACTTCTTGATAATGATTTTTCTTCCCATGGCTTTCGCCCTCCCTCTAGAAACTTGTGTTTTCGTTCACAACTCGACGTTGCTATCTGATGTCAATTTTGCAAGAGCTGTGCCGAAGATGCGCCGAACAAGCGCGCTGCTTCTGATGCGTCCTAACCTCTCAATTTGATTCACTTTACACTCTGAGCAAACGCATATGCGTCATGCGGCGATGTATAAATTTCTTCAAATTAAGCCGTCAAAACATCTGCACGGCGTTGAAATTTTGACCCCCCCTTAACCAGCCACATTGTCTCATCCACTCCGCGAGTGACCAAATAAAATCTGTAGAAACCTCAAAAAAGCCTGTCATTTTTTTGACACAAAACAGCGTGCGATTGAGTTAGTTTTTACGATCACTTCGCTTGAAGCCTCGAGGCAGAATCCGGCTGATTTCAATATAAGTCAGTCTAGGGACAGCAGCCTCCCGTACGAAGTCTCGATAGTGCCGCCAGGACACTTTGAAATTTCTCAGCCGAAACATCAGAAACAAAAAGGCAGCGGCCAATCCAAGCCGCAACCAGGCCGAGACGGCAAAAAGCTCGAGATAGGAAGTCCCATGATCTTGGAGCTTCGAGCCCACCAATCCACCGGAGATTGTTGCCAAACTACTCAATCCCAAATGAATGCCGAGCACCTGACGAAATTTCGTTGGAAACTGACTCTGAAGAATGAGAATGCAGGCCAGATCAAAGCCGGCCCAGTACAGACCCGCAAAGAGCTGAAGAAAAGATAGCAACAACAGATCAGAGAAGAACAACCACAAGAGACAGTTGGCCGCTGCCATAAACATCGCCACTTGAAGACCCATCAATGGTTGAAATGATTTCATGGCCTCACCGTAGGAAGTCATCAAGAGAGCCAAACCCAAAAACGACATGCCACTAATGATGGAAACATCAAAGACTGAGAAGTGGAGCTCATTCACCATGTACGGCAGGAAGTACGGAGAGGCGATATTAGCAACGAGCTTAAAAGCGGCTGCAAATCCTACAACGGCAATCACTCCCCAAAGCGGCCAGCGATCAGAGACCCCCTCAGCACGTTCTCTCAAATGAGTTGATCGAGGGGGAGAATCCTGCAAACAAAGCAGCACCAGAGAAACCGATCGCGCCAAGAGCCCCACAATGAAAAGCCAGAAAAAACTCGTCCCCCAATCCGAGAGCTCGGAGATCGAGTGTACCCAATATGCTCCAAGCCAAAACAAAGCGAGAGTAACAAAAGCCAAAAAGGAATTTCGGCGTGAGATGAATCGGCCGAATCTTTGCTGAGGAAGCCATCCTGAAATCCAATCCATCCAAAGAGGTGCTGCAGTCATCTGGCCCAACCAGTACAAACTCATCGCCGCAAAACACCAGGCAAAATGATTTTCAGAGCGCGTGGCCACCACCAGAAGAGCCACCCCCACGATTTGAATCACAACACTGCCCACAACGCCCCACTTGAGCTTGCGATCAGAAATCAACTGCGGCACCAACCAATTCCCAAGGGCCCCCCAGCATCAAAGGAACTGTCGAAATCAGTCCCACCTGCGTGGGAGTCAGGCCTCGTTTGACGGCAAAAAAAAGCGCAAAGCTCTCTGCCAGTGCGACCATCACGGCATAAAAAGATCCCTCGAAGTAGGAGAATCGAAGAGTTCGCCGCCTCTGAATCGTATCAATACGGCTCATTTAGATTACATTCGCTGAGGGCACTTGATCCCCAACAACTGAAGTCCCTGAACCAAGACCGCTCGAGTCATTTTGATCAGAGTGATTCGACCCGGACGATCGGCTTCATCCCCTTTCAAAACAGGGACGTTCATGTAGAAACGATTGAAGCACGCCGCGAGGTCTAGCAGCTCATGGGAAATCAGCGACGGTTCATACTCGCGCGCCGCCGCCTCAACAACGCTTGGGAATCTTAACAAGAACCGGGCAAGCTCGCGCTCCTCAGCAGTTTTGAGGAGCGGCTGAGCCTCAGCATCCACATCATGACCCGCCTCCCTGGCCTTCTCGATCAAGGCGGTCAATCGAACGGTGGAGTATTGCAGATACGGACCTGAATCTCCCTCGAAGTTGAGAATCGACTTCCAGTCAAACATGATATCCTTGAGACGCTTCGCGTGCAGATCAAAGAAAATCACTGCACCGGTGCCCACCATCTCTGCTACCGATTCTTTCTCGGAATCAGAAAGCTTTCTCTCGTCAGGCTTGGTCTTTTCTTTTTCTTCGATGATTTCGGATGCATGTTGCACAGCCTGCTTCAGTACGCTTTCGAGCAAAATGATGTTTCCCTTACGAGTCGACATCTTGCCCTCAGGAAACTTAATCAAACCAAAGCCAACGTGAGCACACTTTTGAGCCCACTCAAATCCCATGAGCTCCAAAACCTTGAAAACCTGCTTAAAATGAAGCGACTGTTCCGAGCCGACCACATACACCAATCGAGTCGGCTTGAAGGTTTTCGCTCGATACTCCGCCGTTGCTAAATCTCGTGTCGCATACAGCGTTGAGCCGTCTGATTTCTTAATCAAGCACGGAGGCATTCCGAAGGCTTCAAGATCAACAATCTCGGCGCCCTCAGATTCTTTGAGAAGTTTTTTGGACTTTAAGCTCGCAGCCGTCTTCTCCATGAGCTCATTGTAGAAGGACTCACCCGTGACGTAGTCGAAATCAACTCCAAGCTTGTCATAAATTCGTTTAAACTCATGATAGCTGACATCTCGAAACCATTTCCACAGCTCAAGGGCCTCAGCATCACCCTTTTCAAGACGCACAAACCACTCGCGCGCCTCATCGAGAAGACCAGGATTGTCTTTCTCTTTCTCGTGAAACTCGACATAGAGTTTATAAAGATTATTGACCGGATCACCTCGCACAAACTCAGCCGAACCAAAATTCTTGTAGGCGGTGATCATCTTTCCAAATTGCGTTCCCCAATCACCAAGGTGATTGATTCGAATGACCTTAGCCCCGAGGGAAGTCATGATTCGGCAGAGAGCCGCACCAATATTTGTGGAGCGCAGATGCCCGATGCCAAACGGCTTAGCGATATTGGGTGATGAATAGTCAACCGTGACCGTTTCATCCTTCCAAGCTTTTTGGGAATCCCTCAACGGCTCAGAGCTTCGACGAGCGACCTCAGCTCCCAGCGTTTCAGCCTGAAACCGAATATTGATGAAGCCCTTGATGACCTCTGCCTTTTCAATCCCCAAAACTGACTGATGAGCATTGATCTTATCGACCACTTGCTGAGCCACCGCAGGTGGAGGCATTTTGCGGGACTTCGCCAAAGCGAAACAAGGCATGGCTAGATCAAACTGAGTGGTCGCTTCCGATGCTGGAGGCTGCTCTAAAACCAAATGCCCCGACCAGTCGGGAAACTGCTCGAGAAGAAAATTTTCCAGCTTTTGGATGTAATTTAGGCGGCGATCAATCACTGAACGCTTTTACCGAAACCCCGCTAAATTCAAAAGTAAATCGCTCTAAAAACGGATCTGGCTTATTGACCCTCGCCCCCGAATGCGCTTCGATAAAGGGATGAAAGCACTGAGTATTTCTCGAACGTCTGACTGGGCCATCGTCGCATTTCAAATCCTGTTTTTCTCGGTTCTGACTGCCCTCTGCGCTCAGATTAAGTTTTATCTGCCCTTCACACCCGTGCCCATCACCCTCCAATCCTTTGCTGTTATCATGGCGGGCGCCACTTTGGGAAGCCATCGAGGAGCGATCTCTCAGGCATTCTTGTTGGTTCTGGGCGGTCTTGGTTTCCAGGTTTTCACAGGGGAGGCCAGTGGCTGGCAGGCGCTTTTAGGCCCAACCGGTGGATACATTTTGGGCTTCATTTTGGCGGCCTACGTGGCTGGAGCCATGAGAGAAAAAGGCTACCTCAAGGGATTTTGGCGATCCGCTCTTTGGATGTTCATCGCCTCATTCTTTATTTTCCTTCCAGGAGTTGTCTGGCTGAGAGTGGCGACTTCCATGTCTTGGCAACAAGCAGTCATGTTGGGATTTGTCCCCTTCCTCGCCGGTGACGTTGTCAAAACTCTGATGGCTGCAGGCTCACATTGGACGCTGAGCAAGTGGAACCGATCGTAAGATCGGACTCTTTGTTAGGCTGAGATAAACTCGGCTTGATAGGGAGTGGGTCCAAGCATTTTGTGGCGCACTCGTCCTAAAACATTGTTGATGGGATTCGATCGATTGAGAAATCGAATCACGGGCTTTCTTCGAACGCCCAACCATTCCAAAATGGCCTGAGCCTTCTGCTCCATGGAGTCCGTGCGCGCGAGCTTTCGCATCAATCGCAGACCTATCGCGCGATCTCCCACAACAAGCTCGGCCTTGGCACGATAGAGCTGAATCGACGGACGATCCTTAAATCGCTCATGAAGACCTCGTAGAGCGTCCAGCCCCTTTTTCTCCATTCCAGGAGTGAGGGCCTGAATCCAAGCGCATCCTGCGAGAAACTCCGTATCCTGAACATTCAAATCCTTTCGAAACAAAGACTTCAGATAGAAACTAATTTCAGTTTCATCGACTCCTGACGTGAAGACGCTTCTTGAGGCTTCTTCAAGCGCTTTCAAAACAGCCTCGGCATCTTGAAATCGATAATCACGCTGAGGGTTGAGCATCTTTCGAATGACATCCTCAATGGCTGAGGGCACATCCTTGCGGATTTTTCGTAGGGATTGATGCTCACCTCGACAAATCGCAGCCATGGCGTCTTGATCAAGGTCCCGAAGGTAGAGAGGCGCTCCCGCTAGCATCTCCCACAAAACGATGCCCATCGCGAAAATATCCGATCGATGATCGAGATTGTCGCCGCGAATCTGCTCTGGCGAAAGATAACACATTTTTCCTCTCAACTCTCCATTCGGCGTGAGCTGATGAACCTCCTCATGCACGGCTTTGCTGATTCCAAAATCCAGAATCTTGACCTCACCCGAGTACGTCACAAAAATGTTTGATGGATTGAGATCGCGGTGAACGATTCCAAGA
>JBEIHI010000086.1:0-8941 GCA_040381435.1 Bacteriovoracaceae bacterium | reverse complement strand
GTTCAAAATCAGGCGGAGCAGGAATGTTGTTCTGCGGACGTACAATTTCAGAGTCATCGAGTGGCTCTAACTCTTCATCAAAAAGTCCATCCACGTTGGGAGGAGGAATTTCTGAATCAATCAATTCGTCTTGAGCGTAAAGCACCTGAGATAGGACCAAAACAAGTCCTAAGCTCTTGAACAGATTAGCGAATCTCATAGGTATAGTTTAATCTAGAACCACCGCGAACTATATCAATCGAAATAGTTTTTTCATTGCGCAATGCGGTGAAAAGCCCCGTCGCTTTTTCGAAAGAGTCCAGGTCTTGCGAGTTGACTCGCATGATGATGTCTTGGTCCTTTAGGCCTAGTTTTTCGAAGATACTACCAGGCCGAATCTGAAAAATTTTAAAGCCATCCGTTTTGTTGTCCGGTGTCAAATTGGGCACCATTCGAGCCTGAGTCAGCACCGCTCCGAAATTGGTCATGACATCATCAATCACGCTGCTTGGCACCGCAAATCGGTTGGGTCCAATTTCCTCAAGTTGAACGTCCGACATTCCTCCCGGCGATGGGCTCGGCGGTGTCATGAGTTTTGGTGTGAGCTTGCTTTCCGCTGCTTTGAGTTCAATGCTTTCAAGGCGGCCTTGATTTTCAAGAATCACACGAAAGCGCTCCACCTTTTGAACGATGGCCCCTTGAATGGCATCTCCAACCCCATAGTAGGCATGCTTGTTCGAAGTTCGGTCCTTGATCAGCGCCACAGAAAAGCGAGGATTTCGGAAAACAACGGTTCCTGTGAGCTCGATGGGGAGAGTCGAAGGTGAAATCACTCCCGACATGGACGACTGAGTTGTTTCCGCAATTCGTTTTCGGGCTTCCGAATCAAAGATATTCCGAGACTGGATCTTGGAGAGATCCGCCGAGACAGTCGATGAGCTCGATGAGGCGGCGGGTGTTCTCGCCGGAAGAGCCGAGTAGTCAATGGGAAGATAGTAATGAGCGACGATCATATTGGTCGCTTTGGCGGCGAAGAAGGCGATGGCGACAACGTACGCCCACTTCCAAAGGCCTTGCTGATGTCGTCCGAAGAATTGCAAAATGTTGTTTAGCATTTGCATTTGCTGAGCAAATCTTAACGAAACTTAGAGGAATTGCACAGATTTACATTCCAAGGACCTTGTGAAAGAATCGAGCGCATGTCGGTGACGAATCAGCAGCTTAAGTTTGGTTTGTTCGTTTTGTTTTCGATCCTGGGTCTGGGCCTTTTGCTTTGGTCGGCGGTGGATTGGTTTGATCTCATGAGTGGCGCGCGCATTCAGTCGAGCGCCTGCAGTCTCAACGCTTATTGGAATTGCGATCGGGCGGGTCTATCTCCGGCGGGAAGTTTGGCGGGGATTCCCTCTGGTATTTTTGGGGCTCTTTGGTTTCTCACGGTTGGTTTTTTGGGCTTATCTGGTTCTGCATTTTTGGCCATTCGCCGAGTTTTGATGGTGGCCGGTCTGATCGTGATTGCTGGAATGGCTTCCTATCTCTTCTTTGTTTTGAAGGCGGGCTGTCTTGTTTGTCTTGCGAGTTACATTTGTTTGATAGGCGTTGTGGTGACGGGCTGGTCCTTGAATCGAGAGGTCATTCGACCAAGAACGGCGGTCTTTGGTGTGATCATCGGCGCGCTCTTTCTTGCGGCCTATGCTTCTTTTCGGATCAGTCGAATGGATGGAAAGATTCCCGTCGAGGAGATTCCCGCGTATTGGCAGTCTCTGCCGGTGAAGACGGTTGAGGTGATGAGCCCTCTTATGTACGGTCCAGCCGATGCCAAGATTACTGTTTTAGAGTTTTCGGATTTCGCTTGTCCGTATTGTGCAATTGCAGCCGATTCGATGATGACTTACCTCAAGTCTCAACCGGACATTCGAGTCATGTTCTTTCCCTTTCCTCTGGATTCACAGTGTAACCGGGCGATCACTCGCTCGATGCATCCTGGGGTTTGCGATTGGTCAAAGCTGGCTTTGTGCGCTCATCAACAAGATCGATTTTGGCAGGTGCATGATTGGATTTTTGCTCAGATGAGGTCTCATCAGCGTCTTCCTCAAGTTGAGGATTCATGGGCTTCGCTTGGTCTTGATGTCGAAAAGGCAAAGTCCTGTATGGCTTCCGCTGAGACGGATGCTCAACTGAAAGAAATGGTGGAGGCGGGGTTAAAGTTAGATATTCAGTCCACTCCCACCTTTATTTTCAACGGTAGGCCCATTTCTGGCGTTCTTCCTGTGCCGGTTTTGCGACATCTTCTGACTGAAGCTCGAAAATGATCTCTATCTTGTCATTTTTTTTTATGGCGGGACTCGCTCCTGCACATGAGCCCGTGACGGTCTCGATCGGAAAGCATCGCTTTCAGGTCGAGGTTGCAGAAAGTGACAGAGAAATCACACGCGGTTTGATGTATCGAGAGCGATTGGGGAAGTTTCAAGGAATGTTGTTTGTTTTTCCGGATGAACAGCCGCGATCATTTTGGATGAAGAACACGCTGATACCGCTTGATATCATTTTCATTTCAAGCAGCTCTCGAATTGTTTCTATTTCTGAGCGTGCAGAGCCACTCACTCTGACGTCTCGAGAGTCGAAGGGGCCGGCCCGCTATGTCCTTGAAATCAACGGGGGTCTATCTTCTGAGCTCAAAATCAGACCGGGCATGAGAGTCAAGATTGAGGGATTGAAGGCTCCAAAAGCTCGCTCGAATTCTGGGGCGCGCTGAAACGATCAAATTGACACGTCGCATCAGTCTTTCTAGATTTCCCAGATTAGGGAGGTTTTTCATGCGGAAGGGTTTTGCGGCCTTATTGGCTTTGTTTGTTTGTGTTCAAGGCGGTCTGTTTGCGTCTGAATTGAGTCTTCAGGAGTCCAGAGCTCAGGAAGCTCGACACTTTTCGGTCAAGATTCTCAATCGATTCTCGAGTTCTTTTGCTCCTCAGATTCATCAGGGGCATGGAACGGGCTTCATCGTCGATATCAATAAGAAGTCGGCTTTTGTTTTTACGAATAAACATGTGGTTCAGCACCCATCATTTCAGGGTCAGTCTCTTCAGATTGAAATTTCTCCAGCGGATGGCCGAATTGTTCGAGTGCCGGCGGAATTGGTTTACAAATCGGAGGTCTATGATTTCGCAATCGTGAGATTTGACCCCTCGCTGATGAAGGAAGATGTCCGGGAGTTCCTACGGACGGTTCCTTTGGCGTCGGCTCAAGAGTTTGAGGAGATTGCGCGCCGAGGTCGAGAGATCATGGTTTATGGTTTTCCCCACGACTCGGATCATGTGGCTAATTTCGGGCGAATCAGTAGCTTGAGAGTGGAGCTTTTCAATTCGAACTCCGCCATTCAGACATCGGCTCAGATCAATCCGGGAAATTCAGGAGGACCCTTGATCGATGTCCTCACCGGTAAAGTGATTGGAATCAATACGGCAAAACTTCAGGGCGCTGAAGGAATGGGATTTTCGATTCCCATCAATTTGATTCAGCAGGATTATGATTTGTTTCGACAAGATCCTCGCTCCGCAGATCGCAAGTTGATTCCAATTGGTGTGAATGGCATTTCCAATCAAGGTCTTGCGGTCAAAGGCTTAAAGCCTTTGATTGAAAAAGAGGCTCCCGGATTTTTTGAGCATCACGACGGTCTTTTGATTGTTGTGAATCCGCCCTCCCGATCCAAGTTGCAGGCGGGAGATCTGCTTTTTAAAGTGGATGGGGAAGTCTTTGGTTCCGAGATGAATCGGCTGGAGTGGATTGGTCGTCGATCTACGAAGCCCTATCTGGATGCCGTAGTCATCCGTCAGGGCAAGCTCATCAATGTTCCGCTTCCGGTGGTGAATGTCTCAGAGGATCGAGATCGTGCTCAAAACGAGTTTCTCATGTTTGGGGGAATGGTTCTTCAGGATCTCAATCGAATGGAGCGAACTTTCCTCCACCAGGGTAAGCCAGGTGTCCAAGTGACGGAGATTCTCCATGATTCAGCGGCGGAGCGATCTCCAGCATTGAATCCTGGAGTTTTGCTTTCGGAGGTCCACGCCAACGGCAAGGTTCATAAGGTCACCTCATTGAGTGGGCTTCATCAGTTCTTACGAGAGCTGGCCATCCCAACGATGGTCGAGGTTTATTTTTATCAGGTCGCCACGAATGAGGAGGGTGAGCCTTTGACGATCGGTTTGAAGGGCTTGCCTTTCCATCTACCGGTTCGAAGTATTGTTCTTCTGCCGTTGGATGAGATCATCACTCCCGATAATTTTGACATCGTGGGATTTCGGCAGATGTTTGATTATGACGGAATGGATCCTCGGCGCCTGAACTGGCGCCTGTACGTGGAGCCTTGTGCAGAGGATCTGCGGCAGTTGGCTAGATCTGAGGAGCTGGCGAAAGCCCGTAAAGGCAAGTCTAAGCCCTCTTCCGAGACTTAAAATCGAGCCCGCGATCTTACTTGATAATCATTCTCAATATGATATTTCGTGGGTGTGGCAGAGACACTCCGAGATAAGAAATCCGGCTTTGAAGGTCCCCTCGTTGATTTTCAGGGGCCCGTTGTTTTGCAGTCTCGACTGATGGAGTTGGGATTTGTTCGCGGCGAGGTGCTTCGGGTGGAGGGGTGTACTCCTTTTCACGATGTTATTGTTTCTGTTCGCGGAACTGAGATTTGTTTGCGTCCTCAGGAGGCTGAATGTCTGCTGGTGTAAAACCAACCGAAAATGTGAGTGCAATGGATCCAGCGGCGAGAGGTCGAGTTTGTTTGATTGGGGCGCCTAACTCTGGAAAGACGACACTATTCAACTGGCTGACGGGTTTGAATTACAAGCCCGTTAATTATCCGGGATCGACCGTTGAGTCGGCAGAGGGTTTTACGTCTGAGCGCTGGGGTCAGGCTTGTTTTGTCACCGATGCTCCGGGAACCTACAGTCTTTTTCCCAAGTCCTTCGAAGAAGGGGCTGCCGTTGATTCGCTTTTCCAGCATCCGACTCATGGTCCGGCTCGCTTGGTGATTGCGGTTGCGGATGTGAATCAGCTCTCACGACATTTGTATCTTGTGCAGCAGCTCATCGACGCCAAGTTTCGGGTTGTTTTGGCTCTGACAAACATCGATCTCCTTCGCGAGAGCGGCAGAGATTTGAATGTGGAGGAGCTGGAAAAGGCCTTAGGTCTGCGTGTGGCTTTGATCAATGGTCAAAGCGGCGAAGGAGTCGATCGACTGATGAGCTCCGTTCAGGCGGAACTGAATCAAAGCTTTGATGCTCCTGCTTATCAGCGACCCACCTCGTGGTCGAAGGAGAAATGCGAGACTGCATTTCAAGACTTGCTTCGTTTGCAGCAGCGAGTTGTGTTTCGTCGAGGAGCGGTTCCTGCATCCGATGCTCGGTTAAGATCTCGACGGATCGATCGTGTTTTGATGCATCCCGTTTGGGGCTTGGTGTTCTTTGTCATTTTTATGTCCCTGATTTTCACCAGCATCTTCTGGGCAGCGGCTCCCTTGATGGATGCGGTGGACTCAGCGTTTGGGGCCCTTGCATCTTGGGCGGTGGATTCGCTGGCGTCTCGACCTTTGTTATCAGATTTTGTGGGAAACGCCGTGATTGGTGGCTTGGGTTCAGTTTTGATTTTTTTGCCTCAGATTTTCATTCTGTTTTTGGGCATCTCATATTTGGAAGATTCGGGATACATGGCTCGAGCGGCGAGTTTGATTGATCGACCTCTTTCGAAGTTGGGGTTGAATGGACGATCGTTTGTTCCTCTTCTATCGGGCTATGCCTGTGCGATTCCCGCGATGATGGCGGCTCGAACGATCTCAAGTAAAAAAGAAAGATTCCTGACTGTTTTCATCGTGCCGCTGATGAGCTGTAGTGCGCGCCTTCCTGTCTATGCTTTGTTGTTGTCATTTCTGTTGGTTGGCACATCGGCATGGTGGGGGGGGCTGGCTTTGGCTTTCATTTACCTCGGCAGTCTTGTGGTGGGAGCGGTTGCTTCAGGGGTAGCTAACAAGATTCTCAAAACAAATGAGGATTCGATGTTTATGCTCGAGCTTCCCGTTTATCGACGTCCTCAGCTTCGAACGATTCTTAAGCAAGTGCTCTCAAAAACTCGATCCTATATTGTAAAAGCAGGGCCGGTCATTTTTGTTTTGTCTCTTTTCATTTGGGCGGCATCGACTTTTCCCAATTATCAAGCAGAGGATCCAACAGATCGACTGACGAAAAGTTACGCCGCTGAAGTCGGTCGTATGATTGAGCCTGTGCTCGAGCCCATGGGTGTTGATTGGCGTGTTGGCGTGGGATTAATCTCTGCCTTCGCGGCCAGAGAGGTTTTTGTTTCGACCCTGGCAGTTGTTTTTCATATCACCGAAGAGAATGAAGAGTCACTTCAGGCATCACTGCTCCAGCAGATGCGGCAAGCGACATTTCCGGACGGCACTGCCATTTTTACAGTGGCCTCTGTTGTAGGGTTGATTTTGTTTTTCATGATTGCGCTTCAGTGTGTGGCCACAGTGGGGGTGGCGCGCCGAGAATTCGGATCGTGGAAGTGGGCGCTTACTCAGCTGGTTGTCTTAAATTTGGTTGCTTACATTCTCGCTGTCGTCGCCGTTCAGGGTCTCAGACTCGTCGGCATTTCTTGACGCACTACGCTACTAGTTTTTTGAATTTTCTTCGTGCTGCTGCGCACTAGGCCTATAGTGAATTTTAGGGGGAGAGCAGTTCTTGAAATTCATTCGTTTTCTATTGGTTTTAAGCTTCGTTTCAACGCCGACCTTGGCGCTTCAAGATCCATTTGTGGATGATGATTGGACCTACGATGAGATTACTCCCGATACGGATGAAATCTCTTATCAAAATCCAAAATCCTATGGAGAACTCGCTCCGCATTTGTGGGGACGAGTGAATTCTGTGGCTCTCAACGTCGGTGGTCAGCGTTTTTCATGGACGGGGATTTCGAGCAGTCGAGGTGTTGTTTCTTTGTGGGGCGAGGGAGCTTTGGAATGGAGTGATGACGATAGCCTCAATCAGATGGATCAAAAACTTCGGCGACTTGTGGATGAAAACCCCCAGGTGTTTCAGATTCAAGCGAAGGAGCTCTATCTCAGTAAAAAGCGTAGTGCTTACGCGGGCCCATTTAAAACGATCACCTATCAGCGTCGACTGAATCTCAAGCTTGAGCAGCCTGTGGCGGTGGAGCGGGCCTTTGTGACCTTTCGATTCAAGTGGAATCGACTCATTCAGATTACAAATCACTCGTACGGAAAAATCGGGCAGCTGAGCGCTCCCCAAATTGAAGCCGATGATGCTTTGCAGGTCGCACTCGAGGATTTGAATTTCAAAAACGGCCAGGACCAAATCACATCAAAGGCGACTCTAGAGATTCAGCCCTTCTTTGGAGTCAACAAGCAGCTTACTTTTCGATCCGTTTATCAATTGAGTGTTCGAAAGAAAAATCCTGCAGGTTTGTGGAGATATTCGGTTCGAAGCGATGATGGAAGTATCGCTCGAGTGATGTCAGGACTTCATACAACCACTGTGGCGGGTGAGGTTCTTCCTCGGTTGCCTCAAGATACCAAGATTCAGATTCCACTTCCCTTTGTTCATATTTCTGACGGGAAAGGAAAAGAGCAGGCTAACGAACGGGGCGAGTTCCAAATGGATCCAGAAACGGCCATTGCTGAACTGTCCGGATCCTTTGTGAAAACTCTTCGAAGTGAAAGAGAGACTCCTCGCAAGCGCGCCACGAGTGAGGGCGTTTTCTTTGATGCTCAAAACTTTCTTGATGAGAGTATGGCGTATTTTCATATCACTCATCTCAATCAGTTCGCTCAGAGATTCATCAAATCCGACTTTTTGCGAAAGCCCATTGTCGTGAATACCAAAGTGAAGTCTCAAAGTATCAAGTCGTGCAATGCGTGGTTTGATGGCGGAGATAAAACTCTCAATTTCCTAGAGTCGGACAAGGATTGTCACAATACTTCGCATATTGCAGACATTCTCTATCATGAATGGGGACACGCTCTCGATGACGCGCTCGGGGGGATTCAAGATGGTGCTTTTTCAGAGGCTGTTGGGGATATGGTCTCGGCGCTCATGACAGGAGATTCAAAGTTGGCTCCTGGAATGTTTAGAAAGGACCCATCCAAGCCGATTCGAGACATGAATGTCGTGAAGATCTATCCGCGGGATCAAACCAGGGATCCGCACAGTGAAGGATTGATTGTGGGTGGCGCTTGGTATGAGAGCTTAGTTGCTCTTCAGGATAAGCTCGGACCTGAAGAGGGGCGACTGAAGATGGCTGACCTGTTCTATCGACATTTGGTTTCCACAGACTCTTATCTTGATAGCTACCAAGGGCTTTTGGTGATTGATGATGATGATGGAGATCTGTCCAATGGGACACCCCATCTCTGTTTGCTGAACCCCATTTTTGCTAAGCGCGGTCTTGCGGACTACGATGACCGATGCCGCTAAGATTATGATATTGCTGGACTATTAGGTCAGCCTGGGCGCTTTCGACCCGTGGTATCATAGAGAAGGCGCAGCGGGCCTTTCGGTCCTTCTTGGGGGTGCACTTGCTTCGACTTGGATTCATTCTCGGTTTGCTGGGACTTTCTTTGAACTCCCTTAGTGCCGTGGCGGAGGCGGCAGTTTCGCAAGCCGACGCCGAAATTTTTCTTCAAAACTGTTCAACGATTGAGTGCTCAGAAGTTGCTCGTAGAGAGCAGGTGATTTCCTACAATCCAAAAAATCCTCCTGAGTCTCTGACACTCCTGCTTCCCTTTGAAGAATCTAGTGCCAATCTGAGCATCTTCTCGTTGGAGCAGATTGATCTTCAATCACTACTCCTGAACTACGACTTGTTTCCGCAACTTGTTCAGAGAAATGGCAAAAAATATTACGCCATTTACATCAAGGCGCCGAGAAACCTCACAGCTGTAGCCTCTCTCAGT
>JBEIHI010000085.1:0-8991 GCA_040381435.1 Bacteriovoracaceae bacterium | reverse complement strand
CGCTGAAAGAGTTTCCCGCGCAACAATCTTGGCTCCAATGGCGGCTTGAATGGCGATTTGGAACATCTGCTTTGGCAGCAGCTCTTTCATCTTTTTGGTGATCTCTCGACCGCGGTGATACGCAAAATCCCGATGAGTAATAAACGACAAGGCGCCTACAGCTTCACCGTTCAAAAGCAAATCCACTTTCACAAGATCGCTTTCTCGATAATCTTTAAACTCATAATCCAAAGTCGCATATCCCTTAGAGATCGACTTCAAACGATCAAAGAAATTCAGGGCGATTTCATTGAGCGGAATATCATACTCAAGCACCACTCGTTCAGGGGTGAGGTACTCCATCTTTTGCTGGTGACCTCGACGATCCGTACACAATGTCATGATGGCGCCAATAAACTCGGGTGGAGTGTGGATGGTCACCTTGTAATAAGGCTCTTCAAACTTCTCGATCAGACCTTCTTCAGGAAGCTTGCCGGGATTGGAAATTTCTTCCATCTCTCCGTTGGTACGATAAACCCGATACTTCACGGTCGGAACCGTACAAATCAAATCGAGATTATACTCGCGCTCCAATCGCTCGCGAATAATGTCCATATGAAGCAGGCCCAAGAATCCGCATCTGAAACCAAATCCCAAGTGCTCGGAGGTTTCCGGTTCATAGTGAACAGCCGCATCGTTGAGAGTGAGCTTCTCTAGAGCATCTTTGAGATTTTCGTAGTCGTCCGTCGCGGTCGGGAAGATTCCGCAAAACACCATGGGCTTTGCTTCTTTAAATCCAGGCAAAGGTTGGGCTACAGGATCCCTCACCAAGGTGACCGTGTCTCCCACGCGCGCATCTTTGACGAGCTTAATGCCGGCAATGATGAATCCGACCTCACCCGATTTGATCTCAGACGCGCTCACGGCCTTGGGGGTAAAGTAGCCGAGGTCCAAAACCTCATAGGGAGTATGAGTCGACATCAGTTGAACTTTGTCTCCCTTTTTGATCGAGCCCGAAAACATTCGAACCAAAATCACAACTCCTCGATACGCATCAAACCAAGAATCAATCACAAGGCCTGCGACCTTGCCGTTGCAATCGGGATTGTCTTTGGGGGGAGGAACCATTTTGACAATAGCCTCAAGAGCTTCGCCAATTCCAATGCCGGCTTTGGCGGATGCAAGAACGGCGTGAGAGGTGTCTAAGCCAATGACCTCTTCAATCTCCTTTTTGACCTTCTCGGGGTTGGCTGAGGGCAAATCGATTTTATTCACCACCGGAATGATTTCCAGATTGTTGGACAAAGCTAAATAAACATTCGCCAGGGTTTGAGCCTGAATGCCTTGAGCCGCATCCACCACGAGGAGCGCTCCTTCACAGGCTGATAAACTTCGAGAAACCTCGTACGAAAAATCCACATGCCCCGGAGTGTCGATCAGGTTGATCGTATAAACCTCGCCATCCGAAGCCTTGTATTGAAGACGAACCGTTTGAGCCTTAATCGTAATTCCACGCTCTCGCTCAAGGTCCATGGAGTCGAGGAGTTGCTCTTTCATTTCGCGTTTCGTGACGGTGCCGGTGAACTCAATGAAACGATCGGCCAGGGTGGATTTTCCGTGGTCGATGTGCGCAATAATCGAGAAATTACGAATCTTTGAACTGGCCATTGCTCCAAAGGTTATAGCCGAGAAAGTTCTTGGCCGTAAAAGCTTTAAGGGGTCAAAATCAAGTATGCGAGCCAATCATCCTCAGCGAGGAGCATTCTTGGTGGCAAAGCTGTTTTACACAGCGATTTTTGCTTTGATGCTTTATATCGGATTTGAGTACTCCCGCAGCGTTTGGGTTGCGGCTCAGGCTCACAAGATCGTTGTGGAGATTTTTATCCAAAATCGAGAGCAGCCCGATGGAAAACTCCAGGAGTCCATTTCTACGGCCCTTCGTCAGAAACTGAACCTCGAAGTCCCCGCGGAGACGGTGGGAGTTTTGCGTTCGGAGGACCAGTCAAAAGTTTTCATCAAAGTGCTCTTTAGACATCCCGTAGGATTGACGGGAACGCCTTTGAGCTTTGGGATTCCCAAAGAAATTCAGGTCGAGGAATCGGCCAAGGTCCTTAACCCCTTTAATTAACTGACACATTTTTGACGCACTAGGCCGTGTTTTGGAGGCGGCCTAAAATAGACCTATGGTCGCGTCGGCAGTGCTTCGGGTCCTTTTGACCCTGATCTCAGGGGGGGTGGATTACCCCACAGACCCCATTATAAAGGCCCTTCAGGTCTCAGCGACCGACGTCTCGGCTGTACGCTGGGGCGATGTCAGTCCAAGTCTTGAGGGGCTCAAAATCGAGGCAATCAAGGAAACAGAGTCGGGGTCCATTGCCTACGGAAAAAATCAGGAAGGCGCATTGGTTGTTTTTGCATGGACCAAGTCTGAGGTGGTGCCCAAGACCGATTGTGACAAACTCACCGACGAGGTTTTCGAGGACGCGCTCGGCAATGTTCAAACTCCCGAAGACTATCAGTCATGGCTCGCAAGTCGGGCACAGGTGCGAGGTGCTGTTTTGATGTCTAAGAAATTAGGTGCATCGATTCAGACGCTACTGTTTCCATCACGCGAAGACTCACAGAGTCCTGAGGATGTTCTCGAGGGACAAACTTCTGCTTCGACCAAATTGATCGGTCCCACACCAACAGCCTTCATCTTTAGATAAAAGCCATTACAGAGATTTTTATTTCATATCTTGCGCCATCCGAGATCTTTCAGTTTAACTGAAAGTCGTGGGGTTACTTGCGGGGGCCCAAAGCCTTCTGACTGTTCAAAATATCTCTAAGAAATCAGCCCACGAGTTTTTTCAAAAAATCAATAACGTCAAGTCTTTGAAGCCATCCAAACAGGGATTGCTCGGGTTCTTTGAGCCTTCGACGAGAACGCGAGCGAGCTTTGAATCCGCTGGTCTTGATTTGGGGCTTCGATGGATCAATGTCGACCCCGGGGAGCTGAGTCTTAGAAAAGGGGAGAGCCTTCGAGATACCTTTCAGGTTTTTGCTGCTTATCCGTTTTCGGTCTGCGTCGTTCGACACTCGATGTCGGGATTTGCGGCCAAGGTCGCGGAGTGGACCCAGATTCCTACGCTGAATGCGGGGGATGGAATGCACGAGCATCCCACTCAAGCACTGGCTGATGCCTATACTCTGTGGAAGCGGTTTAAGGCCAAGAAGCTCAAAGTGATTCTCTTTGGCGATGTCTTTCGATCCCGGGTGGCGCGCTCGAATGTGATTTTACTGAAGGCCCTTGGTCATCAGGTTGCAGTGCATGATGATGAAACTTCTGAAACCCGGTCTTTTGCTGCCGCCTATAAGTTGCCTCTTGTGGCGCGAAAGAATCTCTCAAAGGCCGATGTCGTGATGGCGCTGCGAGTTCAAAGCGAACGCGGCAGTGCTGCGGCGGTTGAGCCTCTCGGGCTTCGCGATCTCGGAGCCAAGACATCTGTCATGCATCCAGGTCCTGTGATCGTGAATCAGGATATTCAGTTCGATGTTTTAGAGACCCAGGGCGAGCGCAATTTGATTTTGGATCAAGTTCAGAGCGGCTATCTCGTTCGGCGACGATTGCTGGCCGAGATTCTGGGAGTAGCCCAATGATTTTCTTCTCGCGCAGAGTTTGGAATCGTCAGCGGGGTCAATTCATGCCCGCTACTTTTGAGATTCAACGAGGTCGGTTCTCAAAAATCGAATGGGCGGCTCCCCAGGGAACTGTCGCTAAAAAGAAAATCAAGGACTTCGGTGATTTGATCCTGGGGCCATCGGCGGTCGATTTGCATATTCATTCACGAGATTTTCGTGAGAGTCATAAAGAGACCTTTGAGACGCTAGAAGCGCAAATGCTTAAGGGCGGTGTTTCAGCTGGAGCTTGCATGGCCAATACTCAGCCTCGTCTTGATGATGTGAAGACAATCGATGAATTCCTTAAGCGAGTCTCAAAACGTTTGGTGACGCTCAAACCCTTTGCGGCTGTATCAAAAAATCTGGAAGGTCGTGAGCCCACCGACTGGGATGCGCTTCTCAAGAGACCGATCGTGGGACTTTCGGATGATGGAAAGCCGATTCTTGATTCAGAGATGATGAAGGCGGCCATGAAAGCCACTAAGAAAGCCAGGAAATTCATCTCCCTTCACGAGGAAGATACATGCATCTCCAAAGCATCTCTTTTGCATGAGTCGCATGTAGCCATTCGTTCAGGAATCGAGGGGTCTAGCTCCGAGTCGGAAGTGGCCATGGTGAAGCGTGACTTGGATTTGCTTCGCGAAATCAAAGGCCATCTGCACTTTGGCCATATGTCGGCTTCCGGCAGTGTTCGCGTTCTGAAGGCCGCTCGCCGAGAGGGTTTGTCGGTTTCAGCAGAGCTTACTCCTCATCACGGTATTTTGAGTGTTGAAGATTCCGAGGGCTTTGATTGGAGTCAAAAGACATTCTTCAAGGTTTGCCCCGTCATTCGATCGACGGAAGATCGTGCGGCGCTATGGCAGGGACTTCGAGACGGTGCGATTGATTGTTTTGCATCAGACCATGCTCCTCATTCTCGTTTAGAAAAAGATACGACCTATACTCTTGCTGCTCATGGAATGATCTCGATGGAGTTTTATTGGACCCTCTACAATGAAGTTCGTTTGCGTGCGGATTTGTCGTGGAAAAAGTTCTTTGATTGTCTTTCGTATCGGCCGGCTGAACTTCTAGGAGTTCCTGTTGGTTTTGAAGTGGGGCAGTCTGCCGACTTTGTGGTCTTTGATCCCGAGGAAACGACCGCACTCCATTTTCAGCTTTCAAAATCTCGGAATTCCCCCTTTCTAGGGAAGACGATGAGGGGTGCGTTGAAGGTGCATTATAAAGGAGGTCATTCGGTTTATGAGGCGTAAAGGGGCTCTGCTGTTGGCCGATGGAACATTGTGGAAGGGCGTTGCGTGGGGAGCCAAAACGACTCAGGTTGGCGAGTGCGTTTTTCATACGGGACACACGGGTTATCAAGAGATTGCCACCGATCCCTCGTATTGTAAGCAGATCATGGTTTTTTCTGCTCCTCAGATTGGGAATCAGGGATTCACAGAAGAGGACGCCGAGAGCGCGAAGGTGTGGACGGCGGGTCTCGTGGTCCGCGATTACTCCGAACCTCTCTACCACTGGCGAATGAAGAAAACGATGAACGAGTTTTTGATCGAGCATGATGTGCCGGCACTTTCGGGAGTCGATACGCGTCGGCTCATTTTGCATCTCAGAGAGCATGGAGCTCAATGGGGAGTCATTTCGACCGAGCTCAGTGACAAGAAATCGCTAGAGAAGTTTTTGGCAAAGCCTTTGTCGATGGAAGGACTTTCCCTCACCTCTCAAGTTTCCACCTCGAAGCCCTATCGATGGACTGAGGGTAGTCATGTTCTGTTGAGGCCAACGGCTCGGAATTCCAGCGGGCTGAAGAAGATTGTTGTGATTGATTTTGGTGTGAAGCGCCAGATCTTGAGATGCCTTGTGGACGCGGGCTTTGACGACGTTGTGGTGATGCCGAGACAGTCGAGTGCCGAAGAGATCCTGAAGCAAAGTCCCGATGCTCTTTTGCTTTCGAATGGACCCGGAGATCCTGCGACTGAAACATTTGCTGTCGAGCAGGTGAAGAAGCTCGTGGGCAAGATTCCTATTTTGGGAATTTGTTTGGGGCATCAGATTCTGGGTCAGGCTTTGGGAATGAAGACCTTCAAGTTGAAGTTTGGACATCATGCGGCCAATCATCCTGTGATGAACGGATTAACTGATCACGTGGAGATTACTTCACAGAATCATGGCTTTGCCGTTTCGGCTGAGAAGTTGCCCGAGGGCATTGAGATGACACATTTTAATTTAAACGATCAAACGGTGGAGGGCTTTATCGGCAAAAAGCTGAGAGTCCAGGGAATTCAGTTCCACCCTGAGGCGGGCCCCGGTCCGCTGGATTCGAGAGATGTTTTTACAAAGTTTCAAAGCGGACGGGACGTGGCATGAGTGAGTATCGAAAACAGTGGCAAGAAGCCTTTGATGAGTTGCTTCAATTTGGTTCACAGGGAGCCTTTGAAAAAGAGATTTTGAGAGCGAAGGAAATTTTTTATCAGAATCTGGGGCGTTCCCATGAGCTAGGCGAGTCGCTTTTTGAATCAGCGAGCCAGAGCTTTCTAGAGTGGTATCTGTTCGAGTATGTCACTCGGAGTTTTCAAAAGACTCCCGCGGTGATCTTTGTGACATTGGGGCTTTCGAGTGAATTCAATATCCGCGCGATTGAGCGCAGTCTTCATAATCACTGGTCGATTTTCAGAGTGAAGACGGTTTCGGGTGGAAAGATTGTTGCCAAGGATCTGCTTTGGAACAAAGAACGGAAGATTCAGCTGATCGCTGAGGGGCCCGAAGCCAGAATGTGGAAGCCTAAAGTCGGACAGATCTTTCAATCTCGGCTCTTTGCTTTGCCCTCGTCAGAGGAGTTGTTTTTTACGCACTTGTGGCTACATCCCGAAAAGGAATTCAATCTTATTGAGAAGCTTTGCGAACAGCGCTCTCAGCTTTGGAGTATGCATAAACTCATGTTGCTCGCTAGTTTTGAAGCCGCCATTCGAAGTGTAGGCATTGAGAAGCAGTTGACGATTTCTCAGGCCAGTAACTGGAACTATGCGGAGTTGTTAAAGCGTTATGCCGAATCGAACTGACATAAAAAAGATTTTGATCATTGGTTCAGGTCCCATTCAGATCGGGCAGGCCTGTGAGTTTGATTACTCGGGGACTCAGGCGGTTCGGGTGCTCAAGAAACTCGGCTACGAGATTGTCCTTGTGAATTCAAACCCGGCGACCATCATGACCGATCCTGATTTGGCGGATCGGACTTATATTGAGCCGCTGACTCCTGAGATTTTGGAGATGGTCATTTCGAGAGAACGCCCTCAGGCCGTGTTGCCCACTTTGGGGGGACAGGTGGCGCTGAATCTTGTGATGGCGCTTCATCGAGAGGGTGTTCTTGAGACCTACGGTGTCGAAGTTTTGGGTGCTCGGATTGAATCCATTGAGCTTGCTGAGGATCGAGAGAAGTTTCGAAAGCTCATGATTGAGTTGGAGCTGCCGGTGCTTCGCTCAGAGACCGTCAAGACTCTGGGTCGAGGCATTGAAGTGGGCGAGGAGCTTGGATTTCCGTTGGTTCTCAGGCCTTCATTCACTCTGGGTGGAACGGGCGGTGGCATTGTCTACAATCGAGCTGAACTCTCTGAAAAGTTGCACGAAGCCCTGAGAGCCTCTCCGGTTGGCGAGGTTTTGATTGAAGAGAGCATCGTGGGTTGGAAAGAGATTGAATATGAGGTGATGCGCGATTGCAAAGATCAGACCGTGATTGTTTGCGGCATCGAAAATCTTGATCCCATGGGAATTCATACAGGCGACTCGATTACCGTAGCGCCTATTCAAACGCTGACGGACAAAGAGATTCAGCGATTGCGCGAAGCTTCCAAAAAGATTGTCGCCGGCGTCGGTGTTGAGACTGGTGGATGTAATATTCAGTATGCCTTGGATCCTCAGTCTGAGCGTTGGGTTGTGGTGGAGATGAATCCTCGAGTTTCAAGATCCTCAGCGCTGGCTTCGAAGGCCACAGGATTTCCGATTGCCAAGTTGGCAGCCATGCTCGCTG
This sequence comes from Bacteriovoracaceae bacterium, assembly GCA_040381435.1. Lineage (GTDB taxonomy): Bacteria > Bdellovibrionota > UBA2394 > UBA2394 > UBA2394 > JBEIHI01. Next base: position 1,334 of record JBEIHI010000085.1, on the reverse strand, counting down.
TAGGATTTTCTCTCGATGAGATTCAGAACGATATTACTCAAAAGACTCCGGCATCGTTTGAGCCCGCCCTTGATTATGTGGTGATCAAGATTCCTCGATTTGCGTTTGAAAAGTTTCAGCAGACAGAGCCATTGCTAGGCACGCAGATGAAGTCCGTGGGTGAGGTGATGTCGTTTGGTCGGACATTTAAGGAAGCGCTTTTGAAAGCTTTTGATTCGATGGAGACCGGTGTGCGAGGCCTCGAGCTGCCGAAGGCACTTAAAGCTGATGAGATTCGTCTCGAGAGTGTTCGAAAGCCCCGCTTTGATCGATGGTATATGATTGCTGAGTTGCTTCGATCAAATCGTGCGAGTTTGGAAGAGATTCACGAGGCGACCTCGATTGATCGATGGTTTCTACAGCAGCTTAAAGAGATCATTGATTTTGAGCATGAGCTTGAAAAAACTAAGCCAACGGCGGATCGGCTTCGGCAGGCCAAAGCGATGGGAATTTCAAATCATCATTTGGCCAAGTTGCTACAGATGAGTGAGTCGAATCTGACAAAGCTTTTGAAGAAAGAAAAAATTCACGCCTCTCTCAATCAGATCGACACCTGTGCGGGGGAGTTTGAGGCAGTGACGCCTTATTTTTACTGGGCCTATGAGGAGTTTCCAGCGCCAGTCAAAGCGGCTGAGATGCAGAGAGCTTCGGGTCGTGAGGCGGTCGTGATTTTAGGCAGTGGCCCCAACCGCATCGGTCAGGGCGTTGAGTTTGATTATTGTTGTGTCAAAGCCGCTGAAGCGGTGCAGGAAGCGGGCTTTGATGCTGTGATGATCAACTGCAATCCTGAGACTGTCTCAACGGACTACGATGTCTCGACTCGATTGTATTTTGAACCTTTGGAGCGAGAGTATGTCGAGCGAGTGCTTGAGCATGAGCGGGATTTGGGACAAGTGCGCGGGGTGCTTTGCCAGACAGGCGGGCAAACAGCGCTTAAGCTCTCGCAGAAAATTAAATCCTCTGAGGTTTTGGGAACTTCACAGGAGCAGATTGATCGAGCGGAGGATCGTGCCAAGTTTGATCGGCTACTCTCGAAGCTTAAATTGAAGAGGCCTAAATCCAAATTTGCTCGAAGCATTGCTGAGCTTCCCTCGGTGGCTCAGTCGATTGGCTATCCGGTTTTGATTCGGCCGAGCTATGTCTTGGGTGGTCGATCGATGCATGTCGTAAGATCTCGGGAAGAGATGGAACGTATCATGCTCAAAATGCAGAGCGCTTCGGATATCGAGTTTCCGCTCTTGGTGGATCGATTCTTAGAAGATGCCATTGAAGTGGACATTGATTGTGTTGGTGAT
>JBEIHI010000084.1:0-9327 GCA_040381435.1 Bacteriovoracaceae bacterium | reverse complement strand
ATCCATGGCAACTTTTTGAGCCATGCCGCAATTTCTCACGGCAAAGTTCAGTCTCCTCATCGGCAGGAGCCGAAACTTCCGAAGAGATATTTTTGCCGATCGGCAAACTCTATTCTTCTGTGAGGAAAATCAACGGACTAGGCAGGGAACAATTTTTGCCGCCCCGATGCGTCTAACCAGCTGACTTTATTTGGCTTTTTGCGTCAACACGGCGCGCGAGTCGGCCAGACCAGAAACGATGAGATCAAAATAGGCAGCGAGCGACCGGAGATCCTCTAAGCTCATCTCCTCTGGTTTCTCAATCCCCACTAGTTTGGTCTCCGAGGGAATGAGTTCCTTGCCCAGGATATCCTGAGCGAAAGCTTCAATAACGTGATCTTTCTTCAAAGTTCTTAAAATCTGAACCGATTGAGCAAGAAAGGGATCGGTGGAGCTCGGATTACTTTGCGCTCCAAGCGCTTTAAGAACAAAAGACTGATTGGAGAGGTTTTGTTCCCATGCTCTGATCGACTGAATCAAAGGACTTAAATCAATTTTTCCTTTGTGCCCCCCTGGACTCACCGCCAGTAGACCACTCAAATCGGCAGCCCGAGAGGATTGCTCAATCCAAGCACCGAAATCCTGCCATTCAATGCCAGGAATCTTCATTCCCCCATCTGTGCAATTAACTACTTTGGCATTTAAGCTACCAGCCTGAGCCCCAAACTCCCAAGCAAAGACAATATAGTAGCCGCGAGTGGGAACTAGCTCGCGCAAGTTACCAGGCATCCAAAAGAGTTGATCACGCTCCTCGGCAAGTCGAGCCTTCAACTCATCTTCGGAATTTGCTTGAGACCAAGAAAAGTACGCTACATTTTCCGCGTGTGTACTCAGTGAATCAGGATCAAAGGCAAGATCCTGACCCACTAGGGCAATATCCTTGCATCCCAAATATGCGGCCAAATGCATGCACATATGCGCCACGGAATGGCCCGCACCGATTACTCCACGCGGCGCTTGTTGCTCAAAGTACAAGTGAGAAAGTTGCTTGCGGTACGCGACTATCTTTGGCCCCAGGTAGGCCTGAATCACCTCAGCAGGAACTTCGGGAAACGCCACAAGATGTGCTGTCGCAGCACTCGCCTCAATGCCATCAAAAAAGGGCTTCGAGGCAAGCTCTCGCTCAAGCGTACAAACAAAGTGCGGCTGTATTCCCGCCTTCAATAAAATTTTCAATGAGGCGTCCGCTGCAATAATGACGTGAGTGTTTTGCAACCGCTTCAATATCGGAAGAGCTTTGCTGAGAGACGGCCCCGTTGAGGCCACAATTGCCGATGCATGAGAAAACTTGTTTTCAAACGCTGAGATGCCCCCACTACTTTCGATCCAAGGAATATTTTCAACAAAGTAGCGAAGTCCCGTCAGTCCATCTTGTCGATATCCTGTCATTGATGAAAAAAGATCCAGATTGTTTTCAAGCTGCTTCTCACACAGATCAAAAAACGACTGATCTTCAGACCGCACAAAGGGCGATCGAATGACTGTTAAGAAAGGAAGTAATGCCGCTCGACGCTTATTGAAAGAACTCAGAATCTGAGAGGAGAATTCACTCAGCTTGTCTGAGAGAATGATTTGCACACGCCGATTCTCAAAAATTGGCCGAAGATCCCTCGTTTTGCACAGGCTGGCAAAGCGAACATCATCAGGCTCAACAACAATGAAAATGCTCTCGTCCTTGCTCAGATAATCTTGCAACCAATCAAAGCACTCACCCTGCCCTACACCCTCGACCAAAAAGACACCGACCCCTCGACGATGGTTGAGTTTCTTGATGATTGGCTGATGGGAGGACCGCGCAACCTCGACCTTAACTTCGCCCTCAAACGCTGGCGTCAAGTCACGAAGCCCAGGATAGCGCTTACGGAGCGCTTCCATGTTGGATTCAAAATGTGGGCTCATATGGAATCAAGACCCCAGATAAAGAATGGATAATCGAGTTTTTGAGGATCCAAGCCACTCAATCTGAAAGCTGGATTGATCGCATAAAACAAACCAAGATACTCAAGTCGAGGCTCAAAGTTTGACTGCTCTAAACTTCGAATCACAGAAGCTTCATCATCGGTATGAACAACTCCAGGACTTAGAATTCTTAGGCTCGGATCATTCTTGCGAAGCGCATCAAAGCAATTGAGAACTTCCTCTGCAGGTCCCGCCCACTCGTGACAGATGTTGTGAAAGTCCTCACCCTTACCGACTAGTGCATAAGCATTTTCAGTGCAGGCGACTGTCATTTGAGGAATCTCCCACAACCGCTTCATTTCATCAAAGCTTCGATCCACTCGAAAAGAGCGTTTCTCAAATGAGGTAAAGAGAGATCGAGTGAATGGAATCGTCTTTGCACTCCCCACTTGGACTTTCATCTGAGAATGAGCAAGCTGCTGCGAATTCGCAGAGCCCCATGTCGCCTGAAGCCCACCTAAACGAAATCCTAGCTTTTCATAGAACTGAATCTGACTACTCCAGAGAACGAGAAAATCAAACTCAGCCTTCTCAGCATATTCTTCCACAGCATGAAAAAGCTCTCGCTGATAGCCCTTCAGTCGAGCGGCTGGATGAGTGACCACCGATCCAATAAACAAAGCTTTGGCTTTTTGACCCTGCGCGATCTCAATACGCCGCTCAAGGGTCACCAATCCTGCCTGAAGCTCCGAATTCACGTCCTTGAGAAACATCTGCTCGGGTTTCGAGCGATCAAAAGCGAGAGGATACTCATCAGCAAGATTCCAGCGCTGCTCTGGGCGCAAAAGATTTTGAAAGAAGCCAAGCGCTTTATCAAACTCAGATACATCCTTGATCTGACGAGGAAACAACACCTCCCAATTTTATCGTGATCCGACCCTTCGCTCCATCGAAAAGCTCAAGGCCTTCGGAAGCAGCGCAGCATTTGCCGTTGGGCGTCAAAGAAAATGGGGGCCCTCATCCTTGAGGCGCCCCCATTAAGCTCACCAAGGACTTATCGTCCGAGGTTTACGAGCTCTTGCAAGAGCTCAGCAGCCGTAGAAACGGTTCGGCTTGAGGCCTGGAAGGCTCTTTGTAAAGTAATAATATTTACAAACTCTGTGGCCAAATCCACGTTGCTTTGCTCAATCGCAAATGATGTGATGGTTCCCTTGCCCGCAGTCCCAGGCAATCCCACTTGGGGCTGGCCTGAGGTGCCTGATTCGGAATAGAGGTTGGTTCCTAGTCGTGATAAGCCATCCTCATTTGCAAATGTCGCCACAGGAACTTTGAACAAGTTTCGTGTGGCTCCGTTTGAGAAGTTCCCTCGAATGGTTCCGTCGGCCTCGATCTCAGTGCTTTGAAGCTCTCCCTGAGTCCGGCCATTTTGAATGACGGACTTCAACGTCGAGTCTGTGGCAGCATATTGAGTCGTCGAGGACCCTTCACCGAAGATTCCAAAATTATGATCAATAGGTGGGTTTCCGGCATTCACCGTTGAGCCAGCTCCGCTGTTCCAACGAATACCTTCTGTTGTTCCAATGGCTCCGCCCGCGGGAACGGGCCTCTCACCACCAGCGAGTGGAATTGTAACTCCAGCAGCATCCACAGGAAGGGCCGCAAGACCCTGGCCGGCTGAGGTATCTGAGTTTCCAATTAAAGAACCAGCAGGGTTTCCGTCATTTCCATCACTAAAAGTCAATCGACCTCGACCAATGATCACAGTCGCGTCGGAGGGCAATCCTGCCGCCACAGCGTCAGGATCCAGATTTGATGTCGCCGTCAACGTTCGATAATCCCAAGTATTGTCAGCGGACTTTCGGAAGTAAGTCGTGATTGATCGCGGATTACCCAGAGAATCGTAAATGGTTTGAGAATAGCTAAAGTTCGAGCTTGAAGATGCATCTTCAAAGCTTGAAAGGTCCCAAGGCGCCGTTGGCGTTGTGGTATCTGAGTTCAAGTTCAACGCAAAAGTCACCTCATCGGTAGCCTCAGGGTTGGAACTCACGGTGGAGAAGTTGATTGCGCTCAATGTTCCCGCGATCAGCTCTTGAGAGCCGTTGGTTGTAATGGCATATCCTTGCAGCTGATAGCCACCTGCAGATGTCACCAGGAGACCTTCATTGTTTTGCTGGAACATCCCGGCTCGAGTATAGAACTGCTCACCACTTGCGTTCTGAACCGCAAAGAAACCCTTCCCTTGAATCGCAAGATCCGTGTTTCGTGTCGTGTTTTTCAACGCACCCTGAGTAAAGTTTGAGCTTGTTCCCGCCAATCGAGATCCCAGACCGACCTCGGCCTCACCGATTCGCTGAGACAACGCACTTTCGAACACCGGCACGGATGACTTAAATCCCGGTGTGGACATATTGGCAATGTTGTCGCCCGAAACGGACAACGCACTACCGTTGGTCACAATTCCTGAAATACCAGAAAAAAGTGATGAAATAACTGTCATAAGAATAACCCTCCAAATTTGAACGACGTCTCCCGTGAGGGTCCAACATCGTTGTTCAATTTTTTAAACCAACATTGTTGAATCAATATTGGTAAATACTTGTTCCTTCATTTGCTCCTTCGCTAACGCCGTAACGACGGTCTTTGAAGGAACGTTCACAATAAAAGCTAGCTCTCCCATGAGTACGAGCGAGTCTTGAGCTCCCTTTTTCTCCAATGAGCTCATCGCAGACTCAAGCTTTTGAATCTCTTCTCCAGAAAGATCGATGTTTCGTGACTGAAGCCTGCGTTCGGCATGCCTCGAAATCTGAACACCACTCTTTTCCAGAATCTCATCAAAGCTCGGTCCCTTAACATCCGTGTTTCGCGATGGAACCTTGACGGCTCCTGGCTCGACACGCCTGATCTGGGAAAGCAAGATTGCTTCTGAAACCTTATCCATGGCCTTTACTTTGCTCCTCTTGGTTCACGAATCTCAACAATCTGATTCGCTGCCATCTCAACACCTGATTCCATGAGCATGACGGGGATGTTTCCATTGAAATTCACCCCTCTCACTTTCTCAAATGTAGAAATGCGAGAAGTTATCTCTCTTCCATCTGCTGTCTTAGCAGTCACAAAAACTTGATAGTTGCCGGGCTCGAATCCTTCGAGCTTGACTTCATTCAAGCCGAGACTTCCGCTTAGTCCATCCTGGAAATGCTTAACGCGGCCAGCCTCATCACGGACTTCCACTTTAACGGAAGTTGCCGGTTCTGAGAGTTCATAGAAGACTGATTGAGGACCTTTGATTTTGTTGCCATCCATGCGCACTTCTTTGCCAAGCAATGACACAGCATTGGCAGCATTGCTTGCCCCCGAAATGGTAATCAAATTGTCCATCTTGGATCCGAGATTGGTCAGCTGCTCAAGACTTGCGAATTGGCTTAGCTGAGCCGTAAACTCGGTTGAGTCCATCGGGTTAAGAGGATCCTGAGCGGAAAGTTGAGTCATGAGCATTCTCAAAAACTCTTCCTTCCCAAGCTCTTGTCCTGCCTTCATGGGAGTCGCACCTGTCGCGGTTGCATTTTGTAACTCAACAATACTCGAAATCATGCGGCCTCCTCACCCCAAGCATCTAAATCAAATTCTCGCTGAGCGCCCTGTTGCTGAGGCCGCTGTTGAGGATTCTCTTGTTGATGTCGGGCTTGCTGTTGGTTTTGTCCGTCCCGAGACTGTTCTGCGGAATTGCTATGAAGCGTATTCACAGTCACTGTCTCAACTTTCAAACCAACGGCGTGCAGTTGCTGTTTGAGTTCATTGACTTGAGAGCTCAATACACTCTGAGCGGATGCTTTTTCAGCGAACAAGTTCACCTTCACCGCATCCCCCTCAGTCAGAATCTCAACTTTGACCATCCCCAAATGGGCGGGTCGCAATTGCAAATTCATCTCGCCACCGGTCTTCGTTGTCACCAACTTGGAAACGAGAGGCTCCAAGTCTCGAATCGACAGGGGCTTTTGAGGTCCAGAGTCCTGATTGAACGCAATGCTAAGATCAGATTTTCCGTTCAGCCTCGATTCCGCATCCACATTTCTGTGAATCCAGAGCTCAGCTGCAAAGTCCTTGATCGACTGCGCCTTCTCAACGGGTTGCGAATCCTTCAGCTCCATTCGAGCCTCAGACGGAGCAACCTCTTGCTCATCAGCACTTACACTTATCGTTTGATCAATGAGCTCGGTCATTTCAGAAGGAATCTCAACTCCGGCATCCTTGCCTTCAGCTGAACCGCTTTCCTTCGTGATTTCCGACTTCATTGAATCTGGATTGATACCATGACTGCCTTCACTCACATTCGACTCGAGAGTCGATTCATGAGCGGCAATCACCTTACTTACAGGTAACGCAATCAACAGAGGCACATCAGCAGATTCGTCTGCCGGTGTTTCAACTATTGATGCAGTCACCTGCACTTCACTTTCTGCACTTTCTTCTTCAGAGACTCCCTGCGAGTCCGATGAAGGCGATTTCATCTGCGCGTCCTTTACAGACGCTTCAGAATCTTCCACCTCTGACTCTCGCAAATCCCTTTGCTTGCTGGGCTTGGCCTTCCGAGCTGAATCAACATCCTTGTTGCCAGCGGAAGAACTCTTTGAATCAATCGATCCTTGACGATCCAAAGAATCCGACGGCTTTTTTGAATTCGCTCGAAGATCCTTGAATTGATCCTCGAACGATTTCTCAAAGCTTACCTCATCCTTGAGGCTTGCGCCTTGAGCAGCCGACTTCCCTGCGGGAACCCCTTTTGATAGGTCCATTCCCGATGAAGAAGATGCAAGAAATGAGTCTAGGCGAATATTAGTTCTCATTTCATTCTTTCTCCTTGTTTACCTTCCCGAGTCATCACCATGAAGACTCGTGGAAACTCGCCCATCACATCACACATTCTCAGTTACTCCCTCCACTTGGAGCCTTATCTGCTGAGATTTTTAGTCTTGCGAAACCCTGGGTCAGCTTGGCAGCACGCGACGCCGGAAGAAGGGCCAATACACTGCCAGCCTTTTTAGTATCCATCCGATCCAAAATTTTGATCGCCATCTCATCGGGCACATCTTTCAAAAGAGGAGCGGCTTGCTCAGCATCCATAGATTCGTAGAATTTTGCGAGCTTCTTGAGCTTTGCCTCCTCACGCTGATCCTTTTGACTCATAAACTCCGCGATTTGATTGCGAGCAGCTTCAACTTTGACCAAATGCTCAGAAACTTGCTGCTTGAGTGACTCAACGTATTTCTTTTCGGTCTCAATATCCTGATCAAGCTCAACAGACTTCTTCACCAGCACGGACTTCAAGGCTTCTACTTCAGCTCGGGTATAAACTTCCTTCTCAGGAAAACTGCCTTGAGCTGGCGCGGAAGGCGCAGCAGCAGGGGCCTCCGTTGCAGCGGGTGCCGCGGGAGCCGCCTCTTGAGCCTCAAGACTCTGAATGACCAGCACTGCCAGAGGCAAAGCGATGAGCCAATTCATCAATCTGCCTGTTCTCTTCTTTACGCTTTTCTTCAACATAGTTTTCAAAATCCCTCTCCTTAACCTTCTCCATCACCTTCCGAGCCTTCTCTCGTTCGATGAGCTTTTCTCTCTCTTCTCGAACCCTGACTTCAGCTTCCCGGAGCGCAATCATTTTTCTTTTGTGCTCGCGTTTCAATTCCTCTCGATACATCGTCGAGAGCTCCATCATCTGCGCAGGAATCTGACCCTTTGAAGCCAACTCCTGCAACCGCTCGACTTCCCGTCGATTCATTTCTTTGATGGATTCAATTTCCGCTTCGATCTGCCTCACTCTCATCATAGCCTCAGCCAACACTCGAGCTTGTCTTTCCATCTCGATCTTTCGAACCTTAGCTACAGACTGGAATCTGAATGCAAATCGTTTCACCTTCTAGCTTTCCCTCCCGCTGCCTGCTGATTTTGCTGTGTAAAAATCGCCTTCATCATGTCGACGCATTGTTTAAGATCAATTTTGTCACCAATCGACTGGCGCAAAAATGCGCGCACGGGCTCGATATAGGATATCGCCTCATCGATCTGGGGATTTGATCCCTTGGCGTAAGCACCGATGTTAATCAAATCTTCCGCTTCGGTGTAGTAAGCCATAATGGACTTAATCTTCGATGCATACTCGCGATGCTCAGGGGTGGTCACATCACCCATAACCCGACTCGCTGAAACAGATACATCAATGGCAGGAAAGTGGTTCTTGGCTGCAAGCTTTCTTGAAAGCACAACGTGTCCGTCAACGATAGAACGAACGGTATCTCCAATGGGATCATTGATATCATCGGCTTCAATAAGAACGGTATAAATCCCTGTAATCGACCCCTTCGACGCTGAGTTTCCAGCCCGCTCAAACAACTTAGGAAGTGTTGAGAATACAGAAGGCGGATAACCCTTGGTCGTGGGAGGTTCACCAGCAGAGAGTCCAATCTCCCGCTGAGCCATTGAAAATCGAGTCACGGAATCCATCATCAGCAAAACATTGGCATCTTGCTTTCTAAAATACTCAGCGATTGTGGCAGCCACAAAGGCACAGCGCATCCGAAGCACCGGCGAGAGGTCGCTTGTGGCAACAATCACAATAGAACGGGCGAGACCTTCTTTGCCTAAATCACGCTCAATAAACTCACGAACTTCTCTGCCCCGCTCACCAATCATCGCGATCACATTGATGTCGGCCTTGGTATTCTTGGCCATCATTCCAAGCAAAACTGACTTACCAACACCGGATCCGGAAAGAATACCAATCCGCTGCCCCTTACCGACGGTGAGCAATCCGTTGATTGCTTTGACGCCAATGTCGAGAGGCTCTTTGATTCGAGTTCGATGCATCGGATTCAGTGGATTGGTGTAAATGGAAAACTCTTTTTCAGCCTCAAGAGGACCTAGATCATCCAGTGGCTCACCAAGTGGAGTAATGACTCGACCTAGCATGCTCTCATCAATTCGAATGGTTGCAGAGTGTCGGTGAAACTCAATCACGCTTCCCAGACCAACTCCCTGGAGTTCGCCATAGGACATCAAGAGAACCTTTTCTCCTCGAAAGCCTACAACCTCCGCAAGAAAGCTACGCGTTCCATCCAGAGAATGGATCCGGTAGATCGCACCAACACTGGAGCCTGGGCAAAAGCCTTCAATCAACATCCCCGAGACGTTCGTCACCTGTCCTCGAACGGAAACGGGACTGATAGCCTCAATCAAGGGAAAGTACTGCTGAAGGTTGAGACGCGACATTACTTCGGATCTCCCTCTTTGTTTACGTCCTCACCCAAATGCTTGGCCTGAGCAACTTCCCTCATCATCTGATCAATCATTGAATCCACACTGACATCGACCTGTAGAGTCTCAGTCTTAATGAAGGCT
>JBEIHI010000083.1:0-9363 GCA_040381435.1 Bacteriovoracaceae bacterium | reverse complement strand
GGCTGTTGGCGTTGTCGCATTCTTTCACTTCACTCAATGGACGGCTCTTGATCGAGAGATCGCTGTGCTGGATTCTGAATTTGACAATTTGGAGCGAAAATACCGAGAGCAGAAAGCGATTGCCGAGGATTTAGCGACCTTTAAGCAAAATATTCGAAAGCTTGAAGAAGATCTTCGAATCGCCCTGACGCAGCTACCAAGAGACAAGGAAATCCCATCACTGCTTCGCGATGTTTACTCTTTGGGTAAAAAATCAGGAATCGAGTTCAAAACATTTAGTCCATCCGCCGAAGTTCCAAGAAAGCTTTATGCGGAAGTTCCGATCAAGCTCACCTTGGCAGGAACTTATCATGAGATCGCAGTTTTCTTTGATCGAGTGGGTAAGCTCTCTCGAATCGTCAACATATCCGATATTGATCTGAGTCCTATGCAGGCCAAGGATGGACTTGCGAATTTGACAGTTAATTGCACGGCGACAACCTTTACATTTCTGGGGGGCAAATAGGTGTTGGCTTCTCTCCTATTCTTTTTAACGATGGCACCTCAACCAGAGTCAGCCAAGGATCCTGCTCAGGAGTCTGAAGCTGCTCAAGCGCCCGCAGAAGAGGGTGTTTCGTCAGAGGCTGAGGTCTCAGTCTATACTTACAATCCATTTGGAAAGAGAGACCCTTTTAAGTCTTATATCTCTGAGAAGGTTGCCAATGCTGTTGATCTGTCAAATCCACTTTTAGCATGGGACCTGTCTCGCTTCACGTTGACGGGAGTGATCTGGGGTATCGCGAATCCCAAGGCGATTGTTCGTGATGGGAGCGGTCGTGGCCACGTGATTAGTCGTGGTACCCGCATCGGACGAAACAAGGGGCAGGTCATTCGAATTTTGAAGGCCGAAGTCGTTGTTCAGGAAGAGTTTCGAGATCCATTAGGTAAATTGATTGTTAGTGAGTTTGCTTTGAAGCTGGCTCGTGATGATCAGAAAAACGAAGAGCGGAAATAGGAGTGATCATGTCAACTCGAATGATATTCATGGTGGTTTTTCTTGTGGGGCTTTTCCCTGCTTGTTCTAAAAAGCAGGCGACTGTGAAGGTGGATGAATCGACTTCTAGTGTGTTGATGATTTCAGGAGTCAGCCTTGATGTGACGAATGGCCAGGAGACGGTCAAAATCACTGCAAGCGGTGAGCCTAAATACAATGTGTTTAAGTTGTCGGATCCTGAGCGAGTCGTTGTGGATCTTATTGATGCCGAGTTGGCGGCCGATGTTGAAACAACAGTTCCCGGAAAAGGCGGAGTGAAAGAGCTTAAAGTCGAGTCAATGAAGGACTCTCTTTCCTCCCTCGTTCGTGTTGAGGTGTACCTATCTCCTGGAATGAGTTACCTCGCATCCGTGGACGGGACTCAGTTGAATCTTTCACTCACCGGCGCTGCCATGGCTGATGCGGCTCCGTCTCCCGTTGAATCGACTCAGGTTCCTGAGATGGCTCCAGCCCTTCCGGTGCCGGAGGCTGCACCTGTCATGGAGGCTCCTGCCGTTGAGGTCCCACTGCCCATTCCCGCTCCCATGGTGGAAGTTCCCACCCCAGAGATGAAGGTTGAGCAGACGCCCAGTGAGAGTTTGCCTGTTCCTCTTCCGACTCCAGTTGCAGGCGCTTCTGAATCCAAGGAAGAAGTTGCTCCTGCCGCTGATGCCGCTCCTGCGGTTGAGTCATCGGAGAGCAGTAAATCTCAAGACTTCCCTGCTCCTCGACGTGTTGAGGACGGCAAGATTAAGCCGGCAGTCGTCAGTCAGGAAATCCCGACGACGAATCTCACAGACGGTACTTCGATTCTGACCGAGTTGGATACAAAGGTTTATACGGGCCGAAGAGTTTCCCTTGAGTTTCAGAATGCCGATGTTCAAGACATCATTCGATTGATTGCGGATGTTTCCAAGCTCAACATCATCACCAGTGATGCTGTGAAGGGTTCGCTCACCTTGAAGTTGATTGATGTTCCCTGGGATCAGGCGCTTGACATCATTTTGACAACCTTGGGATTGGACAAGGTTCAGCATGGAAACATCATTCGAGTGGCTCCGGCAGAGGCTTTGAAGAAAGAGCGTGAGACTGCCTTGGCCAATGATAAAGCGGCTAAGCAGCTTGAGCCCTTGAAGCTTAAGCTGATCAATATCAACTATGCCACAGGATCTGAGCTCCAAGCTCGTATCAAGAATCTTCTTTCCGAGCGCGGAACTGTTGATGTTGATGATCGGACAAACACTCTGATTGTAAAAGACATCAAAGAAAATCTGACTCGAATTGAAAGTCTTATCAAAGTTCTCGATACTCAGACGCCTCAAGTGCGAATTGAAAGCCGAATTGTTCAGGCCAATGACAACTTCTCCAGAAACTTTGGTATTCAATGGGGACCTTCGCTTAACCTGAATGATACCAATGGAAAATCGAGAGACTTTCAGTTTCCACGGGAGATCACCGGCGCTGGCGTTCCTTCGGGTGATGCCGGAACCACTCTCTCCGGTTGGGCTGTGGATGCCGCGACGAGTTCCAAGGGTTCTCAGCTTGGCTTTAGACTTGGATCTGTCAGCGACATTTTTGATCTCGATCTTCGTTTGAGCTATGCGGAGATTGAATCGGTCGGACGTGTTATCTCTCGACCTAATATCACCGTTCTCGATAATCGAACGGCACGGATTATTCAGGGAACCAAGATTCCCTTCTTGAGCTCGAGTTCATCGGGTGCGAACGTTTCGTTCCAAGAAGCTGGTATCGAGATTCAGGTGACACCTCATATTACCAACGACGGCTCAGTGCTGATGAAGATCAATACGAGAAGTAATGAGCCTCAGTCGGGGGATGTGGGTGGAAACCGAATCATTAGTATTCGAGAGGCGACAACGGAGATGCTTGTGAAGAGCGCTCGCACGGCAGTTCTTGGGGGAGTGTTTAAAACAGTTGAGACCAACTCCGAAACGGGTGTTCCTTTCATGAAAGACTTGCCTGTCGTGGGCTGGCTTTTTAAAGGACGAGATCAGTCAAAAAACCGCGAGGAGCTGCTGATCTTCATCACTCCGTACATTTTGTCGGATAACAGATCCGCTGCGACAGCCCCTGCGGGCGAAACGACCTTTGCCGAGTAAGATCTGCTGATTTTAGTCGACAATTCGCTCGTTTAGCGGTTTTTTGTTGTTCAGATGGGAAACGACAAAAAGACGACGACCTTTCGTTCACGGTCTTCGACCTCCGTCGCTGAGGGAGAGGCAAACTCTAAATTGGATGTTCCAGAAGCGGCTATTCGAAGGCTAGCGGATCTTTTGCGAACCACAGACCTCGCTGAAATCGAGATTGCTACTGGTGCTTTGAGTGTTCGCGTTCGCGCTAAAGAAGCTCCCGCGGTGTATTCGGTAGCTTCCGCTCCTGGTGCGGCAATGGTGGCGCCGACGGCTCCAGCAGCCACTCGGGCTCCTGAGGCTTCAGCCCATCCTGATCTTCACATTATTCGTTCGCCCTTCATCGGAACTTTTTATCGAGCTCCATCTCCGACCTCACCCTCGTTTGTTGAGCAGGGACAGAGTGTGGCTACGGGGCAAAGCTTGGGGATCGTGGAAGCGATGAAGCTGATGAATGAGATTGAAGCTGATGCTTCCGGTGTGATCGAAAAAATCTTCGTTGAGAACGGCACGCCAGTTGAATTCAACACCCCTTTGTTCGGGATTCGAAAGTAAGATGAAGTTTAAGAAGGTGCTCATTGCGAATCGTGGTGAGATTGCATTGCGGATCAATCGCGCCTGCCATGAGCTGGGTTTGAAGACAGTAGCGGTTCACTCAACCGCCGATACTGAATCATTGCATGTGAAGTTTGCCGATGAGAGTGTTTGCATTGGCCCTCCGTCGCCCAAAGAAAGCTATCTGAATATGCACGCTTTGCTCTCTGCCGCTGAGGTAACGGGTGCGGATGCTATTCATCCGGGATACGGCTTTCTTTCTGAGAACTCAGAGTTTGCGCGTGCCTGTGAGCGAATGGGACTTGTTTTCATTGGCCCACCCGCGGATGCCATTGAGGCCATGGGAAATAAAGTTCGCGCCAAGGAGACAGTGGCGAAAGCCGGAGTTCCTTTGTTGCCTAGCTTGAAGGTTGTGGACTCTAAGGGGCAGCCTTTATCTGAGAAAGCAATCAAAGAGGCTGCAGAAGAGATTGGTTATCCCATTTTGATCAAAGCTGCCATGGGCGGTGGTGGTCGAGGAATGAAGATTGTGAAGGATTCATCTGAGCTCCTTCGATTGCTCGATATTGCGCGCTCTGAAAGCCGCTCTGCCTTTGGTTCGGATGAGGTTTATCTCGAAAAATTCTGTGTTGAGCCTCGACATATTGAGTTCCAAATTTTGGCTGATCAGTTCGGCAATGCCATTCATCTGGGCGAGCGAGATTGTTCACTGCAAAGGCGACACCAGAAAATCGTTGAGGAAACTCCAAGCCCAGCACTCGATGAAAAATTGCGAAATCTCATGGGCGAGCGAGCGGTTGCTGCAGCGAAAGCGGTGAATTATTCGACGGTGGGAACCATTGAGTTTCTTTTGGATAAAGATAAAAAGTTTTACTTCTTAGAAATGAACACGCGGATTCAGGTTGAACATCCCATCACCGAGATGGTCACCGGAGTTGATTTGGTACGTGAACAAATCCGCATGGCTCAGGGAGAGAAGCTCAAGCTCAAGCAGTCAGATGTCAAAATGACTGGCCATTCCATTGAGTGTCGAATCACGGCGGAGGATCCTGCCAATTTCAATCCCTCTCCTGGACGAATTCATTTGTTTCATCCTCCGATGGGTTTTGGTGTCAGGCTTGAGTCCATCGCCTGTTCGGAATACAACGTTTCGCCTTACTATGATTCCATGCTTGCCAAACTGATCGTGCATGACACGGATCGAGAGATGGCGATGCGAAAGATGGAGGGTGCCCTTAAAGAGTTTGTCATTAAGGGTGTTAAAACCATCGTTCCTCTGCATCTGAGGGTTTTAGAAGACGCCGACTTCCGTCGGGGCCATTATGACACGTCGTTTTTACAAAGATTCCAAGCCGGTCACTAAGCCGTCTCGACGCCTCGAGTCATTGATTCATTTCAGGTTAAACTAGGGAGTACGAGGGGGAGTGATTTGGACAAGGCGAAGCTATTTTCGCAGGCAGAAAAGTGTCTCGCAAAGGGCCAATATGAAAAGGCCTTGGAGGCTTTTGAGCTCATTCTGCGCTCGGATCCAAATGATTCCAAAGCTCTAAGTCGAGCTGCCGATCTTTACTTGAAACGTGAGAATTTTGAGAAGGGCTTCGATGCCCTAAGACGACTTGCTGAGGCCTTTACACGGGAGGGATTCTTCAGTCGAGCTGTTGCCATTTATAAGCGGATGCTCAAGATCGAGCAGATCAGCTCACGAGAGGCTCTCATTCAGATTCATGAGAAGCTCGCTGATCTTTACGGTCAACTCAGTTTGATTTCGGATGCGATGAGCCACTTCTCAATCGTGGTTGATCACTATGATCGGGCAATGAACCATGACGCTCTGTTGAATGTTCTCAGAAAAGTCTCCGATCTGGATCCTTACAATATCGACAGTCAGCTGAAGTTGGCGGAGTTGTTTTACTCGCAACAGCGAAATCTTGAAGCTGTTCAGGCGCTGGATAAGTTGGCAGAAAATATCAAATCGCGGGGCCATCTCCCCGATGTCATTCGGGTGTATGAGCGCTGGGTGGAGCTTGATACCAAAGATCACAAAGCTCTGGGAAATCTAGTGCATCATTATCTTGCGGTGAATGAACCGAAGAAGGCTTTGGCTCGAATTCAGGTTGCGTTTCGAGCAGATCCCAGAAATGTCGATGTCCTCGATTTGCTTTCAGAGACATTTCTAAGTCTAAAGCAGCCTGAGAAATCAAAGGCCGTAGATTTAGAGTTGCTCAAGTTGAGCCGAGCTGTTGGAGATCAGGGAAAGCTCGATCGAGCAGAGCGAAGACTTAAGGGGATCGCTAATCCTCCTCCGGGTGTTTCGAGTGTTTCCGATGATTCCTCTGGAGTTGAGTTACGAGAGGAAGCTCCTGCCTCAAAGGACTTGAGCCTTCCTGAGAGCGAGCTGACTCACGATGAGCGAAGACTCATGTCAGAAGCAGATGTTTACCTGAAATACGGACTTCTTGATAAAGCTCATGATCTCTTGAAGAAGAGTTTAGAGACGCAGTCCAAATCGTTGGTTTTGAGATGGAAGCTCAAGCAATTGGCTCTTGAAAAAGAGGATACAGAGACAGCTGCTCATTTGCTGAATGAAATTGTCATGTTGGCGAGATCTTCAGGCAAATCCGATATCGAAAGGCTCGCTTCCGATGAACTTCGTGTTCTTGATCCGAAGAGCTTGGCGGACGAACAAACAGTCAAGAAGGACTCGACGGCAACGTCTGTCGAATCCATTGAGTTGAATGAATTTGATTCTTCAGACATTTCGATTGTTTTGGATGAGCAAGACATCTCCGCGGTGACTCCTAAGGCGGATGAAATGGCGAACGAGTTGATCCTCGAGGATAGTATGAGTGGCCCTGTGGTTGATCTGGGGTCTGATTCTTTGCCTCTCGAAATGAATCATCAATCAGACATTGAGTTGATTTCGGAAAACTCTGTTGAGTCTATTGATTTGTCGGGAGAAGTGAGTGTGACGGACGACGAGCCTGTCGCTTTGCTGACTGAAAGCGATTTTAGTCTCGAGGAGCTATCCCGTCTCTCGAGTCAATTGGATCCTGATGGGTCGATGGATTTGGAGATGGCCGCTTTAGCGCCAGTGCCGACTCCTCCAGCAGCTCGCTCGGAGCCGGTGGTTGAAGTTGATGCTGATTTCGAGCTGAGACAATCCCTCGAAGAAGTCGAGTTCTTTAAGTCGCAGGGTTTAGACGCCGAAGCGAAGGCGCTACTGAAGTCTTTGAGTGAGAAGTTTCCCGGTCATGCCTTGCTTGGCAAGTTTTCAGCGAGTGCAAAAGCCGCCACTGAGATGGCTGAAGCTCTCAAGTCTAAGACCACGGAACTTGAGGCATTGGGCCGAAAAGTTCGCCTCAATGTTCAAGAGGACACTCGGGATGCTCAAATGGGTGAGTTCTTTGATTTGGGCGCTGAGCTAGATGCTGAATTGTCGAATGAAAAAGTTGAGGAAGGTTTTGGAAGCCCCACGAATGTTCGAGATGTTTTCAATGCGTTTAAGCAAGGTGTCGCTCAAAGTGTTTCAGAAGAAGATTGGCAAACACATTTTGATCTTGGTGTGGCCTATCGTGAGATGGAGCTTTTGGATGACGCTATTCAGGCCTTTGAGCTTGTTGGGAGGCATCCAGCTCAGAGGGCCTCAGCGCTTTATCAGATTGGCTTGTGTGAGTTAGCGAAGGGTCAGCTCCAGAGTGCGAAGAAGAGATTCGATGAGGCTCTCAATCTGCCGAATGTAATGGCCCAGGAAAAAATTTCAATCACCTATGAGCTTGCCGAAGTTCTGCTTCGCCTCAACAAAAAGGATGAAGCAACCAAGCTCTTCAAAGAAGTTCAAAAAGTCGATCCGGAGTTCAGAGAAGTCACAGAAAAAGTCAAAGCACTCGGTTCTAAAGGATAGTCGTAAAAAGAAATCAGCGGGAGACGAGGCTCGAACTCGCGACCCTCAGCTTGGGAAGCTGATGCTCTACCAACTGAGCTACTCCCGCATGGTAACCGTACTTACTCAATTTCAAGCTGGAAGTCTCTCATGTTGCTCTCCTGCCTCACACTCTCCACCGGAGACTGTGAGAGCCGTCGAGTGAGCTACTCCCGCATCTGCATCCGATGAGAGGCGCCATACTGCGTTGCGCTCGGCGCTCACTCAGTCATGTAGCATCATAACTACACTCCTTCGTTTGCTTTGTCGCGCGCCTTGTCTGGCTTGCTCATCCTTGCAGATGATATTTATCAGTTTTGTACACCCATTTTATCGGGCTTCACAATTCTTATTCTGTGAAGCGTGGCCAAAACGATTCCTAGAGCCACGAGTTCAAACGAAGCCGTATTCCCTCTCGCAATCGACTGGGAACGAAAAGATAAATCAGAAATTTCCCGCTCTCATCAAAGCTCGTCTGACGTGAAAGCCGAGCGCTGAGGGCGAAGCTTAAGCCTATGGCCAGTATCCATCGAAGGGCCGTCGAAATCTCAATGAGTTGAAAGTTGCTCAGATGATAAGTACGCAGGAGTTCCGCGCCGGCCAAACTTCCGAGGACGGATGCCATCTGACAGAGGGCCACATAGATTCCCATGAGTCGACGTGCGGACGTGGGAATGGCGCTTTGAATCCAAAGAATCAAACAAAGATCAAGTCCTGACCAAAAGATCCCATTAAAAAATTGAATAAGCCCAATTGCCACGGGAGATGAAAAAAGAACCCATGCAAGACTGGTCAATGCAATGCCATAAAACGCAACTTGAGTTGCAGTTGCTAGGGAGTGCCGCCGAATGCTCTCAGCAAAAGAAGACATAAAGAGAAAGGTGCTGACGTAGGTGATCGACTGCAGGATCGTCACAAGAGCTGTTGAGAATTCTAGATCACGCATCATGTATGGTAAAAAGTACGGCGATGAAACTCCCGCCACGAGTCTTAGAGTGACAGTTGCGATAATGATGATCAGCACTGGCGTACCATTCGCACTGGTTAGGATCTTAGCTAGATATGTCCAGCTGACGAGTTCAGATGATTCTCTTGTCTTTGGGCGTGGTGGGCTTGCCCGAGTCGCCACAAACCAAAGTGCTGCACACCGAGCAACCAATCCAGTCGCAAACATCATGACAAAAAATCCCGCGGAGGAGTCCATGGCCTTTGCGGTGCAGGCAGCTGCAATGGTGCACAACAGAGTTGTTAGAGAAATCCAGGACGTTCTTCTCGAGAAAAATCTTCCGAGTCGCTCTTGAGGAAGCCAGCCTGACATCCAATCGATCCAAAGCGGTGAGGCGACAAGACCTCCCAGCCAGTAACATGATAGACAGACAAAGAGTGCCTCAAACAATCTTTGTGGCGAAAAAACGCTGACCCACAAAAGGCCGGCCACTCCAAGGATCTGCATTCCGATGAAGATCATCAGCCAGTTTTTGAGAGAGGCTTGTCGAATCTGACCTGGAATAAACAAATTGGCGATCGCGCCGACAAGAAGTGGACCTGTCGTGAGAATTCCTATCTCGGGGGTCGAGAGGCTTTGAGAGACAGCAAAGATCAGGGCAAAGTGCTCTGCCGTTGCAATCATCAAACTGTAGAGGGATCCTTCCCAGTAAGAGCTGCGAAGTGCTCGTCTCCTGAGCCCCTCGCGTTCAAAACTCACTCTATTATTTTCCGCCTCTTTC
>JBEIHI010000082.1:0-9366 GCA_040381435.1 Bacteriovoracaceae bacterium | reverse complement strand
TCTTTGGAGGGCGTGACGCCTTCACCTTCGAGTAAGCGGTGTCGAACCAAAACCTCTTCCAAATCAAAAGGGAGTGTAGATTCCAACTCAAACTGAAGAACTTTTTCGATCTTCTTTTCGTTTTTAAACGGAAACTTGAGATAGCGGCTTTCCAAGTAAGCGGAAGGGAGCGCCGCAAGTATGACATTCTCTTCATCAGCGCTCAGCCATTCAATCTCATTGAGATGAATCGTAATCGCTGACCATGCAGCAGGCTCAGCAAGGCCGAGCCCTCGGTAATACTCAGGCTTTGCTGGAATGTCGGTTAGGCCCAGGATTTCTAGGCGCTGTCCTTCCATGCGAAGCTTGAGCGCTTTAATTTCCTGACTTCCAAAATCAATCACGATCCAATTCATGGTGAGATCCTTGTTACTGACAGTGGATCAAGAGGCTTTTTGTAGCCTCGACCCACGATGGTTTCGAGGACGACCTGAACTTGATTCACATAGGCCGTTGTTTCAATCTTGAAGGCATCTGAGGCTCCGGTAATGAGTCGGCCCCTGATTTCAGCTGGATCAATTCCAAGTTTTTCGCTGAGTCTTTGTGCGGCGTTAGCCTCCGTGTACACCGTTTTGTTTTCCTTAAGGTCTTTGAAAAAGTCCTCAGTAACTTTCTCGGGGTCCGAAACTCCCTTGAGGAGGGCTTGGAAGAGTTCTCTACTCACGGTGTTAATATTAATTCTAGCTGGCTTTCGGCGCTGGGCAATATGAACTGCGGAGACATATCGAGAGAGAAAATCAAAGATCTCATCATCAACGCTGGGCACCATTTTGAGCTCATCGAGATTGGTAAACGCATAGTTCTTGGGCTCATAGGGGAGATTGAGAGTGCGATAGATCGTATCTTCTGGTGAGTTGAGATCGTTTTCACTTTGATCCTGATCCATATAATCTCGAATCTCCCGAACTAAATCCGTCGGAGAGATGTTTTTAGCCTGGAGCCAGTCGCTGATCTCTCGATTGGCCGATAGAAGATCGATCAGGGTCTGAGCCACTTCGGGATCATTGAGATCATTCAGGTTGAGCTTTCGGTTGAGATCCTCGACTTGACTCGTCGCGTCACCCGGGAAGTCCGAGAAAAATTCCTGGCACTGTTTTTGGAAATCCTCCGTCTGAGAATTCGATGGACCATCGTCTTTCGTTCCTGCTTGCCCAGAAATTGCCTTCAAAAAGTCAGCGGGAATAGGCAGGGCGACTGGCATTGACCAGAGGTCTGCGGATGAGTCCGAGCTCTGATCCCGCTGACCACTGATGGCGGCGATCCGCTCGTCGAGAATGATAAAGAAGCGAGAAAGATTCTGCGCTGAGCGAGCGAGATAGATGGCTTGGAGATAGTCGTACTGGTAGCGAACTTTTTCCGCCTGCGTGTTGGTGAGTTGGAAAAGCTCCTTGAGTGCGAATGAAATCAACATGAGGGAGGCGAGCAAGATAAAGAGCGCGATCCCTTGTTTGGATTCTTTGCGCGGCTTTGAGCGATTCAATTTCGGTCCTCCCATTCGTTGATCACCAAAACAGTCGTCTCGAGGTTAAGCGTCTTCTCTTTGCGATCTGGTTCCGGAACTGAGGGATCGACTGAGGAGAGGCGAACT
Source organism: Bacteriovoracaceae bacterium (assembly GCA_040381435.1). GTDB lineage: Bacteria > Bdellovibrionota > UBA2394 > UBA2394 > UBA2394 > JBEIHI01. Next base: position 7,739 of record JBEIHI010000082.1, on the reverse strand, counting down.
CGCACGGCGCGTGGAAAGAGGCCCGTCGTTGTCGACTGCTTTGAATCCCAGCTCTTGAGCCACTGACCTGTATTGCCCTGGTAAAACTCAAACTCGAGTTTCAAAATTCCCTGACCCACGATCTCCGGAGCTTGTTTTTCGAGGTCACTCGCACGATTGATCTCCACTTGGGAGCGCATCAGATTCATGGTTCCGTCATCAGCCTTTTCAAGCCAGTACCGTACGGCGGCGAGCCCTGGAGTTCGCTGAGTGAAAAGCAAAACAGTGGGGCTTTCCCAGGTTGTAAAGCGAAGATCGGGACCTAAGGAGGTAGAATCCGACTCAAACCAACTTGATGAATTTCGAAGTCGCTCATTAAAGGCCATTCGTAAGTCTCGCTGGATACGATCAAAAGCGGTGATCCCAGAAACAACGGTGGCCTGACGAATCTTGATGCGCGATGAGAGCTTCGAAATTTCGCGGACCGAGGAAGAGACCCCTAGAGTCAAAAGTGAAAACAGAAAGAGCGCTGCAAGAACTTCGATGAGAGTAAAGCCGCCAAGTCGCTTTCGCATCATAAGGAGGGGAGCTCCTTGAAGCTGACATAGAGTTGAGAAAGGCTGAGCTGTCTGTCTTTGTTACCCTCTTTCCACGAGACTGTGATTTGAATCTTTCTCACATTGTTCTCAAAGACCTTTTCGGCAATCGAAAAAATATCTCCAAACGGAGTCGCGGCATTTTCTGGGCCTTCCTCTGAACCCTGAGACGAGGGGAATAGACAGCCCGCACTGACTCGAGTGAGCTTTCGATTCCATTTGTAGTCTCGAAAGGCTTCGTCCTTGAATTCGCCGGATTCATCATCCAAAAGACCGGCCAAGGACTTATCTCGAAGCTCGAGTTCAGTCTCGACCATCTTCTGTTGCGCAAGACCCAAGGCCTGAGCCATGTGTTCGCTTCGCACAGTCATGCGAACCAAATTCGACTGGCCCTGATAGATGCCAAAAACAGCAATCGATAGAATGAAAAGTGCTGCAAGAACTTCGAGCAGAGTGAAGCCCGAATTTCGATTGAAAGTCCGTAGTAATGTCGACGGTGACATCGGGCTTAGTTTACTGGGGTTCGGTCAGTTTTTTCCACTCATCTTCCTTCAGAGCCCCATTTATTGTGCTCACACCACCAGTGATTGGGTTCAATTGAATCGTTGTCACAAGGTCACCGCCGTCAGAAAGAACGAGCGCGACTCGATCGGCAGAGCCTGAGGGAAAAAAGTAGATGATTTTTGCATCGGAGGCCGTCAAGGAGCTTCGTGATGTATAGAATTTCTGGATTTCGATGCCGGAGGGCAGAGATTTTTTTGCCAGACCTTTAAAAACTCCCCGCTCCATTCGTGTGAGTTGAGCTCTGTCTTCGGGCCGCATTTCTTCGAGCTGCCTTTTGTAGTCATCCCAGCGTTCCATGGCTTCCCGATCATCCTCGTTCGCAGGTTTTTCCATGGGAGGAACAAAGCTCTCGATTGCATAATCTTTCAAGTTTTCCGAAAAACGGATTCGGTGAATCTTTGAGGTTTGAATGCTGCGAAGATAGGTTGTTTGAAGATCTCCAACGAGTTTGCCCGTCGCTGATCTCATTCGAGCACTGCCGCCCGTAAAGAAAACCACTGCGATAGAAACTAACACGGCAATCAGTAGCAGGACGGCCGTGAGCTCGATGAGAGTAAAGCCTTGAGGCTTTCTCTTCATGTTTCTCCTTTACTGGGCGGGAGCTTCTTCAGAGCCCCAATTGGTAATATCGTCCTCGTTGCCGGGAGTTCCGTCTGGGCCCGCAGATGATAAATCAAATGAGCTCGAATTGTGAGTGCCAGGAGCGACGTAGGTATAAGGTTGGTCAAAGGGGTCCGTGATCTTCTGGTTCTTTTTCAGATAACCCTCAGGATCAAAATTTTTGCACTGACGTCCGACTGTCGGAGCTGATTTCAACGCGTCGAGTCCCTGCTCAGTCGTGGGGAAAAAGCCGCAATCCAAATTGAAAGAGTTCAGGCTTTGCTCCAGCGAATTAAGCTGAACTTTTGTGGCATCCACTTTGGCTCGTCGGACTTGGCCGGTGATGAGGGGAGCAGTGACTCCAACGACCAACACAAGAATCGCCAAGACGGCGATCAATTCAATCAGAGTAAAACCACGACGATACGACCAAAGTGCTTTGAGTTTCATGCCCCTCATCGTTGCAGCGGGAAAGTCTTCAGTCAAGCACAGGCACAGTTTGACGAGAGATCCGCGATCAAAGGGCTACAGTGTTCATTTCAAACATTGGTGTAATGACCGAGATCACAATGAAGCCAATCAGCACGGCCAAAATAATAATGAAGACAGGCTCGAGAATAGACATCAGGCTCTGAATACGGTTGTTCACCTGATACTCATAGTAATCAGAGACTTTTTCGAGCATGGCTTCGAGTTCGCCGGTCTTTTCTCCGACCGCAATCATATGTGTGACCAGAGGGGGAAACTGCCCTGAACGCTGAAGTGGTGACGCAATGTTTGCACCCTCTGTCAGATCATTGGTCGCTTGCTCGATGGCTCGTTGAATAGTCAGGTTGGTGACAACGTTTTTCACAACGCCCAGACTCGCTAAAAGAGGAATTCCAGACTTCAACATGGTGGCTAGGGTCTTGGTGAAGCGCGAGATGGAAATCATTCGAATCATTTCTCCAAGAATGGGAATATGAAGCTGGGTCTTATCCCACCACACTTTGCCTGACTTGGTTTTCAGCGCTCGTTTGACCCCGATGAATACAGCAATTGCAAAAATCAGAACAGCCCACCAGTAGGAGAGGAGGAATCGTGAAATGGCGAGATTGATCTGAGTCATCAAAGGAAGAGCCTTCTTTGCATCGGCAAACATCTGCTCCATCTGGGGAATGAGAACCGTAAAGATGATTAACATCACGCCAAGTCCCATCGACAACATAATGATGGGGTAAATCATGGCACCTTTGACCTTCTTTTCAATTCGGTCCTGAAACTCCATGAACTCAGCCAAACGACCCAAAACAATATCGAGAGTTCCCGAGGCTTCGCCGGCCGCGATCATGTTGACGTCAATGGGTCTAAAGACCTCAGGAAATCGTGAACAAGCTTTGTTGAGTGCTGCACCTTCATTCACGTCAGAGCGAACCTGTGCAATAACAGCCTTCAAATGGGGGTTTTCCACTTGATCGGTCAGAGCCGAAAGAGCTTCGAGCAAGGGAATGTGAGAGCCCACGAGTGTGGCGAGTTGCCGCATCATGATCGCTCGATCCTCCGTCTTTACTTTCTTTTTGAAAGAGAATCCGCCACCAGCTTCGGATCGAGTGCCTGAAGGGAGCCCCGTGACCTCACGAATCAACGAGGGGAACACTCCATCTCGTCTCAGTTGGACTTTGGCAGCCGATGAGCTGTCCGTAATAATCAAACCTTTGACTGATTTTCCAGACGCGTTGATTCCCTGGTACTCATACTGAGGCATGTCTTAAGTTTACGGCGTGCTGAGTCCTTAGGACAAGCTTTCAAGTCGGGAGTCTTCCTGTGTGGTCGAAAGAACCTCTTCGATCGTGGTCTGACCTTGAAGAATTTTTCGAAGCCCATCATATCGCATGGGTTTAAAGCCTCTCGCAATGGCGGCCTGTCTCAAGTTCACCGCATCTGGCGTTTTGAGAATGATGGAGCGCAGCTCTTCATCAATCGGCAGCAATTCATAGATACCAATTCGGCCCGAGTATCCCGTATGGAAGCATGCGGCACAACCCACGGCTTTGTAAACTGTGGCTTGTGAGGGGATCTTATCGATTCCAAGGCGAGAAAGTTGATCCGCTGTTGCTTGATGAGGTTGGCGACAAGTCTGACAGACCCGACGCACAAGTCTTTGAGCCACAATACCGATCAAGGATGTTGAAACCAAGAAAGGTTCAACTCCCATATCAACGAGTCGAGAAATCGATGAACACGCATCGTTGGTGTGAATGGAGGACAGGACCAAGTGACCAGTCAAAGAGGCTTGAACGGCAATTTCAGCAGTCTCTCGGTCTCGAATTTCTCCAATCAGAATCACATCGGGATCTTGTCGAAGAATGGATCGAAGTCCGTTGGCAAAGGTGAGGCCGACCTTCTCGTTGACTTGAATCTGGCCAATCCCCGAAAGCTGGTATTCGATAGGATCTTCAACGGTGATGATGTTGATGTCCTCTCGATTGATTTGAGACAAGCAGGCATAGAGAGTGGTCGTTTTACCGGAACCTGTGGGACCCGTGACAAGAATGATACCGAAGGGCTTGGTGATGAGCTCCTCCATGGTTTTCATCATGACGGGATCAAATCCGAGAGCGGACAACTCAAGAACAACAGAGCTCTTATCCAAGAGACGCATCACAAGTCGCTCTCCATGAGCCGTTGGCACGGTTGAAAGCCGTAGATCGATATCCTTTCCAGCAATCTTGATTCGAATCCGGCCGTCCTGGGGAAGTCGCTTCTCGGCGATGTTCAAAGCACCGAGCAATTTGATTCTTGAGCCCACTGAGTTTTGAAGTCGCTTGGGAATCTTCATGATGTCATAGAGGTTTCCATCGATTCGAAATCGAACAGCGACCTCTTTTTCGTAGGGCTCCACGTGAATATCACTCGCGCGATCTTTCACGGCTCGAAAGAGGAGTGAGTTGACGAGGCGAATGATGGGTGCTTCGTCTTCCGTATCCAAAAGATCGACAGGCTCATTGAGAGCTGTGTCATCAATCACGTTCGATGAGATGTCCTCCATCGCCTGATCGGCAGTTGAAGCTCGATCATAAGAGCGATTGATCGCTTCCGTAATGACGGACATTGGGGACGCCGCGATCATCACGGGCCGCTCGAGCATCATTCGAACATCGTCGATGATAGCCGTATTGAGAGGGTCTCCCGTCACAACCACAACGGCTTCGCCTCGATAGCCAATCGGAAGCACTCCGAACTTTCGGGCGAAACGAGTGGGCAGTTTTTTGATCAACTCCTCGGGAATCTCTCGATCATTGATAGCCTTCACAAAGGGTAAGCCCATTTGCTTAGCAAGAATCTCAAGCAGCTGAGCTTCAGTAATGGCTTTGAGCTCAATCAAAATTTCACCAAGTCGACGAGTGTTGCCTTCACTCTCTTGAATGCCGAGAGCTTCTTGAAGTTTGAACTCATCGATCATGCCAAGCTTGATCAGCAACGCACCCAGATCAAGTTCCTGAGGAGATTCAAATCGCAAATTCTTTTCAAAGAAAGATTCGCGTAGTCGCTCCCGGTCAGCAACGGTCATGATTTGCGTGACTTGTGTAATTTCCTTGTTTGAACTCATGAGTTAAGTCGCCTTTTTGGGATCAACCGGAGTTGTGGTTTCGGGCGGTGTATCCTCGAGCGGTGGTAAAGTGCTTGGAGCCTCAGGCGCTGCCGGAGCCGTCGGATTGACAGTGCTCTCCGGGGCTTTCGGCTCAACCATCTTGAGTGAGGGTCCTGCGTCTGCGGGATTTTTCACTTCGGGACTCACAGAGGGCTCAGAGACGGGAGGCACAGGCATCAGCGGGACGAGCTCTTGCTTCTTCAAACTTTTGACATACTCCTGATCAAGCATCTGAAGTTGCTCAGGAGAAAGTCCAGATGAAGGCACGCCTTTGTTCTCACTGACCCCGAGATCTTTGAGGAACTCTTGGCGCTCTTTGAGCTTTCGAAAGAACTGATCATTCATATCGGCGGTGTCTTTGATGATATGAGGGGTCAGGAATAGTAAAAGATTCACCTTTTCGCTGCTGACCCTGCGAGATTTGAAGAGCCATCCCAAGAGCGGAATGTCACCGAGGAAGGGAACCTTCTCAACGCTGGTGGTCTTTCGATCTTCCATCAAGCCGCCAATCACGATCGTTTGCTGATCTTTGACAATGGCCGTTGTGTTGGCTTCACGGTTGATGGTGTTGATTTGATTTCCGAGGGGTTCAGTTCCTCGATTGTTTACTTTCTGCTTAATCTTGAGAGAAACATAGTCTCCGGCATTGATCTGAGGCGTGATGGTAAGTTCCGTAGCTACTCGAACTCGAGTGAAGGAACGCGAGATAACAGCTCCTTCTTGAGTGTTCGATGTTTCCTGAGGAATCTCTTCACCAATCGAAATCGAAGCTTCTTCATTGGCGGTGGCCAAAATGTGTGGAGTGGAAACGACGTTCAAATCTCTGGAGTTTGCGGCAAGGCGAATCACGGCGCTGAGCAATGGCAGCTTGATCGTCTTTTCTCCGTCAGCATCTCGAATCTTCACGTCATAGGTTCCCCCGGATCTGAAGCCCAAGGCCAAGCCCGTAAGAGCAGTGGGATTGGTCAAAAGAGAGTCAAATGATGAGGCCAATGAACCCAGTGAGAAGATCCCAGCCGAATCGATGCTTTCATTGCCATTCGCCGAAGTGGGGTCTTGGCCCAAAACTCCCGTGCGGGCAAAGGGACCAGCGGCTTGGGTTCCAAAATCAGAACCACGTCGAACGAGTGCTTCCAAAATTGCACTTTCGATGAAGACTTGTCGTCGACGGACGTCGAGTTGTCGAATGATTCCCTTGAGCACTTCGAAATCACGAGGTGAGGCTTGGATCAAGAGAGAGTTCGTAGGGACATCAGCTGTGACTTTGACCTCACCACTTAAGAGAGAAGCGGTCGTGGGGCCTGACGACGCTGGATTCAAAGAAGGCGCTGGGCTTTGAGGATTGAGACCGCCCGCGCTCAGTGGCATCGAAGTGCGATTGCGAGAAGCTCCAGAGGCAAGTGCCGCCAACGTTTGAGAGAGATCTTCTGCTTTCACGTTCTGAAGAGGGTAGACGTGAATCTGTCCGCCACCACCTTCGACTGGGATATCGATTTGTTCAATGAAGCGACGAACTTGCTCGATTCCTCGCTCGGAACCCAAAACGATGAGTGAGTTCGTTCGTTCGTCAGCGACTACTTTTTGAACAACCCCTTGTTGGGCAGGACCTGATGCGGCCAAACCCGTTGTCGGGGCGACAGTGGTGCCGGTTGTTCTTCTGACTCGTCCACCTGTTGAGGAGCCCGAAGGGAAAAACTCGTTCACTTTTCGAGCGACGTCTGCGGCTGAGGAGTGTTTCAAAGAGATGACGGCAATCTGCTCTTGAAATCCTTCCACATCGAGAATGTTGAGAATCCGAACAATCCGACGAATATTGTACGCATAGTCAGAGATGATGAGCGTATTGGTGGGAGCATGCTCGATGACATCGCCCGCTGTTCGAGACAAAAGATTTCGAACGGCCTGCCGAATGTCGTTCACGTTGAGATATCTGAGAGTGAGAATTCGAGTGACGTAGGAGTCGTCGTTCGGGCTCTCACCCACCAAAACGGGGACGGGAGCTTTTCGTGCGTTGGCCGCCTTTTCGATTTTGAGGAAAGGGCCCGCAGGAAAAATCACATAGCCCCGAACTTCCATTGCAGAGAGAAAGGCTCCCCAGGCCTCACGTACGGTGACCTCGTTGGGCGAGATGATCGTGATTTTGCCTGACAGGATTGTCGGGTCGTAGAGGAATCTCTTTTGGAGACGTTCCGCAAAATATTTGACGATGTCTTCAATGTCGACCTGGATGAAATCCATTCGAACTTTTTCTTTCTCATTCGGGAGTTTGACTCCGGGAGGAAGCGATGGGAGCCCTTTGCCGGCCGTTGATGGAGTTGGGCGAGGTGATGGAAAGCTGGATCTTCCATTGGAAGGTCGGTCGAAGCTTC
>JBEIHI010000081.1:0-9403 GCA_040381435.1 Bacteriovoracaceae bacterium | reverse complement strand
AACTCTCAACATCATTCTTGCGATACCTACATCCATCATTGGAACTTTTATCTTTCTGTATTTCTCAGGCTTCACGCTCAACACATTTACGCTCCTTGGATTGAGTATCGCGATTGGAATCGTAGTGGATGACGCCATCATGATGCTTGAGAACATTCAACGCCATCGAGAGATGGGAAAAACTAAGTTTCAAGCTGCCATTGATGGATCTCGAGAAATCTCTTACGCAGCGCTTGTGGCAACAATTGCCATTATCGCGATTTTCCTGCCCGTGGTTTTTATGGAAGGAATCATCGGCAAATACCTTCTCGAGTTTGGAATCACCGTCTCTGTGGCGGTTTCGCTCTCCCTCGTTGAAGCCCTCACTCTCACTCCCATGAGATGCTCTCAATTTCTTTCCACATCTTCGGAGCTTGGCCGATTTGGAAGAGGGGTCGATCATGTCTTTGCAAATCTTCGAGGTCTCTACGGAGCATTTGTTGGCTTTGCACTGAATCACCGCTGGAAAATCGTTCTCTCTTCTTTGGTCTTTTTTGCGGGGAGCTTCGCCTCTCTCAAGTATCTGAAGTTTGAGTTTGCACCTGTTCAAGATCAGAGCCGCTTCCTGATGCGCGTTCAAACAGCCGTTGATTCCAATATTCAGTTTACCGATCAGAAATTCAAAGAGGTCGAAGCCTTTCTCGCCAGCCGCCCCGAGGTCGAGAGATTTTTTGCGAGCGTGGGAGGATTTGGCGGAAACGAAGTGAACTCCGGAGTGATCTTTGTCACCATGAAACCCAAGGGAAAACGCGGCATAGATCCTAAGACCAAGACGGAACTCAGCCAGCAGGATTTCATGAACGTGGTTCGCCAGGAACTTAAGTCCATCAAAGACGCGAACATCTTTATTCAGGATCTCTCTCAGCGAGGATTTTCCGGAAGCGGTCGAGGATTTCCCGTTGAGTTTACCATTCGAGGACCCGATTGGGAGTCACTTGGAAAGTACGCCAAAGAGATCGTCAGCAAGATGAATGAGGCTGGCTTCGTTTCCGATGCGGACTCGAGCTATCGCGAGGGAGCACCTGAGCTTCAAATCACGCCCGACCGAATAGCCGCTGCTGCTCGAGGTGTCAGCATCGAAAACATCGGAGACACTGTGGCCGCGCTGACCAACGGGGTTGAGGCTGGCAAGTTCTCTGAAAAAGGTCGGCGATACGACATTCGAGTTCAGCTCGCCTCAGATACCAACAAAACTCGAAAAGTTCTTGAGCGATTGTTTGTGCGAAATAATCGCGGCGAACTCGTGCCCCTCAAGGCCGTTGTGAAAATCGAAGAGAAGAGCGTTCTTCCTTCTGTTCAAAGAAAAGACCGGGAGCGCTCCATTCAAATCTTTGGAAACGTCGCCAAAGGAAAGTCTCAGACGGAAGCCATCGCTCATTCTCAAAAAATAGCGAATGAGCTTCTGCCGGAGGATTACAAAGTCGTTCTGTCCGGCACAGCGCAGTCGTTCAAAGACTCCTTTCGCTCGCTCTTGTTTGCGCTCATTCTAGGAATCGTGATTGCCTATATGGTCTTAGCGTCTCAGTACAATTCGTACGTGCATCCTCTGACGGTTCTCATGGCTCTACCCTTTAGTGTTTCCGGAGCCTTTCTCGGACTCTTGGCGGTAGGACAGTCATTCAATCTCTATTCTTTCATTGGATTGCTTTTGCTGATGGGCATCGTGAAGAAGAACTCGATTCTGCTTGTGGATTACACCAATCAACTTAGGTCCCAGGGACTTGGGCTGAAGGAGGCGCTTCTTAAAGCTTGTCCCACAAGACTTAGGCCAATTCTCATGACGTCATTTGCCACGATCGCAGGAGCCATGCCCGCAGCACTTTCGATTGGACCTGGAGCGGAAACTCGACAACCCATGGCGATTGCCATTGTGGGGGGCGTCTTAGTCTCAACGCTTTTAACTCTATTCGTTGTCCCTTGTGTTTACAGTTTGCTCTATCCCATTGAGCGCCGGGTGGATCCAGCCCCCGCTCAAGAGCGAGCGGCTGCTTGAGCGCGCTCTGAGTTGATGGCCGAGTTGAGAGTCTTGAGAACAGAATTCCAGTCTGAATAATCTTCAATGAGATGAGAGACACCCTCTCGACTCAGATACTCAACTCCTCGAATATCGGTCACTCCGATGAAGGGTATGTTGAGTTTTTGAGTGGCCCAAAAATCCCATCGACCATCTCCCAAGTAGGTGGTCGAGAGAAATTGATCGACTTGATAGTGAGATCTGGCTCGGTCGACAGCAAATCGAATGATCTCTTCGCGAGCAAAATGATCATCCGCATACGAAGCGGGAATCTGATCCGTCGAAAGACCAGCAGAACCCAGCTTAAAGTGCGCTGATTTCTTCCACCCACCCGTAGCAATAGCCACGCAAAACTCACGAGAAGCCTGAAGCCGCGCAATCACATCTCTTGCTCCCGGAACTGTAACGGGAGCACCTTCTCGAGCTAAATAAAACTTTTTGAGGTGGTCCACAAACCGAAGCTGAAAGCTTTGAATCTCCTCCGCACTTGGGCCTCGGCCTCGAGCTCGCTCTAAGAGTTCATGCAAGATCCCCGAGTCGGTGGAGTATTGATAAGAACCCCAGTCGGTGCTGACGGCCTTGAGGGCAAACTCCTCAGCCACTGCCGATCGAAAACAGGTCTCATCGGCCTCATTACTTCTTAAAAGAGTTCCATCGATATCAAAAACAACTAAATGCACACTGATGAGGGTACTTGAGAGCTTAGCTGATTTACACTAAAAGAAAGCCCATGAAGGCAGTTCTCTTTGAAATTGCAACACTTGCTGGCGGATGCTTTTGGGGTGTTGAAGAGCTTATCCGCAAACTCCCAGGGGTTGTGGAAACAGACGTCGGATACAGCGGGGGCTCGATCGACAAGCCCACCTATGAAATCGTAAAGACCGGAAAGTCAGGTCACGCTGAGGCGATTCAGATCACATTTGATCCCAAGAAGATTTCCTTCGAGGAGATTCTTTTGTTCTTCTTTAAGATTCACGATCCCACGACTCTTAATCGTCAGGGAAATGACATCGGATCTCAGTATCGTTCGGCGATTTTCTATCACTCAGAGGATCAAAAAAAGACTGCTGAGCAAGTGAAGGCGCGAGTGGATGATTCGAAGAAATGGAACAGACCTGTGGTGACGGAGATTTTGCCTTTCGCGGCTTTTCATCGAGCCGAAGACTTCCATCAGGATTATCTGCAGCGAACTCCCCACGGATACACCTGTCACTTCATTCGTGATTTAGATTTTTAAGCCGTCACTCAAGATGAGGGCTGCGAGACATCAAGGACCGCCGCCCGACTCTGAGTTTTGCGTATCGGTGACGGGACTCGAGCCGCCTGGACTAAATGATGCGGGATAGGAGATACTCGAGCACAAACTCAATGGAGTTGATAAGCCTATGAATCCAGTCGTTTACTTTGAAATACCAGTCATTGATATGAATCGAGCTATTGATTTTTATGGTGGCGTCTTCGGATTCGACTTCACTCAAGAAAATATTCATGGAAATGAGATGGCATTCTTTCCCCTTGATTCGAGCCTCCAAGGTATAACGGGAGGACTTGCAAAGGGCGAAATTTACAAGCCAACAAAAGAGGGTGTGTTAATTTATTTCTTTACCCAAGATATTGATAAAACTTTGGCCCACGTTCTAGAGCTTGGCGGGATCGTTTTGTTTCCAAAAACCAGTGCTGGCAAATATGGCTTCGTTGCGGAATTTCAAGATTCAGAAGGTAACAGAATCGGATTAAGCCAAAAGTAGCTTTGACCTGTGAAATGGCGGAGAGACTGAAACGCGAGGAGCGCGAGCGTTTCTGAGTTACGGACTATCAGGGGTCAAGATGACTAAACGGTTATGGCTAAGAATGGCGGAGAGAGGGGGATTCGAACCCCCGATACCGTTTCCGGTATACACGCTTTCCAGGCGTGCGGTTTCAACCACTCACCCATCTCTCCTAATATTGGTCCTCGCTCTGCTTCGGAACCTAATCGAACACACTTGTAGCGGGAAAGAGCCTAGCGCTCAACCTCAAAACCTTCAGCGTTCCAGGCAATCATGCCGCCCTTCACGTTGACCACGCTTTTGAAGCCCTGAGACAAGGCCAATTCGGTCGCTCTCGCCGATCGCGCTCCACTGCGACAGATGATGGCATAGCTTTGATCCTGAGGAAGCTTCGCTAAATAGGCCTGAAAATCAGTCTCGAGGGTCGCCAAAGCCGCTCCCTTAATATGACCAAGCTCCCCAACCCATTCATCAGGACGGCGAACATCAATAACCTTATAGGACGACTGCTTCGCCTTGAGATCGGCGACGCTAATTTCTGGAACTCCGACTGTCATAGTGCCTCCAAAATTTTCAGGAGATCCCAGGATCGTCAAGCCAAAGAACAGGCAAATTCCGCTCAACCACTCCTCCAAAAGCTAAAAATAATAGCGCGCACCAATACCACCGTAGATCAACGCATCGGTGTCTGGAACAAGACCCAGTCCCAATGAAAGCTCCATGAAAATGCCAATCGGAATCTCACGAAGAAGCCACTCAAGCCCCACGGGAAATCGTACAAAAAACAATGCGCTACTGTCCCTATCCTCATCTGTTGAAACTCCAAGTCCTAGACCGGCACCACCGTACGGGCGAAATCGGCCTCCTACGTTTTCCTCAAGATCCGGAAATCCACTCGTCATATGATAGAGAGCTCCACCCCAGAGCAGAACATAGCGATCAAATGAATAAGACAGGCCTCCATCAAACCCGATCGTTTCGCTCAACCAGTACTTTCCCGAAAAACCCGTGGGCTCACCCAGAGTCACACCGAGACCCCATCGCTCAGTGGTTGGGGGAATGGTTCGCGCACTCACCGCAAAACCTGAGGTTATAAACACCACAAGGAATGAAAAAATAAATCTCTGCATGACGTCAAAGTAGCTCGCCCGAAAGTCATCATCAAGTCTTTAGAGCAACTGCGCCACCGAGCTGCGTCATAGCTCCGATGTTTTGGTCAGCAAACTTGCTTCTCGGATTTTGAGAGGGGACAATGGAGATTGGAGAATTGTGAATCACGCTGTTCAAAAACTGTTGATGACCCTATGGCTCGGACTTGCCCTAACCCAGCAAGGGTCGCTCTTCGCAATGGATGAGCTTCGGCAATCCGCTCGAAGCCTCGGAGCTGCTGGCGCCTATTCCCCTATCGCTGATGATCTGAGTGCCTTTTATCTGAATCCTGCCGGACTTTCTCGAAACTCTGAATCCCGAATTTTTTCGATGGGCGGAACAGCTCTCGAAAATACCAAAAACAATTTTGGACTGCGCGCAGCGCTGATCGATGGAAAGACAGAAGATCCTCTGCATTGGGGATTTTTGTTCAATATGGCAAAAACGGACTCTAGACGCTTCTACGACTACATCCTTGCAAGCAGTTACTCCTATCAAGGCTTTCTCATGCTTGGCATTCAGAACCGAATCTCAAGTTTCGAGCTGCCCACCGACAAAACAGCCTTCTCGATTTCTGTGGGAGCTCTCGCCTTACTTGGAGAAAATCTAACACTCTCGATTTCCGGATCGAATCTCTATCGCACACACACTGACGGAGTGGACCTGCCTTTAAGTTTTGGCGGTGGCGGCAGCTTCAATCTAGAAATGATTCGCCTCGCCTTTAACTTTGAGCGCCTTCATGAACAAAATAAAACTTATGGACGTATCGCTGGCGAGATTCTTCTGGGTGAAAACATGATAGCGCGGGGCGGATACCTCAGCGATATTCATGCCGCTGATCGAGCTTGGTCGGCAGGCCTCAGTCTCATGCCAACGGAAGGCTCCTCGTTGGATGTGGGCTATCTTCACTACCTCAACGCCGATTTCTTTGTTCTCAATACAGGGCTTACGATTCGATTTGATTAGGCGCAGCGCATGACGCAGCGAGTTATGCTGCATCGCCCTAAATCAGTTCAAACAATGGGAATCCTGAGGCTTTTCGCCTTGCTGGGGGGTTTTCTAAAACCGTACAATGAGGTTTTGGGGGGATTTCTATGCGGATTCTATCTGTTCTCTGTGCGCTTTTACTTTCTCATTCTGTTGGGGCTCAAAACTTCCCCACCAGAAATCCATCGGCCGACTCTCTACCCGGAATGGATCAGCCGTTTTTGAATCAAGAAGAGCTGCTGAAAGAGCAGCAGCTTCAAAAAGCAAAAGAGGATCGTCAGGCTGCGCTTAAGCAAAAGCTTGAACGAAAGAATATGCTACGCGAAGAAAGTGCGCGAAGATCTCAAGCCCTCCCCTCCCGAGAAGCGTTTGAAAAAATCCCAGGTCAGCGAGATGGAGCCGAAAGCTTGCAAGGACTTTCACGCCCACTCGAAAGCCGAAAGCATCTTGAAAATGAGATGAGAACGAATTTCGAAGCAGTTCTAACTGACGAAGAGCTGCCCACAGATCCAAACGTAATCCATCGATCAGTCCATGGTCGCCAGCAACAGTCTCGCCCATTTCAGGAAGAGTCCTTTCTCGTAGAGAGCCGATCTCCCGTTGAACAAGTCTTCTTTGGAAACTTCCCAGGCGAGATCTCTCGAGACCTGAAACAGTTCGGCTATGATCTCTTCAACAAGGCACCCGAGGAGTTTGCACCCCTTGAGGATGTTCCGGTCTCTAATGATTATGTGGTTGGTCCGGGCGATTCATTCACCATCAATGTGTGGGGCTCAAACAACTTCACACACTCCGTCACTGTGCGACGCGATGGTACGATTTTCATTCCAAAGATCGGCAACATCAAAGTCTGGGGTGACACTTATTCTGAGATGAACAAGAAAATCGAAAAGCGCCTATCGAGCTTCTTCTCGGGCATCAAAGTTGGCATTACTTTTGATACCATTCGAAACATAGACGTCTTTGTGGTGGGTGAAGTCACTCGACCTGGATCCTATTCCGTTCCCGCCACATCCGCAGCCATCAACGTTCTCTTTCACGCAGGCGGCCCATCGAAACGAGGGAGCCTAAGAAATATCCAAGTCGTTCGAAACAACAAAACCATTGCGACAGTTGACCTCTATGATTTCCTGATCAAAGGAAAAAGTGTTGGTCCTAAACTTCAGTCCCAAGATGTCCTCCTGGTACCCGTGGTTGGAAAAGTTGCCGCTGTTGCTGGAAACGTCAAACGCCCAGCGATCTATGAGATTCATGACAAGACGACTCTTGTTGATTTACTCGAAATGGCCGGAGGCCTCACCTTTACGGGAGAAGCGGGCCGACTGGAACTTCAGCGTGTAAACCAAAACAAAGAGCGCGTGACTAAAGACTTCCAGATTCCTGCGAATCTCCAGACAGCAACGGCCGAGGACCTTAAAGCCTCGGAGCTCAGCGCATCGGCTGAGGACGGCGACCTCGTCAAAGTTTTCCCCGTTCAATCTCAAATCCGAAAAACGGTTTTCTTAAGGGGCTATGTCAAACGACCAGGGGCTTATGAGTTTCGGGATGGCATGACGCTCAAATCCCTGATTCCTTCTTTTGATTCGCTGCTTCCTGAGCCCTATACGGATTTTGTTCAGATTATTCGTACCGTTCCCCCCAAGGATGAAAGACAGTCTTTGTTTGCAGATCTTCGCGCTGCGGTCTCTGGAGATAAATCCCAAGACATCAAACTCCAGGAGCGAGATGAAATCATTGTCTTCTCAAAGACCGAACTTAACCTGAGAGAGAAAGTCAGCATCACAGGCCGGGTCAACAAACCTGGAGAGTACTTCTACTTTGATGGGATGAAGCTTCGTGACTTGATTTTTATGGCGGGCAACATCACTCAAGATGCCTACAAAGCGAATGCTGAAATTGCTCGCTATCGAGTTGAGAGTGACCGTCTTGTAGCAGATCGAGTTCAAGTGAATCTTGCGGAGACGCTCAAAGGAAATCCAACCTACAATCCCACTCTGCAAGCCAAAGACAGAGTGTTCATCTTTGGGCTTTCGAACTGGGAGTCTCAAAACTTTGTCGCTCTTACGGGAGAAGTTCAGTTTCCCGGAACGTATCCGTTTCTGCCGGGAGAAAAGCTCAGCCAGGTGCTTGAGCGAGCGGGTGGATTTACGGACAAGGCGTTTTTAAATGGTGCTGTGTTTACTCGAAAATCGGTTCGTGAGCTTCAAGCCCAGACTCTCAAGCAACAGATTGCGCAGCTTGAAGAGGCTATTTTGCAAGAGACCATCAATCCCAATGAGTCGATGACGGCGCAAGACAAGCAAGGTCTTCAGGAAGCAACCATTGCAAGACGAGCGATGCTTCGAAATTTGCAGGAAGCGGAAGTAACCGGACGGATGGTGATTCAACTAGCGGATCTGAAGAAGTTTCGCGGGTCGAAGTTCGACATTCCACTGGAAGCCGGAGATTCACTGGCCATTCCGCCAACGCCTTCTGTGGTGACCGTAATGGGTGAAGTGTATAATCCCACTTCAATCGTTCATTTGGCGGGCAAAACAGTGTCTTATTATCTAGATATGGCCGGAGGCCCAACGGTGAATGCGGATACGGACTCTATCTTTATTGTGAAAGCTGATGGCTCTGTGATTTCCCGCCGTCAGCGACGAGGATTTCTGTTGAGAAATTTCTATCAGACCAAAGTAGAAACGGGCGATGCGATTCTCGTACCCAAAGACATCTCGCAGTTTTCTTGGCTCGCAACCACCAAGGACATTACCGAGATTTTGTTTAAGATCGCATCAACAACAGGGATAACCATTACGGCGCTTAAGTAGAAGAGCGGCCTTAAGCGCGTATTGTCTTCAGGCGATCTGATAAGAGCACAAGCCCGAACAATGCGACGATGACGAGCATATTCGCCAAGAAAAGTGCCACTAAAGGTCTCGGCCAGACAGCCCTAAACTGAGGAGAAGCCCTCTCAAGAACCTGAAACTTCAGCGCGTCGTCCAACTCCTCAAGCTTCAAAAGCTCAAGTCGTTGACGAAGCATCGAAACCAACTCAAGCGCAACTCTTTCATCTTGCTTCGCCCGTAAAAAATAGAGCTTGAGGGCTGGGATTTTATCAATCGCAACATTGGTGTAGTTTCTTGAGCCGCGGCCCGAAACCAAATCGTCTCTGCTTATCTTTGAGAGGCGGCTATCCTCAGCATCGCCTTCTGCAGAGCCAGATCTGCCGCTATCAAGAAAAAGCTCTCGCATTAGCCCTCGCTCGAGCTGATCAGATGACTGCTGTCGAAGTTTCTCCGACATCCGATCAAGTGCGCTCAGAAACCGCGAGTCTATCTGGACCAGTCCGGACCCTTCGTGAAAGCTGATCAGAGCGCGCTGGATCTGATTTAGACTTTTCACCGCTTCATCAAGCTGAGCCTCCACAAACAGGCGCTTAGATCGGATTCGAGAGACGGTT
>JBEIHI010000080.1:0-9469 GCA_040381435.1 Bacteriovoracaceae bacterium | reverse complement strand
GTGGGATCGATTTCGACAACGATAGGCTCGAAAATCAGATTCGAGGCGCCCAAAACTCGTCTTCAGCCTTATGTTTTTGTTCAGCTGAATGATCGCTGGTCGGTTTTTCCGTGCCAAGAGTTTTGCGAGTTTGAAGTGCGCGGCAGTGGGCAGTACTCGGTGGGAAATTTATTGAGAAGGTCCGCGGCTTTTCCGATTCAATCGTTTCTGGATGAGCCCCCGCGTTCAGCGATTTGGGTGAAGGTTAATGGAGATCTTGTCCCCGGAGCATCGCTGCAACTCCTCAACATCAAGGATTTGAAGCTGGAGCTGACGGCCACGGATGACTTGAGACTCTCGAAGTTGGTTTTGATTCATAAATATATGGAGAAGGAGGACGTTATCGAGACGATCAAGGCGGATGGTAAGGCCTTTCGATCCTCTTACACGCTCAAGATGGATGGTTGGAAGGGGGGATTACATCTCATCTTCTTGGAGCCGCATGATGATTTCACCTCCAGTCGCTCTGAGCCCCTACAGATAACATACAATGACGAATCAACCCTTCGCGAAAAACGCTTACGAGATCTTGAAGCGCTGATTAACGAGTGGACTCATGTTCTTGCTGATTTGATTGAATCAAAATTGGACAAAAAGCTCAGCGACTCTCTTCGAACTCGACTGAAAGAGATTCAATATCCTTCGATGGATTCCTCGGGTCTTCTGGCAGCTTACACAAAAGAGTTACAATTGCTCTCAGATCGAATCCTGGGATGGATCGATATCCGCGCACCGATGACTCAGGTCGACGATTTGATCAAAAGAACTGAGCGATCCATTTTGTATGGCCTCTCGCTTTTGTTCCAAGAAAGAGCGGGAGATATTGGGCAGACGGCTGCTGACTTGAAATCCTCTCAGGCGGATCTGTCAAAGCTACTCGAGCAGATCAAGTCCGGAAAGCTCGACATCAACTCGGAGGCTTTGGAAGAGGCTTTCAAAGAGTTGGCGAAGCAGCTCGAAGAGATGCAGAAGAAGATTTCGCAGCTTCCCAAGGGGCCTCAGGATGACTTGATCAACCGCGAGGCTCTCGAAGCTCAAGCTCAAGAGGCACAAAGCTTGGCAGATCGTATTGAGGAGATTCGAAAGCAGGCTCAGTCGGGAGATTCAAAAGGAGCTCTTCGAGAGCTTGAGTCTCTCTTGAATCAGCTATCCATTCTGAGTCGCGAGATGGAGCGTGGGTTAGAGCAGTGGCAGCAGAATATGGATCAAGGGGCTCTACAGAAGAGCCAAGAGTTTGCCAAAAAAATTGATGAAATCAAAAAACGACAAGAAGAGCTGATTAAAGAAACGGAATCCGCCAAAGAGAAGCTAGATAAGATCGAAAAGAGACCTTTCAGCATCCAAGACAAAAAAGATTTGAAGGAGCAGGAAGCTCTTGAGAAGAAAGTTGAGTCGCTTGAGGCGAAGCAGGAAAAGTTGTCTGAGGACCTGAAGGAGGCGGGAGAACAATTTGATAAATCCCTGGAAGGAACAGAGTGGTCCCAACTGTTTCGTTCAGAAGAAGCCAAGGCTCTTGAGAGTGAGGCCGGTGAGCGTATGGTTGAGTCCAAAGAGGGTCTTGATAGTTTTCGAATGATGGAGTCGGTGACCAACCAGCAAGAGGCTGTTGAGATGCTCAAGAAGATTTCAGAGGGGCAAAAGCAAATGCAGCAACAGATGCAGCAGATGTCCGAGTCGATGAGTCCCGCTGCCCCTGAAAAAATGGAAATCCTAGGATCCGAAGGAAAAGGCGAAAAAGAGCGTAAGCGAAAGATCATGGAATCTTTGAAACAAAACGTAGGTGAGAAGTATCAGAAGTCTCATGAGAGATATTTTGAGGAGTTGTTACAGAGATGATCCGAGTTATTCTTATGGCCTTGTTCTTTGTGCCGGGTTTTCTTAACGCGGGATCGCTTCCGGCCTTTTCTGATTATTTTAAGATCTCAACGCTTGGAAAGGTTCAGTCACGAGAGAGCGCCCATTTTCGAGTGGAGTGGGTCCATCCGCGCGATGAGACCTTTGTGAATGCCTTGCTTGAGTATCTTGAGGCCGCTCATCAGGATCTAGATCCTTTGTTCCGTGTTGTCACTTCGGGGGGGAAAAAAGTTCCCGTTGAGATCTATCCGGATCTCAAGAGTTTTTCTGAAGTCTCCGGACTTTCGTTGGCGCGCTTTAAGGCCTCAGGCACGATTGCTTTGACTCTCGAGCAGCGCTTGATGCTTTTGAGCCCTCGCAATCTTTATTCGGGATACACCTGGGCAACAACAGCTGTTCATGAGTTGATTCACTATCTGATCAATTCAATTTCGCCGAGCCGAGTCCCGATCTGGCTTCATGAAGGAACGGCGCAGGTCTATCAGGGCTACCCCTATCAAAAAACGGCCAGCCTTCAGCCTTCGCAGTGGGGTTTGTTTAAAAAGTATCGAGCGAAGAGAGGCTTGCTATCTCTTGAAACTCTGAAGGAACCCTTTCCTTATCGAAAAGATCCTGAAGAGACTGAGTTGGCTTATGTCCAGGCCCTCTTGTTCGTGAAGTGGCTTGATCAGCAGTGCGGAGCGGTGTCGTTGATTCGGCTCACTCGCGAGTTGCCTTCAATCGAGCAGGCTTTGGAGCGTTGTACGGGAATGACTTATTCAGATCTTTCGAAAAAATTCATTCCTCAGATCATGGCTAAGATCGAGATTCCTGGGGGCTCCGATGTGGCCTATTTCGCAAGAGACTTTTCGGGAAATGATCCTCGAGACGCGGAAAGTAAGCGAGCGGATCAAGATTCGCAAAATTTCGCTCAGCTTTCTAGC
This sequence comes from Bacteriovoracaceae bacterium, assembly GCA_040381435.1. Taxonomy (GTDB): domain Bacteria; phylum Bdellovibrionota; class UBA2394; order UBA2394; family UBA2394; genus JBEIHI01. The sequence continues at coordinate 6,653 of JBEIHI010000080.1, read as the reverse complement.
CGCCTGTTTGATCAGGGGCGTTACCGAGCCGCGGCGGTTGAGATGCAGCAGGCTCTCCAAAAAACTCCCGTTACTCCGCCCTCGTGGAGAAGGCAGTTGGCAATGGCTTTGGAGAAATCGGGACAGCCCAAAGAGTCGGGAGCGATTTTGTCGGATCTCTTGAAGGACTATCCCGACGATGCGGGAGCTTGGTTTTTGAAGGGCAGGCAGGCTTTGCTGAGGGCCGATATGAAGCTTGCTTGGGATGCATTCTTACGAGCTTTCTACGTCAATCCTTTCATGGAAGGTCTTGATCAAGAGATGGGCGCATTGAAACAGCAGCACCCTCATTTTGGTTATAGCTTTTTAAAAGCAGATCCTCAAAAATAATGAGATGTCGACACAATCTCATGACCTTGAAGTTCATCAACAAGCTGTAGCTGCGTTTCGAGAAGTACGAGCGGGTCTCCACCAGGTCGTCGTTGGAATGGAGCCAGTGATTGATGCTCTCTCATGGACACTACTGGCGCGCGGACATGCTTTGTTCATCGGGGTTCCTGGTTTGGCAAAGACCTTGTTGATCTCCACTCTTTCGGAGCTTATGGGCCTTCATTTTAATCGTATTCAATTCACGCCCGACATGATGCCTAGCGATTTGATCGGCTCTGAGATTTTGGAAGAGAACAAGCAAACAGGAAGGCGGGAGTTTCAGTTTCGACAAGGACCGCTCTTTTGTCAGATGCTTTTGGCCGATGAGGTGAATCGAACTCCTCCAAAGACGCAATCGGCGCTTTTGCAGGCGATGCAAGAGGGGCGAGTGACCTACGCTGGGAAAACTTACGACCTCGTGAAGCCCTTTGTTGTTTTTGCGACTCAAAACCCTGTTGAGTCCGAAGGAACTTATCCTCTACCCGAAGCGCAGCTTGATCGGTTTTTGCTGGCAATCCCTGTTCATTATCCTTCGTTTCAAGATGAGAGGGAGATTGTTCGGCGAACGACATCTCCTCAGTCCGTTCAACTCAAGCCAGTGATGACTGCAGAGGACTTGATGAGGTATCAGGATCTCGTCCGAAAGGTTCCTCTGGAAGATAAAATTTTGGATTTGATTGTTTCTATTTCACGAGCTAGCCGACCCGGTGGTGAAAGTTCTCAAGATCTTTCGGAGAGCATTCGCTACGGCGCAGGTCCTCGTGCGTCGCAAGCCATGGCACTTGCCAGTAAGGCTCGAGCATTTCTGGAGGGACGATTTGCAGTTCGTGAGGAGGATGTGCTGACCGTTGCTCCCTATGTGTTGAAACATCGAATGGTCCTGCGCAAGTTAAGAGATCAATCGCCAGATCAAATCGTTGAGAAGGTCGTTCAAAGCGGCTATGCAAATCGCTGAAGAGTCTCTGTCTGAGTTTGCGAAGACGGTCGAATTGACTGGGACGAAGTTTCTTGAGGGATTTCATCGAAGTCTTCGATCCGGCAGCGGTGTGGAGTTTCATGAGCTGCGTGCCTACGGTGAAGGAGAAGACGCTCGCCATATTGATTGGAAGAGGCTGGCCTCGAGTGATCGATATCTTGTTCGTCAGTTCGAGAAAAATGAGAAGACCGCCTGGCGCGTTTGGGTCGATTCCAGTGAGAGTATGACGTATGGGCAAAAGCGATCTTGGGCTGCAAATTTTGCGGGAAGTGTTCTTTATGTTGCCCAAACGCTGGGTGATTCCTGGTCGTTGTTGGGTCAGGAGAAGCTCTCATTGTTTAAAGCTTATGAAGAGCTGATGAGAGGTGAGACACTCTCCGCATTTCCAAAGTTTGTGGATCTCGATTTAAGACGTGGTGATCGATTGGTTTTGATTTCTGATTTTTTCTTTGATCTTGATGAGATGATAGCGAGTCTAGAAGCCGTGAGAGATCAGGTTTCACAGATTGTTTTAGTTCAGACTCTGGACGCCAAAGAAATGCGATTTGATTTCAAAGATGTGATTCAGTTTGATGATCGAGAAAGCCCCTCTCAATTGATTCTAGACGCTTCCGCTATCAAAGCAGGATTTCTCAAGAGCTTGGCCGATCATCAGGGCAGGCTGAAAAAAGCATTGTCTGAGGGAGACGCTTTTTATGTTTTTGAGGATCAGCTGAACCTGATTCCCTCGCAACTGGCGGAGTTTTTTGGAGTCGCATGAGCTTTGTTGCCAGCATTTTTTTATGGTCCCTCGCGGCACTTTCGATTCCGGTCTTGATTGCGCTTTGGAACCGACGTCAGAAGTTGGTGGAGAGGTTCGGGGGATTTTATCTTCTCAAAAAGACTCTAGAGACTCAGACGAGAAGAATCAGACTTTTGGAGCTTTTGAAGCTCATCAATCGACTTGTTTTGCTGACGACCCTTGTGCTCATTCTCGCGGATCCCTTTAGAAACGAGAAGGTCATTGGAGAGGCTGCAGAGGGTTTTGTGATCATGTTGGATGCGGGACGTGCAATGATTGCCAAAGATTCAGAAGGTGAGCTGTTAGCCAAGAGGCAGAAGGCTCGAGTCCTGGACATTCTTTCGGATATGCCGCAGCAAGCTCGCGGTATGATCCTGTGGGTTTCAAACCAATGTGATGTTGAGGAGTGGGGTGGTGGAGAGATTACGGCGCGCTCTAAGGACTGGACGGATCGGCTGAGTTCAAAGCCACCGATTGTTCTCAATCGGCCGACGACTGTAGATGGCGTTCGGCAGTGTTTGAAGAAGGTTGATGAAGTCTTTGGCGGAAAGACTCCGTTTCGACTGTTTTTATCTCCGATGCCTCGCTCACTTGATCAAACGGTCTTGCAAAAATTCAATCTTTCTCTGGAGCGTGTGGAAGGAGCTCAAGTTCTCATCTCGGACTCGGTGGAACTTGAGCAAGAGATGAAGGGAGATATCCTTTCAGTTGTGTTGAAGAAGGGGCCAGCTCGTCAGGCACATTTGATTCTGCCTGATGCCGTGGAGACTCTGGGCCCTCTGGAAACCAGTATGGAGTTGATCTCCCGGCCCCTCGGATGGTTGTGGCTAGAGGGAGATCGGCAGCGAGATGCATGGATTGATCAAACGATTGTTCCGCTGCGACAGAAGATTCAACAGGAAGTCACCGTCTGGGCGGCTAAAGAGACTCCAGGGTTTTTGAGTCTTTTGGCAGCACTTCGAAACAATCCCGATCTGCGAGTGGTTCGCCAGGTCGGAGGAATCCCTCAAGGGAGTGCAATGGTGATCTATGGGCCGACGGTTCAGATTCCATCGAGCGCAAAGAAGATATGGTTCTTTCTGGATTCCGAGGGAATGACTCCCTTTGAGATCAGGGATAAAAAGACTCTGAATACCTCTCAGATGTCGGCGGATGTTTTGCGATCATTTCAGATGAGTACAAGTGCGGGTCGCATTACGGTGAAACGATATTTGATTCTCGATCCGAGCCGATTTGAAACTATTTCGTCCTTCGAAGATGGAGCCCCTGCTTTGATTCGGGATCGCGAGTCGTTGAGCACTCATTTCATCAGTCCCTTTGATCTCGAAGATTTAACAACAGATCTGACACTAGAGCCCACTTTCATTCCCTTTCTCTACGAGCATTTACAGAAGTGGCTGGGGGAGGGATCGGAAGTTTCATCGGAGCAGGAGAAGTCCGAATTGATTTGGTCACCTCCATCCCCTCTGGAGCCAAGCTCACTTGCGATTGATCGCAGAGACTGGCCGGGAGTTTATCGAGCAGGGACGTCCTACTTCTCCGTTGCGCCTGTAGAGTATCCCGATGGATTTTTCGAGCCCAACATCAAGGTGGTTGCTGCGGGTGTCAAAGATGAAGCCGTGAGTTATCGCCCCTGGTTGTACCGCGTACTGATGATGAGTACGTTGTTAGAGCTTCTATTGTGTCTATTGACGGTACCCGCACTTTTGCGTCGCCTGATGTTCGCCCTTGTTTTTGTCCTCGGTGGTTTGACTGTATCGTTGGAGGCGAAGGTGCGATCCATTTGTGTAGGAGTCACGGATCAAATCGATGCTGAGCGGAAGAAATCCTTAGCTCAGTTAGCTTCAGACGCGGCCGGCATGACCAACTTGGACTTGTCCGCTCCCCAGACTTTGAGTCTAGATCGTATGTGGGAGTGTGGCATTGTTGTATTCTCAAGTGCCTCGAAGTGGGGACCCTTCCCGGATTCTGATCGGGGAAGGATTCGAGATTATCTGGAGCGAGGTGGATTCTTTATTTTTGATGATCCTCTCGCCATGTCAGACACATTATTTGCTCGATCGGTCAAAGAAGAGTTCGCCAAAATTTTTCCAGGACGGGAGCTGGAAACGGTTTCAAAAGAGGATGTCTTGTTTCGAACCTTTTATCTACTCAACGAGGTCTCGGGTCGAAAGCTTGCCTCGCCTCATCTCGAGGGGATCAAGTTTGATCGACGGTGGTTAGCTGTGTTTTCAGCAAATGATTTGTTGGGAGCTAATCTCCGGAACGATCGTGGAGAGTTTGTGCTGTCGGTGAGCCCATATGGTGTTTCGCAAAGAGTCCTTGCTGAACGATTGATGCTCAATTTGCTCATGTATGGAAGCACCACAGATTACAAAGACGATGCCATCCATCTTCCCCACATTCTCAAAAGGAGGGTGCGGTAGTGATTTGGGGTAATCCCTGGAGTTGGATTTTTGTGGTCATTGCTCTCGCGCTTGCTGGTTGTGAGATATTCTTTCGAAAGCGATGGTCGTGGGCGATTTTGTGCCGAAGCGGATGGATCATTTGTATGGGCTTTTGCGTTGCTGACCTGTCGTTTATGCAAAGTCGAGAGTTAAGCCAGCCGAGCACTCTCAATCTTCTTGTGGATGTTTCCGATTCTGTGGTTCGGGTGCCTGCTCGGTTTGACCGGTTGAAAACCATCCTGCAGGAAGTGCGTGATTGGTCCTTAGAACAAAAAATTCCTGTTCAGCTAAAAACTTTTTCTGATCGCGCCATGAGTCCAACTTTTGATGATGTTTCCTTTGGAGGCTATTCAAGTCTCTTGGCTCCCTCCCTGCAGTCCATTTCTGAGGGCTCTCGAGTGATTCTCGTCTCTGATGGGCTTTGGTTTGATGCCGTACGATCATCGATGCCGGTGACGGCTGTCTCCTTGGCCGATGACGATGAGAGGGATGTTTGGATTGATAATGTTCAGCAAGTCTACACTGCGTTTCTGAAGAATCGGTTGAAGATCCCGCTTTCTATAGGTCAGAAGGGCTTTGAGGGTAGGACGGTTCGCGTGAGTCTCAAGCGGGGAACTCAGGTGGTGGATACCAAGGAGCTCAAATTGAAAGATGAAGTCAACGCTGTTGAGCTGAGCTTGTTTCCCGAAAAGATGGGTGAGGAGAGCTACCTGATTTCGATTGAGCCACAAGATCGAGAGCTCAGTGTTCTGAATAATGAGTTCGTTGTGCGTGTGCGAACGGTCCGAGATAAGATTCGCATCTTGCATGTCGGTGGCAAGCCCAGTGCTGATCTTAAAGCCTGGCGATCGTTTCTGACTCGTCAGCCTGACATTGACCTCGTGTCCTTTTATATTCTGCGATCGATTACAGATGATCCTCAAGCACGAGAGACGGATCTTAGTTTGATACGATTTCCTTACGATGAGTTGTTTTCAACGGAGCTCGATAAGTTTGATCTTGTGATCTTACAGAACTTTGATTTTACGCTCTACTTTCAGCCGTTCTATCTCTCCAATCTTGCTCGGTTCATTGAGAATGGTGGGGCTTTGTTCATCATTGGTGGGGACCAGAGCTTTCATCGTTACAATCCGTCACCACTCAAGCCGATGTTTCCGTTTCAATTCTCGGGTGCGGGCAATTTTGTGGAGCGAGAAACGGAAGTTTCATCAGTCTTGAACCATCCTGTGGTTTCGGGATCAGAAGCGGCGCTGAAGAGTTTTAAGTGGACAGGATTGCATCAAGTTCTGTCGCGCCCAGGCGCCTTGGATTTCGCGCGCTTTAAATCTGGTGAGCCGCTACTTTCCGCATGGGATGTTGGCAAGGGACGAGTGCTAGCCCTCAATTCAGATGAGTCCTGGAAACTACAAATGAGGCCGCAGGAAAATGTCGCAGCCTTTTCTCGTCTCGCGCGTCGTGTTTTGCAGTATCTCACCTTTGATCCGGAGGTGAATCCTTCTCAGATCGTGTCGTCTCGATGGAAGGTTTTTTCGGATGTGTCAATGTCACTGACCGACAAGAGCTCGGTACTCTGGAATGTAGAGCCGGTTGTTTCGGGACCGGCTTCGTTTAAAGAGGGCCCTACGGTCGAAGCGATTTATCCATTGTCCGAGCCTGGTTGGTATCGAGTTGTTGCTGGTCAAAAAGAATCACGAGTCTTTGAAACGGAGGAGAAGCCATGGCTTTCTGAGTGGAAGCGTCTTGTTTCTCGAGATGATAAGTTGAAAGATTTAGCTCGCCGATCAGAGGGAGTTTTTGTTCCCTTCAACGATCGAGCGAAAATATTTGAGCCGGCTCTGATTGGTAAGCAGACAATCGCTGCCGATGTGATGAGTTGGACAAAATCGTCGGCATATTGGTCATGGATCTTCTTGATTTCAAGTCTTTTTCTTCTTTGTTTGGATTTCTTTGTTAGAAAACGAGAACAATGGGATGCATGAAAATTGACCTTGGTCTTAGACGGTGCTAACTAGTTGAGATCAGTTTTTGGGTTGTTTGTTTC
>JBEIHI010000079.1:0-9657 GCA_040381435.1 Bacteriovoracaceae bacterium | reverse complement strand
GCTGCCAGGCTACTGAAAAGCTCGTAGACGGAGTTGTTGAGCAATCTCTCGAGCGAATCATCAAGAAAAAAAGAGAAGAAGCGAAGCGCGCTGAAGAGGGTCCTCCTCTGGCTGAGCGAATGAAAAATCCCATCACGGTAGACGTGAAAAACGCTCCGATGAAAGGAGCTCAAAGCGCTGAAGTCGTGGTTGTTGAGTTCTCTGATTTCGAATGCCCTTTCTGTACTCGAGTTTTGCCCACCGTGGATCAGGTGATGAAGGCCTACGAGGGTAAAGTCGCGCTGGCGTTCCGCCACAATCCTTTGCCTTTCCATAAGCAAGCAGGACCTGCGGCTCAGGCTTCCATGGCGGCTCATCGCCAAGGCAAGTTCTGGGAAATGCATGATAAGCTTTTCGCCAATCAGCGAGGGCTGAACGAAAAAGCTTACACCCAGTTTGCCAAAGATTTGGGCTTGGATCTCAAGAAGTTCCAAAAGGATTTCAGTGATGCCGAAATCGCAAAAATGATTGAAGCCGATGCCAACTTCGCTCGTTCTAACGGCGCTGGTGGTACTCCCAGCTTCTTCATCGGCAAGCGCGAAGGCGATTCCGTCAAAGGCGTTTTGCTGGTTGGAGCTCAACCTTTTGATAAATTCAAAGAAGTTATTGATGCTTATTTGGGCCAAGGCACCGCCGCGGCTGGTAAGTAAGCTCAAACAGTCGAGTGAAAGAGGGCTCGTGGAATAACCACGGGCCCTTTTTTTTAATGCTTAGCCTCAGCCTTGGCTTTTATTGTGTTTGATCCGCACTATGCTCATACTTGAGTCATGAGCGAGGGTGCGCATCAGAGTGAGCGTTGGCTGTCTCATTACGAGAGAGCCTGGAAGTTTAGGCACAAACAGATTCAGGAGTTTCTGGAGATCAATGGGCTCAATTCCTACCAAGCGATCGAAAAACTAGAGCGACTCGAGCAGCTCAACCAGGTTGTTGCATTACCCTTTGGGATGATGTTTCAAAAAATTAATTTTCCTGTGCCTCCAGAGCAGTTGCTGCCAACAGGTGCCCCGGCGCTCAAGCCCATTCAGATTCTTGAGAGAAGCGTGCCGGCTTCCTTTTATCAGGGGCCCGTGGATCTGATTATGGACTGGCTTAGCATGAATCCCGTGAAGGCAATTGTCGAACTTGGTGCTGGTTTTGGGCAGAACTTAGTCAAAATGATTTATCGCTATGGCCCCTTGCAAGCCCAGATCTATGCGGGTGAGTACACACAAAGCGGACAAGACTTAGCAAAATTTCTGTTCGAAAAGATTCCTGGTTTTTCAGCAAAGGTCTTTCACCTTGATCATAAAGCTCCGGATCTTTCCGTTGTTCAAGAGAGCCAGGACATCTTGATTTTTTCGTGTCACTCGATCGAGCAAGTTACCAAGATTCCTGACGACTACTTTGAACGATTAACTCATGGGAAAGATAGAGTTCATGGTTTGTTCTTTGAGCCTTTTGGATTTCAAATCTCATCCGCCTCAATGCACCCTGGGGAAGTTTCAAAACACCATGAGGCCCTTGCCAAGGAGCGGGAATGGAACTTGAATTTCGCTCAGGTGTTGTTTACTGGACGAAGTCCTAGCTCTCTCATCACGAGGGTGCCAGGAAGTGCAGGAATGAGACCTGACCCCCCTATAAATCAGCGCGGATGATCATTTCTTCACGGCTTGGGCCAGTAGAAACGAGTGCGACTTTGACCTGAGTGTAATCCTCAACGAACTGAATAAAGTCTTTGGCCTCTCGAGGAAGATGTTTTTCTTCTTGAGCACCCTTCAACTCGGACCAGCCTTTGAGCTCTTTGTAGTGAACCTTCACTTCATCAAACCAAAAGTTGGGATAGTCGCGAGTCTTGACGCCGTTGATTTCGTATTCAGTAGCCACTTTGATGGTGGGAAGTCCTGAGAGAATATCCAGTTTGGAAAGTGCGAGCCCGTGCGTTCCATTGAGTTCAACGGCTCGTTTGAGTGCGACCAGATCAAGCCAGCCAATACGTCGCGCGCGTCCTGTTGTGGAGCCAAACTCATTGCCCTTGGTCGCAATCATCGAGCCAATCTCTGTATCCGCTCCCTTACACTCGGTTGGAAAAGGTCCTTCTCCTACACGAGTGGTATACGCTTTGGTCAGTCCCAAGATTGTTCCGAGTTTTGCAGAGGAGACCCCCGTCCCGCAGGAGGCAAATCCTGCGAGAGTGTTTGAGCTTGTGACATAGGGATAAGTTCCATAGTCAATATCGAGTAAGCTTCCTTGAGCTCCTTCAAAGATAATTTTCTTTCCTTGATTGCAGGCATCTCTCAAAAATCGCGCTGAATCCACGAGATAAGGTTCAATTTTGGCAAAAGTCTGAAGAGCCCCATCAAAAATCTCATCGAACGACGGGACGGACTCAACTCCGAGATCCTTGAGGAGTAGCAACTTCTCTTGATAGGTGGGCTTCAGCCGATCCTTGAGGGCTTTCGGATATCGAAACTCGCCAAGCCGTGCACCCAAGCGCATGGCCTTGTCTCCATAGGTGGGCCCGATTCCTCGTCCGGTGGTTCCGATCTTCGTTCCGGTGCTGAGCTTCTCGCGACCTCGATCCAAAAGTTGATGATAGGGCAAAATCGCATGGCAAAGCTCAGAGACTTTGATCCGACGAGGAGAGGCATCGACTCCCTTGGCAAGAAGAGACTCAGCCTCTTGCAAGAACACATTCATATCAAAGACCACGCCATTGCCTACGACGTTGATCGTTTGAGGATGTAAAATTCCTGACGGGATCAAATGCAAAACGGTCTTCTGATCCTTCACCCAAATGGTGTGACCGGCATTGTTGCCGCCTTGAAAGCGCACCACGAGATCCGCTGTCTCTGCCAAGTGGTCAATAATTTTGGCTTTGCCTTCATCGCCCCACTGAATTCCGACAAGTACGATATTTTGTTTCATCCCGTGATCCTTTTGGGTTGGTTAAGTGCTGCGGATGTTTCTCCGTGCAGCATGAATTGTAAAACTTTTTGAACGCTCATGATTCCGACGGCTCTCTGCGCTTCCTCGGTCTGTGCCGCGATATGTGGACTGAGCAGTGCTTGAGGAAGACTTCGAAGCTCATCCGCTTGGGGAAGAGGCTCCGTTTCAAAAACATCCGCGGCATAGCCGAGAAGTGAACGTTGTTTGAGCGCGTGAACAATATCTTTTTCCACCACGATACCACCGCGTGCGGAATTAATGACCGCCAGCAATTGGGCCGCGGACTTTAATGACTGAGCATTCAACATTCCATAGGTCTCACGGTTGAGGGGAGTGTGAAAGCTGATCAGATGACTTTGCTTGAGAAGTTCCTCATACGAGACCAAGGGCACTTCGACTTCGTCTTGTGATTTGTATGGATCTGCCGCAATCACATTCATCTCAAAAGCTTTCATTCGCATTCCAACTCGAGATCCCACTCGGCCCCAGCCCACAATTCCCAAGGTCTTCCCTGCCAGCTCAACGCCTCTCAATGTTTTTTTGATCGTGTGGTTCTCCGCCTTCGTCCAACCTGCTGAGCGAACGACTCCGTCGGCCTGAACAATCCTTCGCATGAGCGAGAGAATCAATCCGACAGTGAATTCCGCTGTAGAAGTCGAATTCGCTTCCTGACAATTCATGATGAAGATTCCTCGTCGAGAGGCCTCTTGCATATCAATGTGATCAGTGCCCACACCTGCCATAACGATGAGTCGTAAATGAGCAGCCTTTGCCAAAAGTTGTTCATCCACTGGCCCCGATGCTCGTGTGATCAAAAAGTGCGCGCTCGAAATGTGAGCGGGGAGCTCCGTGGCTGCAACCACAGCAAAGTCTAGCTGATCCTGATTTCGCGCAAGAATCTCAAGGGCCTCGGGATGGAGGCTATCAACGATGACGAGCTTTTTTCTCATAGCGATTGCCTAGATCGGAGCTGAATCCATGAAAACTTTCAAGGCTTTCTCTGTGGGGTTCTTAAAGCCGCTACGATCAAGCTCTCGGCCCAAAGCCGCGAGGCAAGATAACAAATCAAAGGCTGAGTAATAGCCTAAATGAGAGATCCGTAAGACTTTGCCTTCCCACTCATCCTGGGCTCCAGCGATGTGAAAGCCCGTCTTAGACTTAATGGTTTTCAACAGCACCTTGCCATCAACGCCTTTCGGAAAAAAGGCCGAGGTGCAGGCGACAGAGGGTTGGGCGGCTGCGAGTTCAAGACCCATGGCCGTGAGGGAAGCGCGAGTGGCCTCAGCGAGTTGTTGATGACGTTCATACGTTTTTGAGAGGCCTTCTTCCTCAAGCATACTGAGACTTTCTCTAAGAGCTTGAATCAAGCAAGTCGCCGGTGTGAAACCAGTTTGTTGGCTGCGAAGGCTCGTAAGCTCTCGTTTCAAATCAAAGTAAAACTTCGGAAGACGTGCGGAGTCGAGCGCCTTTTCCGCGCGTGCACTCAGGCTCACAAGCGCAAGTCCCGGAGGTAGCATCAATGCTTTTTGTGAAGCCGTCACAGCCGCATCGACACCCCACTCATCCATCTTAAACTCCATCGCACCAATCGAAGTGATTCCATCAACGACAATCCAGCATTCGGGAAACTCTTTTCGAACCCGTGGCAAAATCTGATGAAGTGGATGCAGGACTCCCGTCGATGTCTCGCTGTGTTGAATGAACAAAGCCTTATGCGAGGGCTTGAGAGATTGGAGCACTTGATCCGCCGAAACGGCTTGGCCCCAATGGATCTTGAGACTTTCCGCTTTCAGCCCAAACGCTGAGGCCAGCTTCGAAAATCGCTGGCCGAACTTGCCGGCATCTACCACAAGAACTGAGTCGCCCGGTGAGAAGAGCGAGGTAACCGCTGCTTCCATTCCTCCCGTTCCGGAGGCCGTAAGAATCATCACATCTTGTTTTGTTCCAAAAAGTTTTTGAAGCCCTGGTTGGACAGCTTTGAGCGTGGCCTTGAATTCATCTCCTCGATGATGAATCGCAGGTTCGCTGAGAACTTTGAGAACTCGATCAGGAATGGGAGTTGGACCAGGAGTAAAAAGAAAGTTCTTTTTCACGCTCATAAGCTATCGTTTTCGCAGGTATTTTCCAAGTAATACGATTCCCTTGGACAAAGGCCGAGGCCAGCTGCTTCAGTGCTTTGGTGGCAGGAATTCTAGAGGCTTTGGAGAGACAGCTCGCTGGTGGAAATCGCTGGGTCCCGCGTGAGATTCAGTCTTCACTGAAGGTTGTTTTTGTAGCGGAAGCGAGCGGCTCTGCTCCCGAAGAGCGCAGAAATCGAGATTTCGTTGATTCGATTGCGAAGGCGATGAGTCTCTCCGCTCAAGACTATCTGCTATCATCGCCTCAAGATCTTCAAGCGGCAAGACTGTGGATTTTCTTTGGAGACCTTCCCGTTCACGATGTGCACGGAGAGCAAATCATCAAAGCAGAGAAGATCATCAAAACAGAAGTGATTGGAAAGCTGATTGATTCCGTGCCACTCAAAAAAGATTTGTGGGCACGACTTAAGGGGCTTAAGGATTCAGGATTTTTTAGTTCGTGATTTCTTTCCAAGGAATCATGTCTTGTTCGTCAAGCAGAGGATCATCGCGAAGAAGTTTTCCCCAGGGTAGCGAGACGGTTGCTCGCTCGAGAACTGTTTTATCATCTGAGAATTTAATCTCTCGTTCGATGATGTAGTTTCCGGCAAGCAAAGCCAGGCGTCCCTGAACTTGGCTCAAGGCAAAGCGCCATTCAAATTTTTTCGGATTGGGCGTTTCGGCATCTGCCGCTTCGGTCGCAGCATCGAAGTGATAATTGGCATAGAGAAAATAGCCGCGCAACTCGGTTTCATCGGGAGTTGTTGTGGTGGTTTCGCGAGTGTTTTCTTTCAGAAACTCGTCTTTTTGCTGAAGGATTTCCGTGGGCAGACGGCTCAAGTCAATCGATGAGATCTTTCCTTCAATGAACACGCGAACCTTCACGTAAGAGATGTTCGACGGCTTTCTGCCAAGGGGTTGAATAGCGGGAAACACGATCGAGCAGTCTGAGGAGTTTTCCTCAAAATTTGTTTTGCAAAAGCGAGATCTCAAAAAGAAGACCTGATTGAGCTCATGGTTTTGGAACACGTTGTATGCGGAACCCATGAGACGAAGTTGGTTTCGTTGATCTTCACCGAGATTGCTACTCACCTTGAGCTCTTCGATGTTTTTTCTAAACTTGATGAGCTGGGATCGACTGGGCCCTACTTCTTGTCCTTCCTTGGTGGTGGGATCAAAGAGTAGCTCGCTGTGAATCACCGCGAAGGCTTTTGAAAGCATTGCGGGGTCCGTAAAAGTAATCTCATCACTCGTTTTTCTCAAGATCTGTGCTCGTGTGGGAATGAGCGATAGGCGAGTCCATGCTGCTTTGGACTGATCGTCCAATTGAGCGGGCGCTTCTTCGCCGGCGACGGAGAGACTGAGCGTGAGCTTGAGGGGCTCCGCATGGACCGCAGAAACGGCATAAACGGCAGAAATAACGAGGAATCCAATGCTTACAATCGCTGTTTTCATATGCAGAGTTGGGACTCCTTTACCGCAGTCTCTGTTGGATCAGAAGAGGGGGCTCCGACAATTCAGAAAAAGCAAATAGTTTCAATGCCTTATACTACGTGTTCAAGGTGCTGTCTGGCCTGCAAATTGCACCACAAAGATCTTTGTGCCAAGACTGCGTCCTCATGGCCTTTGGGCCCTTTTGCTCCTCTTTGCTCCCGTTTTTGCTCCCGTTTGGGTCTCGGCACAGTCGCCCGTTGAAATGACGATCAAGAGAGAGCAGCTGAAGAACCAACTTCTACCCCCCTTCTTGCACGCCATCACTCCTGAAATCGAAGAGCAAATCAAAACACAGATGCTTGAGCTCGATCAGGGATTTACCCGGACACAATTCGTCGAAATTCCACTGGCGAGTCTTTTGAAAGATCGAAAGTCCGAGTTCATGAAGATGGTGAGAGATGATGCGCAGCTTAAAAGCGATTGGACTCAGTTCCTGGAGAGTCTAAACGACCTGAGTGTTCGAATCAGTTTCAAGCTGAAGGTTCTGCCCCACGCCAAGAGTATCAATGTCAAATTTGAGCCTACAGATAACAAACAATCTCTCATTCAGTTTGAAGGAAAGCTGATAGCTCAGCCAGAGATTCAGATTCTCGAGATTTCAGGTCTTGAAATCCTTGAGGTCGATCCAGACTCAGGTCGAGGAACGACTTTTCCGATGCCAACGGAAGATACTCGTCTCAAGGCTCCGGCCTCGCTAAAGTTTGATCGCCCTGCTGATTTTGTTTTGGAAGGGACCCTCACGGAGAATTTTGGAACGAAGGATTCTAAAAGAATTTTCAAACTAGACCTATCTCAGTGGAACTCCACGTTCAAAGATGTTTTGATTTCTGAACCTGACTCACAGGCACTTGTCAGTGAGTTTCTGCAGGAACATCGATTCTACTCATTTGTTCGAACCCTCATGCAGACTCGTACATTCGGGGGTTTGCTGGGTAATGATATTGATTCCAATTCCTCGTTGATTGAGCGGGAGATCAAAGCACAGCTCGATGCACGTCGGGAGACGGTGATTGTCTGGATGGAGAGAGGCATAAACGGTGAATTGATTCCCCACTTGCATGCAGATCTTCCGGAGGTTCGAGAGAGAATTGAGCGTGCTCGCACTGAAAAGCGTTTGGTGCTTGAAGCTGTTTCGCAGATTCCTCTATCGCTTGAAAAAATCAACGTGAATGTGGACTTCGAGAACAAAAAAGCCAGTGCCTATCTTGAGCCCCATCCTGAATTCGAAGCGATTTTTCAAATCAAGACGTTTGAGTTGCCCCCCGACTGGATGGGAACGGTCGGTGATCCTGTGCTGAAGCAGATTATCTCTCAGTTGTATGGAAAGAATCTGTTGCAAGGCAAAGATGTTCAGGCTCGGGTCAAAGTTCAGACGCGGGAGTTTGAAGATGATCTTTGGTTGCCAAGTAAAGGGGGAAGTCTTGAGGTTCCGCTTGTATTTAGTGATGGGACTCCTCGCATTGATTCATCCCGTCTCAAGGTTGATCTTCCGTTTTTGGATGATGTGAAGATCGCCGATGTTGCTCTTCGGTGGAACGAAGCTTCAGAGATTCACTTGAGCCCGCAGTCGCCGAAACCACTCAATCAGCAGCTCCTACTCCAGCTCGATAAAATCGTTGAGGCTCATCAGTTTGTTTTGGGTGATGAGTTCTTGAATAACTTTGAAGGCACGTTGTTGACGGAGATTGAGCGCCAGGTTGAGCAGATTCAGGGTGCTAAGTTGCCAGCCTTTGCAGGAGATATGGGATACAGCTACAAGGTGACTGGCTTTGATATTGGGGCCGAGGGCGATATGAAGTGTCAGGTCAAGCCTGGTCGAGGGCCTCGTCCACCTGTCGGTTATAGCTTCATTCCTCAGGGAGTTGGTTTCGATCTCCTGAAGACCAATTCTCTTTTTGATTTTGAATGTGAAGTCCAGCTTCCCAAGACTATTGATCTAAGCCTTTCCAAAATTGGATCAGCCCAGGGCAGTGTTGCCTCCATTGACTTCTCTCTTGTGGCCGAAAGGTCTGAGCTCCAGCGAGTGAAACTCAAAATGAAATTGGTCCGTGATCCAAAGCTAGGATCTTTGGTCATGGTTCCGGAAACCTGGAATCTTGAAGAGGTGCTACAGAACTATAAGATTCCTGAGTCGGGAAATGGCGCTCCTGTTATTCGAGGAGTAGCGCCCGCGGGAATGAAAGGAACCTTATCCACATCAGCTCGAGTTCCGGCCTTGCTCTGGTCTTATGTGATTGGTCCTAGAGTTGATTTGGGTGCAGTGGGCAATGCTGCCGTGAGCGCAGGAACCTGGGCTCTTGCGGCTAAGGCATGGTCCCTCGAGCAGGAGGAAGTTGAAAGCATGCTTCGCTCGGCGGTAAAGGACTCCATCAAGGATATTCAGCGCGAGCTTCCAGAGACGCTCTTTGAAGAGCTGAATGGGGATTTGGTTCGACGAAGAAAGCTCAAAGAGCAAGGCGAGATGAGTGATCAGGCTTGGGAAGCCATTCGTCGAAATCCATTCGGGAGTCAACATATCGAATTTATTGATCCCGAAACGGTAAATCTGGGATTGATGGGAGAAGCAGAAGGCAGAGTTCTTTCTCAACTTGAGAAAGTTCAGGAAGATCTTCCGTGGGATGAGTCCGTTGGGTCCTTTGTGATCGACGAATCGGGATTGACGGTTCGGCAGCTTGCCGAGCGCGAAGTGATTCGCGAGGCGAGAGATACGATTGAAGGGACCGGAGGAATTCGTCCGATCGCAGAGATTGTTTCTAATCCTCGTCTCGAGAATTTATCTCAGAAAGTGAAAACAGAAGGTTTGGATTATGTTCGTCGCTCAGTCTCGGACTCGGCGGGTCCACTCGAGGAAGCTGTTGTGGACTATCTTCGAAAGCCTTCTGATGAGCCGAATCCGAATGGTGATCTCGTCGCCTCACCTTTGGAATCCCTAGAAGATGTTCTTTCTCAGCGAATTTTCGAGATGGCCACCATACGAAGTAGTATTCAAACGGATGCTATTACTCTTCCTGATTTTTGTGGCGTGAGTCTGGTGCCAGATGTTCACAATCAGACGGATCAGGTCTTGACGATGATTGTGGAT
>JBEIHI010000078.1:0-9719 GCA_040381435.1 Bacteriovoracaceae bacterium | reverse complement strand
CGAACGGGTGCCGTTCAGCTTCGAGCTTCTGAGGAGATCGAAGTCGCTGGATCGAACGTGAGTCAGTCTCTTGGTTTTGTGGCTGGGACTGTTGAGGTCTCGAATGCCACCGCGTTGGACTCTGTGGACATCTCAAGTCAGAGTGGTGCTGCGGATGCCTTGGCCATTACGGACTCAGTGATTCGAACCTTGACCAACTTGCGAGCCGGATTGGGAGCTATTCAGTCCCGACTTCAGACATCGATTGCGAACCTCTCGATTACGTCTGAAAACCTTTCAGCCGCTCAATCTCAGATTCGAGATGCTGATATCGCCGTTGAAACCGCTGAACTCACAAGAGCTCAGATTCTGCAACAAGCAGGTGTCGCGGTTCTTGGACAGGCCAACGTGTCTGCACAAACTGCACTCAGCTTGCTCAGATTCGGTTAAGAATTTTTTACCCATCATACTCCACATATGCTTTTTGGGAGGGAGTCTCGAAAGAGACTCTCTCCCAATCAAAGCAATTCATTCCCTTTCAATCGCCATCGGCCTGCCTTTACTTTCTAAGTTGCTGAAATCCCCAGATTTTTTGGCTGTTTTCGCCACCGCGCGGAAATGCCGATTCCCGCTATAATAATAGAGAGTCTTAATTCGGGGGGAATACGTGAACAGCGTTCGAGTGAAACTTATTCTCGGGGTGGTAGCCGTTGCCTTGGCTGGCCTTGGAGCTGTCATCATTTCAAGTCTTTCGATTGTTCGTGAAGCAAGTCGGGATCAAGTTCGTACCGTGAATCGACAGTTATCCGAGGTCGTCTCGCGCACGGTTGTGAATCAGGTCCAAGACTATCGAAGAGACTTAGAGTTGATCTTCAAGTCATGGTCCCAAAAGCCTGATTTCGTCATCAACACCGAACTTTTTCCTGATCTCGTTTGGATAGCATTCGTAGATGTGACTCAGAAGAAATATTTTGAGTGGTCGAATGAGGTTTTCATCGGTGAGATGGGTATTCAGACAGATGATCTCCTCGGATTCAAAGGGACAGAAAAGCTTGTTGATGAGCTGCAGTTAAAGACAGTGTCGGACGAATCCTGGGTTGCTTTAAATTCCACCGTCAAAACATTTTATCCCACCTTCATTTTGGGAACGAGCTTCGACGGTGGAATCGCGACTGGAAGGAGATTCATCGTTCTCGCAGAGCTTCGATTGGATCGACTTATGGAGGTTGTGAAAGGTCGACGAGGACAAGACCTTGTTTTGATCGATTCTCATGACAACGTTCTTCTTTCCACCAAGGAGTCATGGGATCCTGGTGAACTTAGCTTTTCAGATCAGAACGTGTTGAAGCTGATTCGCAATCTCAATCCGGGGGATAACCGATTTATCACCGTTGAATACGGAGATCGGCCCGCTCAACTGACGTCTCTCTTTAGTTTGAAAGAGGGTGGGGGCATGGGACTCGTGATGCAGGAGCCAGCGAGTGTGATCAAGAAGACTGAGCAGTCAGTCCAGAATCAGGCGCTCATCATTACCTTCATTGTTCTGATTCTTATGGTGAACTTGCTTGTCTTTCTTGCCAGCTCGTTTATCTCGCCGTTGTCGGAACTGACTCGCTACATGGAGAGGGTTGGTAAGGGAGAGTTTTCAGCGCAGGTTAAGGTGAGGTCCAAGGATGAAATCGGGCGACTCGGTGCTGTGTTCAATAAAATGCTTGCTGATTTAAAAACCCGAGAAGAGGAGATCGACCGCGCGAAATCACGATTGATTCAGTCGGAAAAAATGTCTGCGTTCGGTCAAATGTCTGCCGGGATTGCTCATGAAGTGAAGAACCCTCTCGCAGGGATTTTGGGTTACGCTCAAATGTCTAAGAAGAAGCTTCCCGCAGATTCCGAGGTCTCTCCTTATCTGGATATCATTGAGAAAGAGACCGTGCGGTGTAAGGAAATCGTCGAGAATCTGATGCGATTTGCCCGTCAGGAAAAGGCCGAGATGTCGAAGATGGATCTCAACAAGACCATTCGGGATTCGGTGAAGCTGGTGGAGCACCAAATCAGTATCTCAGGAATCAAGATTCAGCAAAATTTTGCGCTCGAGGGAGCTCCGATTTGGATGATGGGTAATCCGAATCAGCTTCAGCAGGTCATGATGAATCTGATGTTGAACGCTCAGCAGGCGATGGAAAATAAAGGGAGTCTGTCTATCTCCACAACCTTTGACTCAGATCAGAAAAAGGCGACTGTGGCTGTCTCTGATACTGGTCCTGGGATGTCTGCCGAAGTGAAGTCTCGAATCTTTGAACCTTTCTTTACCACAAAGGGAGCTGGCAAGGGAACGGGGCTTGGGCTCTCGGTAACCTTGGGAATCGTGAAAGATCATAGCGGGGTCATTGAGGTGGATAGTGAAATCGGTCGAGGAACGACATTCCAGATTACTCTTCCAGCTGATGTTGATCAGGCACCCTCAAATGAGCAGATAAAAGTAGCGTAGATGAATAATGCAGGCAGATATTAAAAAATTTGAGTTCGACAAATCTCGCGTCCGAGTCCTCGTTGTGGACGATGAGCCTTCCATTCGTGAGATGATCTCGATAGCTCTCAAAGATGATGGTTGGTTTGTCGAGACAGCGGAGAATGGAAAGGTCGCGTTTGAAAAGCTTGCGGCATCTCATTTTCATGTGGTCATGACCGATATCAATATGCCTGAAATGTCGGGGATTGAGTTGCTACAAGCAGTTAAGAAAAGATCTCCTCATACGGAGGTTTTGATCATGACCTCCAATGCTTCACTGGAAACGGCGGTTCAGGCCATCAAGAGCGGGGCCTATGACTATTTGAATAAGCCCTTTGATGATATTGCGATTGTTCCCAAGAAAATGACTCAGGTCGCAGAAAAGATTTTATTGAGGCAGCAAAATGCTGAACTCATGAAGCGACTCAAGGGTGCAACCTTGAATCTAAAGCTTCTCTTTGAGGCAACTCGTGAACTTAATGGAATCCTCGATTTAGAAGCGTTGAGAAGTTGTGTTCTATCGGAGCTTCCCAAACTTCAACAGAAGCCTAATACCCAGGCTGCTTGGTATGAGCGCTTGGAGTCGGGCTGGAAGCGGGTGGCTGCCACACCCGATTCATCGAATCTTCCTGAACTCGTTGAAGGGGATGATCTTGAGGTTGCATTTCCCGCGCAGGCAGACGCTGCATGGAAGGTCGTTCGCCTAGAGTATGAGGGTGCTTGCTCCGATGCTCTCGTTTTCGATTCCGTATCTGATGGTCTACCTGATCTCTTGATGCAGGAAGTTCGAACGACCTATGAAAAAGTTCGAATGCACGCTCGCTGGGTGAGCTTGGCCAATCGAGATGGACTTACGATGCTGTATAATCACCGCTATTTCCAGGAGCGCTTGCGCCAAGAACTCTCGCAAGCCAAGCGACAGGAAAGCTCCTTGAGCATCGTGTTGTTGGATGTCGATCATTTTAAGAAATACAATGATCAAAATGGTCATCCTGCGGGTGACGAATTGCTTCGACAGCTTTCCCATTTACTTGCCAATGAGATCGGAAACCGTGAGTCAGATATCTTGGCTCGCTACGGAGGGGAGGAGTTCATCTTGATGCTGCCTTTCACTCCTCTTGATGGCGCGCTCATCAAAGCAAAGCGAATTCAGGAGGCTGTCGCTGCGCACAGTTTTCTTCACGCGGAGAAGCAGCCGCTGGGATGTGTCTCGGTAAGTGTGGGTGTTGCTTCATATCCTTCAAATGCGCTTGAAGCGGCAGAGCTCATTGAGAAGGCGGATCAGGCGTTGTATGCGGCGAAGTCAGCAGGTCGAAATCGAGTTGTTAGTTATGATTCAATCTCGGTGAGTCAGCCGAACTCTTTGGTTGTTGAGCCGGTGATTGAAGCTGTTCCCAAGACGACCTTGGCTGACGTTGTAGACTTTGGAGAGGATTTACCAGATCCAAGCCAACTCATCGCTCAGGTTGAAGTGAAGGCTTTGGGTGAAGACGACTCAGCTCTGAAGGCGCTCATGCAGTCTATTGATTCAGCGTATGAGACCGCCAAGAAAGAGGAGATTGCGCAAGCCGAGATTTCTGTTGCAGGTGGAGGTATGAAAAATGAGTCAGGCGCCTGATACGTCAAACGTCTCTCAGCAAGTCGTCGATCCTTGTCGTGTTTTGATTGTCGACGATGACGCTACGATTCTTCACTTGCTAAAGGATGTGATGTCCGGTGTCCCGGGCACTCAAGTTCTTACGGCCTCTCAGCCATCAGAGGCGATGCAGATTTTGAGCCGTGAGCCTGTGGACATTGTCTTCACCGATGTGCATATGCCTGGTGTCACTGGAATTGAAATGATTCGGGATATGGTCGCTTTGCAGAGGACACCAGAAGTGATCGTCATGACGGCTTATCCGTCTGGCGAGATTGCTCAGCAAGCGATGGAGCTTGGTGCGACCTCTCTTTTGGCGAAGCCATTTGAGAATATCTCACTCGTTGAAGAGGAGCTCTCTAAGGCCATGGAGCGAGTGAAGAGGCAAAAGGCTGCACGACCTGAGGTGGAGAAAATCAAAGACGAGATAAAGGCAAAGGGTGGACAGGTAGAGGATACGGATCCTCTCATGAAAATCAGTTTGCCCGACTTGCCCGCGATTCCGATTCCTGTGGGGGACTTTTCCTCAGCGCCAGAGACTGAAAATCTCCCCGCGGCTGAAGTGCCGGTTGTTACGGAGGCACCAGTTCTCACCGAGATGGCAAACCCTGTTGCCGAGCTTTCAAGCCCTATTGCGAGCTCAGTCTCTGAGGGGGCGTTGCAGAGTCGATTCGTTCATCCTGCTGTTTCACTGGAGAGCGTGGTTCAAATTGAGATCCCGCGTGCTCGATTGGCGGGGCGGATTTTCCATTTAGCAGTTATTGATCTGCCTGACGAACTGAGTTTGTTTTCCTCAGAGGAAGTCATGGCTCAGCGTAGTGAAATGATTTCAAAAGTGGGTGGATTGCTAAAGCCGACAGATGCCCTCTTTGATATGGGCCGAGATGGTTTGGCGATTTTGTCTTTTGAGTCTGATGAAAAGAGTCTTGATGAGCTAGGACGCAAACTCGTAGGACTTGGTCTTTCAAAGTGCGGATTTGCCGGATGGTCTTCGGAGATGTCGAGCTTTGATGATCTCCTGAAGGTCGCTCGTGGGAATTTAAACAAAAAGCGACGTCTTCATGTGGTGCTGTATGAGGCGGAAGAGTTCTTCGCTCGTATTGTGGAAAACATGCTTAATGATCCCAAGTATCATTTGAGCTGGGTTCGATCAGAGAAAGACGTTAGAGCTTTGTTACAAAAAGAGTCGGAAGAAATGGCTCTTGTGATGCTCTCTCTCAATCGGGATCCGCAGCAGTGGCAGCTGCTCCTGGATTTAAAAAAGAGGAATGAGTTGAAGTGTCCTATTTTGCTTTTCCACGATGTGCCTTTGACGCCGGGCTTAAAAGAGCAGCTGCGTCAGTTGGGTGTGACGTGTGTTGTGAACAAGGGCATTAGTCAGGAAGAGCTTATTTATATTGTTCAGTCGCTTGTGATTCCCAAAGTTAAATTGGATGAGCGTAAGAGCCCTCGGACGATGGTTCGTGTGCCGTTAGTTTATGACTTCCACGGCCGATCCTTCACATCGACCTCATTTACTTTATCGAGGGATGGCATTTTCATTCGAGATATGAATCCCCCGGTCGCCGGCACCTGGGTTAAGCTCAAGGTCTTCATTCCTGGTCAGCCGAATCCAATTGAGGCCGAAGGGGAGGTCGTTTATGCGATTCCCTATTTCGTGGGGGTGAACCGCTTTCACGTATCGGGAATGGCGATTCGTTTCCTCAATCTTTCGGAGGACAGGCGTCAGATGCTTGAGCAATTCGTTAACGCCTGCTTGAAAACGTATATGCTCTCCTAACTATTTGAAATTACTGGCCAAAAGTAAAGCACCCGAGCCTCTGGGCCGATCTTTCTAAGGGCGTCTCTCTTGACAATGAAAGACTGCATCCTAGCTTGCTCGACAAGAGTTTAACGACTACGAGTTGAGGGACTTCATTGCTGAATAAGTGGTGGAATCCCCAATTGAAACTGAAATTTGAGGAGGTAGTTCCCTATGAAAATTCGACCTTTACAGGATCGAGTACTAGTTAAGCGAGTTGCTGAGGAAGAGAGAACCAAAGGCGGTATCTTTATTCCTGACAGCGCTAAAGAAAAGCCCATGGAAGGCGAAGTCATGGCTGTTGGAAACGGCAAGATTTTGGAGAACGGTTCCAAAGTGACGCCTGAAGTGAAGAAGGGCGATCGTATTTTGTTCGGTAAGTATTCTGGCACGGAAGTCAAAATTGATGGGGAAGAGCATCTGATTCTTCGCGAAGATGACATCCTCGGTGTCTTAGAAAAATAAGTTATCAAATTAAGGAGATAAAATATGGCAGCTAAAGAAATTCATTTTAGCGAAACTGGTCGGCAGTCCATCCTCCAAGGCGTTGATGCTTTGGCGAATGCTGTCAAAGTGACTCTTGGTCCTAAGGGACGAAATGTCATTATCGAAAAATCTTTTGGCTCACCTTTGATCACCAAGGACGGTGTCACGGTCGCCAAGGAAATTGAACTCGAAGATAAATTCCAAAACATGGGTGCTCAGATGGTCAAGGAAGTGGCTTCCAAGACATCCGATGTTGCTGGAGACGGAACAACAACCGCGACTGTTTTGGCCCAAGCGATTTTCCGCGAAGGTTCAAAACTCGTGGCCGCTGGTCACAATCCTATGGATTTGAAGCGCGGGATTGACTCTGCCGTTGCCGCAGTTGTGACCGAGCTCAAGAAAATCTCCAAGCCTTGCAATATGAGCAAAACTGAAATTGCTCAGGTTGGAACTATTTCTGCCAACGGTGACAAAGACATCGGTGACATCATTGCCGAAGCGATGGTCAAAGTTGGAAAAGAAGGCGTCATCACTGTTGAAGAAGCAAAGTCGATGGAGACCACATTGGATCTTGTCGAAGGTATGCAATTTGATCGTGGCTATTTGTCGCCTTATTTCATTACCGATCCTGAGAGAATGGAAGCGATCCTCGAGGATGCTTATGTTCTTGTTTATGAGAAGAAAATCTCAAACCTTAAAGACATGATTCCTATTCTTGAGAAGGTTGCTCAATCGGGCCGACCTCTCTTGATCATCTGTGAAGATGTCGAAGGTGAGGCCTTGGCAACTTTGGTTGTGAACAACCTCCGCAAGACCTTGAAGTGCTGCGCTGTCAAAGCCCCTGGCTTTGGAGATCGACGCAAGGCCATGCTCGAAGACATCGCTATTCTCTGCGGAACCCGAATGGTTTCTGAAGAGATGGGTGAGCGACTTGAGGCCGTGACCGTTGAGCGCTTGGGTCGAGCCAAGCGAATTGTGGTTGATAAGGAAAACACCACGATTGTTGAAGGTTCTGGCAAGAAAGCCGAAGTGGAAGCTCGAGTGAAGAAAATCCGAAAAGAGATCGAAGATACAACTTCTGATTATGATCGTGAAAAGCTTCAAGAGCGATTGGCGAAGTTGGCTGGCGGCGTGGCCGTCATCAACGTCGGTGCCGCTACTGAAACCGAAATGAAAGAAAAGAAAGCTCGAGTTGAGGATGCCCTCAATGCGACCCGCGCTGCTGTGGAAGAAGGAATTGTTCCTGGTGGTGGAGTTGCTTTGATTCGAGGAATTCCTGTTTTGGAAGGCCTCAAGTTGAGCGATGAGCAAGCCTTTGGCGTGAAGATCATTCGACGCGCGATCGAAGAACCTCTTCGTCAAATTGCCCAAAACGCGGGCGTTGATGGTTCCATCGTGATTGATCGAGTGAAGAACGAAAAAGGTGCTTTTGGTTTCAACGCTGCAACCGAGACCTATGAAGATTTGATCAAAGCTGGCGTGATCGATCCTACCAAAGTGACTCGATCAGCTCTTCAAAACGCTGCTTCCGTCGCTTCATTGCTTTTGACCTCAGAAGTCATGATCGCTGAGAAGCCTGAGAAGAAGTCTCCTGCAATGCCTGGTGGCGCTCCTGGAATGGGCGGCATGGGCGGTATGGATTACTAATCCTCAGTTGTTCAGTACTGATTCTTCAAAGAGCCCGGGAGCAATCTCGGGCTCTTTTTTTTGCGTCACTAATCGCGTGTTGTTTCGGTGTAGTAACGAAAAGCCTCTTGGATTTGATTCGAGTACTTGGATCCAAAGTGCGAGTGCAAGCTCTCGAGCATGGCTTCGATTCGAGCGCGAATCTCCTTAGAATCCTCGCCTGAGCTTTTTCGGTGGGGAAGTGGTAAAATATTTTGGCCTAATCGCTCTTTGATTTCGTATCTTCTGAGGCAATCAAAAACAGCATGGAAGGGAAACTCGAGGACGAGATCTCTCAAGAACTCTTCGATCTCTTGCTGAATTTGTAACTCAATCGGATCGACAGCCTCAGGAGGGCGCGCGATCCTCCATGAATCATCGCCACTCATTGAACAAGTTTACCAGAGCTTTGAGATTCTGTCCCATGAAAGACTTTTGATTGCTTGGAGGGGTCTTTAAACGGTACAAAGAATTGAGTGGGACAGATTCATAAGATTGTTGAAATTGGGGACGAAGATTCATCAACTCAGGGAAAGAAGCACTTTGTCATCGATACAAACGTTGTCTTGCATGATCCCAATGCGCTTTTCGTGTTTGGCGACAACTATGTTGTGCTTCCGATTCAGGTCATTGAGGAAGTTGATCGCTTTAAGAGAGATCTGAATGAAGTGGGAAAGAACGCTCGAACTTTCGTTCGAACGATGGATGCCTTGAGACGCTATGGAAGCTTGTCGACCGGAGTCCCGCTCCAAGTGGCTTATGATGAGCTTTTCCCGACTAAGTCCCGTAAAGTTCCTGGTGAACTTCGCGTAGTGGTTCGAGATCCCTCCGCCGGTGTTGAAAAAATGTTTCGAATGGCCGAGGGGGCTGATGTTCAGATTCTGATGTGCGCGATTGATCTCAAAAAGGCGCACAAAAAAGTGGTCCTGGTTACTAAGGATGTGAACTTTCGAGTCCGTGCTGATGTCTACGGAATTCACTCGGTAGACTATCAGGCCGAGATCAAAGTCGACGTTTCTGAGCTCTACACAGGTGAGCGGGAGTTGAAGATTTCATCGGATGATCTGATGAGCTTTTACAAGCGCCGTGAGCTTCAGCTGACTCAGATGGATTTCAAGCCTCATCCTCATGAGTATTTTTTCCTGAAGGACAAAGACAATGAAAAAAATACTGGCTTAGGAAAGTGGGACGCTCGACAAGAGAAGATTGTTCCCATTCTGGAGCTGCCCAAGGGGTTGTGGGGTGTTCAGCCTCGAAACAAAGAACAGCGCTTCGCCGTCGACGCTCTTATGAATGATGAGATTCCGTTAGTCACTTTGGTGGGAAAGGCCGGTACGGGAAAGACGATGTTGGCGTTAGCGGCGGGTCTTACCAAGGTGCTGGATGAGAATGCCTACAACAAATTGCTGGTCTCTCGATCAATCTTTCCTTTGGGCCGGGATTTAGGTGCGTTGCCTGGAGAGCTGGAAGAAAAGCTTCGTCCGTGGATGCAGCCGATTTATGACAACTTTGAGTTCTTACTTTCATCCAAGCAATCAGGACGTGAGAGACGAATTTCTTACAAGACGATCATGGAGTTTGGAGAAGTTGAGATTGAAGCTCTGACTTATATTCGGGGTCGATCCATTCCTAAGCAGTTCATG
>JBEIHI010000077.1:0-9786 GCA_040381435.1 Bacteriovoracaceae bacterium | reverse complement strand
CAGAGACTCGGATCTCTCAAAGGATGAAAAACATCATCCAATTGATGAAACTTAAGTTTCATGATTTTCCTCATTATCGAGAAGACCTTTTGGAAATTGAAGCTCAAGGCCACTAACTTTTGAGCCAAACGGGGATCTTAAGATAAGCAGTTCCATTCTTCTCTGCTATTGGAAGTCGACCAGCATCAATATTCATTTGAATACTTGGCAACAAAAGCCGCGGCGCTGAAAGCATCTTGTCGCGGCTGGTACGAAACTGGATGAATTCATCGCGAGTCGTTTGCTGCTTAAGCTGGATATTCTTTTCTTTTTCTTCGCCCATTGTTGTCTCATAAGCCAATTCTCGACCGCCTGGCAGATAATCATGCCCCACAAACACTCTGGTCGAATCGGGCAATTTAAAAAGCTTCTCATGAATCGATGTGTAAAGCTCATCGGCACTTCCGGAGGGGAAATCACAACGTCCCGTTCCGTAATCAGGCATAAAAATCGCATCTCCTACAAACGCCGCATCGCCAATCAAATAGGTTGAGCAAGCGGGAGTGTGGCCTGGTGTAAAAATCGTTTTGATCTCTAGAGATCCAGCCTTCAAGACGTTTTGCTCATTGAGCAGAAGATCAAACTGACTTCCATTGATGGCAAACGTCTCCGGCAAATGATAGATGGCCTTAAATACTTTCTGAACCTCTCGAATGTTTTCTCCAATTCCCACTTTTAATCCTGGCCAACGCTGCCGCAAAAGCTGAGCACCCGAGATGTGATCCGCATGAGCGTGGGTCTCAAGCACATAGTGCACTCGTAGTTTTTTTGATTCCACAAAGCCAATCACTGGAGTGATCGATTGGCTCGAAAGCACAGATGACGCGAGATCATAATCCCAAACAGGATCAATAATGACCGCGTCGAGCGTCTTTGGGTCAAAGACAACATAAGTGAGGGTCTTGGTCTCCTGATCAAAGAACGCTTCAATGTGAGGACGAAAAAACATCACCTGATTCTACCCGAGACAATAGTTTGAGAAAGTATTGAAAAAATGCTCGGAAGAGGACTTGAACCTCCACGGGGTTTCCCCCACAGGCTTCTGAGACCTGCGCGTCTGCCAGTTCCGCCATCCGAGCGGGAACATCGTGCTGAGAAAACTAGGTCAATTTTGGGGTGAGGACAAGCTCTTTGGCCGCCGGAACAAGAGGGCCCAATTAGGCAAACAGTCGCTCAGGCGTCTTGAGCTCAACAAGATCATGAATCCAACCATGAGGCTCAGCGGTCAAAAGATCCTCTTTTCGACTGTAGCCAAACGAAACGGCAACAGCCCGCATTCCTGCCGCTTTGGCCGCCGTCATATCGTGGACGGTATCTCCAATATAAAGAGCATCGGTTGCCGAAAAATTGAGCCGCCTTAACACCGCCAACAAAATATCAGGCGCTGGCTTATATCTCATGCCCGGATCAGTTCCCTGAACAGCATCGAAAAACTGAATCAACTCAAGCTTCTGCAAAATATGTTGGGCCTGCTCAGTGTGCTTGGTGGTTGCTACCGCTAAAGCGTAGCTCGACTTAAGAGCCTTTAACACCTCTGGAACAAAGGGAAATGGCTTCATCGTAGCTTCGGGCTCACGCGCATGATGCTCTCGATACTCCGAGATAAATCTTCGGATCAAATCCTCAGAGATTCCGTAGCCACCGCGCGCTGCCGACTGTTTGATCGTTGAGGCTAGATCCTGCTGAACGGCTCGCTCGGGGTCGATCTCAAAGTGCTCAAGACCCACTTGAGTCAAAGCGAAATCAATGCTGCCCAAAATAGAGCGCCTGGAATCAATCAAAGTTCCATCTAAATCAAAGACGATGAGTTTCAACGAGGCTCAAACTCCACTACATGAACATCGGGGATAAGACGTTGGCGGCCATAATGACCAGCGCCGCGCCTCCCAAAAAGAACAGGTCAGAGATGAGCTCCACAAATCGCGGACGCAGTCTCTGCGCGAAGTAAGAAACAACGGAGGACAGGGTAAAAGCTACCACAGCCCATCCCAAGAACTTCACGGCATCGGGAAACTCAACTCGATATTGAAAAGCCACCGCCAAAGCGACAAGGCTTAAGCCAGAACCATTGATCGCACTCGTCAACAAAGGACGTTGGGTGCGCTGACGGCCCCCATGACGATCCCCACCGCCATGTCCATGTCCGTGGCCTCCACGGAAGCGATTGCGGCGTTGAAATCCTCGATCGTTTCGATCATTACGGTCGTTTCGGTCGTTTCGGTCATTTCGTTGATCATCCATAAGTGATAACCTTTCGCCTTCCATTAAATGGTGTTAAGCGCCTTGGGTAAAGTAGAAAAACCGTTTGGGCTTCGAAAGATACAGCCTGGACTTCAAAGGACGGCCCACTTTGCCCTCAATCCATTCAGAGACCTTAAGTAAATCCTCAAGCTTCACGCCCGTCTGAAGGCCCTGACCCTCCAACAACCAAGCCACCTCTTCCGTGGCCACATTGCCCGAAGATCCCTCAGCGTAGGGACATCCACCAAGTCCACCAACGGATGAATCAAAGGTCCTTAATCCAATATCGAGTGCTGTTTGGATATTGAGAAGAGCGCAGCCTCGAGTGTCATGAAAATGTCCTGCTAGGCTTTCAAGCCCAACCTCAGACTGGAGAGCAAAAAAAACGTCTTTCACCTGCTTCGGGTGAGCCACCCCAATGGTGTCGCCGATCGAAACCTCAAAACACCCCAAGTCCAACAACTGACGAGTCATCTTTACAAGGCGCCTTGGATCTTGGTCACCCTCATAAGGACATCCAAATGCCGTTGAGATATAGCCTCGAACCCTCAAGCCCTTTTCTTTGGCGGCGGGGATTAGATCCTCATAGAGATGAAGCGAGTCTTTAACAGTCATCCCGATATTTTTTTGAGTGAACGCATCACTGGTCGCTGTAAAAACCGCGATGGACTTAACTCCTGCCGCCATCGCTCGCTCTAAACCTTTCTGATTAGGAACCAGAAAGCTTAAATCGATTTCGAGATGTTTGGACTTATCCCATACCAATTCAGAATCAGTCATTTGCGGAATCGCTTTGGGTGAAACAAAACTCCCACCCTCCACAAACTTCAACCCCGCTGCTGCGAGCTTCTCGATCAGCTCGACTCGATCAGCTACAGACAAAACTGATTTTTCGTTCTGAAGTCCATCGCGAGGGCCGACTTCGACAATCTTGACCTGATCCGAAAACACACTCATGACTTCTCCCAACAAACTAAAACGGCATCATGGGGAACCCAATCGCCCTCTTTGACTTTTACTTCAGAAACTTTTGAATCGACGGAGGCCTTAATCTGATGTTCCATTTTCATCGCTTCGAGCACCACCACGGTTTGCCCTGCCTTCACTGGCTCAGCAGGAGACACAAGCACCTTCACCACCTTGGCAGGCATCGGGCTCTTTAAAAACTTACCTTGATCGATAGGTCCTAAATCGACACTCGAGGCAGAGCCACGTTTAGGCGCTGGAACTGTCCAGTCTGCAAATCGAGTGTGGAAATAGCGAAGCTCTCCATGATCCTCAAAATCGATCTCTTGAGTGGCTCGAAGGGTGCGTCCCCAAGGGGATTCATAGTCAAGATCCTCATCAGCCTCTGCACTCACAAAATCTCCTCGACCCAGTCGCGCAATCAGCTCAAGTCCGCCCTCAGCATCAAAGCGATGGGGAATATCCGCCAGAAGATTTGTCGACATCAAACCATGTCGCACTCGCACGTCTTTTAGAATCTGAATCAAATACGCGCGATTCGTCACAGGACCAAAGACCACCGTTTGCTCAAGAGCAGACTGTAGACGATTCATGGCTTCTTCTCGGTCGCCGCCAAAGGCAATGATCTTGCCGAGCATCGAATCAAAATGCGGGGGTACAGAGTTCTTCTCATAGTATCCAAAATCAACTCGTACCGCTTCGGGCAGTCGCAAGCGGTGAATCTTTCCCCCACTTGGCAAAAATCCTTGCGCAGGATCTTCAGCACAAAGTCGAGCCTCGATGGAATGCCCTTTCGCCTCGGCTTTCAAATCGGCAATGGATTCTCCTTGCGCCACGCGAAGCTGCCATTCGACCAAATCCACTCCCCAAACCATTTCCGTGACGGGATGTTCCACTTGAAGCCGAGCGTTTACTTCAAGAAAGTAGATTCCATCGGCCCCATCCCAAATCCACTCCACCGTTCCTGCGGAGCAATACTCGGCCGCTTTGCCCAACTTCTGAGAAGCTTCCAAAATTCGAGCTCGAACACTCGCAGGCAAAAACACGCATGGAGATTCCTCAAAAACCTTTTGATGCCGCCTTTGAAGTGAGCACTCTCGTTCCCCAAAAACTCGGATATTTCCGTGCTGATCCGCGAGCATCTGAACTTCAATGTGGCGCGCGGGCTCAACAAGTTTCTCCAAAAACACTCGATCATCATTGAAGGCGGCTTTCGCTAGGCGTTTGCTCGACTCAAGGGATGTCAAAAACTCATCCTTGTGAGTGACTTTGTACATTCCCTTTCCACCGCCCCCCGCTGATGGCTTGATCAACAGCGGAAAGCCCAGGGCCACAGCCTCTTTGAGCAATCGCTCTGAACTTTGATCATCCCCTTCGTAGGACGGCAGGAGGGGAACAGAGAGAGTTTTAAGAAATCGCCTCGATCCAATCTTGTCTCCTAAAAGTCGCATTGCCCTGGCTGAGGGCCCGATGAACTGAAGCCCAGCTGCTGTAACCGCATCCACAAACGCAGCATTTTCAGACAAAAATCCATATCCAGGATGAATATGTGTGGCCTGCAATTTCTTCGCTGCCTCAATCACTTTTGAAACATTCAGATAAGTCTGTGCAGCTTCATCGCCGCCGAGCGGAAGAGAGCCGCCGGCCTCTCGAACAAAAGGCATTTCAGAATCACAGTCAGCGTAGCCAACGACGGCTTTGATTCCTAAGCGCTTTGCACTTCGAATCACTCGACGCGCAATTTCTCCTCGATTGGCGATGTAAACAATCACGACTCGGTCAAAGACCTCTTCCAACTGGGAGTTTTACGATTGAGAAACGCTGAAATACCTTCTTGAGCTTCCGCACCCACACGAATTCTTGAAAGAACCTTCGAGGTGACCTCGGCAATATCTTCTCGCCACAACTCGTTCCCACTCATCTGGCGCAAAAGCTTTTTAGCCTCTCGCACAGCCTGAGGACCTGAGCTTGAGAGTTCGTGCAAATACTCATTGGTGAGCGAAAAAAAGGTGCTCGCAGGTGCAACATCGTGAATCAGATGAATTGACTTGGCCTCAACCGACTTAAAGCGCTTGCCCGTTAGATAATATTTCCGAGCTGCACTCCAACCAATCTTTCTCAAAACAATCGGTCCAATCGTCGCTGGGATAAGACCAAGCTTTACCTCCGAAAGTGAAAACAGCGCATCATCATCGGCCATCACGATATCACTCGCCGCAACTAAGCCCACTCCTCCACCAAAAGCACCGCCTTTGACTTGAGTGATGACGGGAACAGGACATTCGTCAATGGCGCGAATCATCTTGGCCAGATTGAGTGCGTCTTTTTCATTCTCATCGGGAGATTTATCCACCGAGCTCTTCATCCACTGAAGATCTCCACCTGCGCAGAAGAAATCTCCAGATCCCTTGAGAATGACGGCCCGAATTTCACCTCCAACATTCGAAAAAATCTGCCGAAGAGATGTCATCATATCAGCCGTCATTGCATTTTTTGTCTGAGGTCGATTCAGAGTGACTGTAAGAACTGCTGATTTTGTTTCAGTCAAAACATCCATAATCACATCCTAAATACGCCAAATTGAGTTTCGGGAATCGGAGCGTTGAGAGTTGCTGATAAGGCGAGTGCTAACGTTTGACGAGTATCTTGGGGATCAATCACTCCATCGTCCCAAAGTCTCGCACTGGAGTAGTAGCAACTGCCTTCCGTTTCGTACTTTTGAAGAACGCTCGCCTTGAAATCCTTTTCGGTTGTCTGATCGGACTTTCCTCTTACCGTCCACAAGACATGAGCGGCTTGCTCGCCTCCCATCACAGAGATTTTGGAGTTCGGCCACATAAACATGAACCGGGGCTGAAATGCTCGGCCGCACATTCCGTAGTTGCCTGCCCCAAAGCTTCCTCCGATAACACACGTGAGCTTAGGAACCGCAGCATTGGAGACGGCTGAAACCAGTTTCGCTCCGTCTTTGGCAATCCCGCCGTGCTCAACTTGAGAGCCCACCATAAAGCCTGTGATGTTTTGCAAAAACAAAAGTGGGATTTTTCGTTGGCAGCAAAGCTCAATAAAGTGTGTGCCCTTGAGCGCACTTTCAGAAAACAGAACGCCGTTGTTCGCTATGATCCCTACGGGATATCCGTGCAGATAGGCAAAGCCGCAAACGAGAGTGGAGCCATAGAGCGGCTTAAACTCGTCAAACTCTGATCCATCCACGAGTCTAGCGATCACTTCACGAACATCATAAGGCGTTCGAAGATCTCGAGGCAAAATTCCATAAATCTCCGAGGGATCAAAGACTGGGTCTCGCGGCTTCTCTGTTTTCAGGCTGATTCTTTTTTTCAGATTCAGATTCTTCACCATCTGACGAGCCAAAATCAAAGCCGACTCATCATTTTCAGCCATCAAATCCGCGACGCCCGATTTTCGCGTGTGGACATCGGCCCCACCCAGAGACTCAGCATCAATCTCCTCACCAGTCGCCGCCTTTACAAGCGGGGGGCCTCCGAGAAAAATGGTTGCCTGGTTTCTCACCATCACCACTTCATCACTCATGGCAGGGACATAGGCACCTCCCGCCGTGCAAGAGCCCATGACGACTGAAAGCTGTGCAATGCCTCGCGCGGACATCTGGGCTTGATTGTAAAAAATACGTCCAAAGTGATCTCGGTCTGGGAAAACCTCAGCCTGCAAGGGCAAGAAAGCTCCCCCTGAATCCACAAGATACAAACAGGGCAGACGATTCTCGAGCGCAATCTCCTGAGCTCGAAGGTGCTTTTTGACCGTCATCGGAAAGTAGGTGCCACCTTTCACAGTAGCATCATTGGCGACAATCATGACCTCCGTCCCACTCACTCGACCAATGCCCGTCACAATTCCAGCGCCTGGGGCTTCACCCTTGTACATTTCATGCGCTGCCAATGCGCCCACCTCTAAAAAGGGCGAGCCCTCATCTAAGACCTTTTGAATGCGATCGCGTACAAAAAGTTTTTTTCGAGATTCATGCTTTTTTCGAAGTTCAGGATCTCCTCCCTGAAAAATTTTTTCCTTGAAATCGCGCAGCTGCCGAGCCAGCTGAAGATGAAACTCCTGATTAGCTTTGAAGTCTGAAGACTTTGTTTCAATACGACTAGAGAGTAGACCCATACATGCTTTACGTTACGGGAAAGTGCAGATTTGACGCAATCCTGGATTGGCTTTGTGCGATGAAAATACGATCCGATTTCACTTCCTTGAGCACCCTGGAAACGACAAAATGGAACGACGATGCGACCCCTGTTCTTAGCTTTGATTACCGTTGGATTTGGTTTGAATCTTGAGGCTCAAAGTCTCCCTGAGCTGTATCAAATGGCCGAGACTCAAAGTGAGTCGTTGGGCTCAAAGGCCGCACTGGTTGAGCAGGCAAACGTTCGATACTATCAAGCACTCGGTTCTATTTTTCCCACGGCAAGCTTGGAGTTTAGCAAAACCAAACAAGATCAGATTGCCTCGGGATTGGCAGGAGCGATTACGAATTTCAAAATCACAGGCACTCAGCCCATCTTCAAGGGCTTTCGAGAATACTACGGTCTGTTTCAAGCGCGTGAGCTTCTCCGATCGGAGGCCCAAGGTCAGAAGGCTGAGAAACTGAGGCTTCGTGAGCAAGTGGCAGCGCGCTTGTTTAAGTTTTTATCTCTGGAAGCGGAGCTTAAGAGTTTTGCTGAGGGTCAGAGTGCGCTTGAAAAACGCGTCTCGGAACTTCGGGCACGCGTCCAAACGGGTCGCTCAAAGCGAAGCGATGTTCTAAGCGCTGAAGCTAACCTTGAGAGCCTCAGGTCACAGATGAAAATCTTTGAGGCTCAGCGAGACATTGAAACTCAAAATCTGGTTTTTCTTACAGGACTTAAGACCTCACTTAAAGTGCCGACATTTGCGCCCTTGAAATCTCCTGTGTCGCTTGAGGAGATGTCTCGCTTCAGCAACTCCCACCCCAAAGTTCAAGCCGAGTCTCACAAGCTCGAGGCCGCCAAAGACAATCGGATGATGAGCTTGGGAGAGCACCTTCCGACCGCTGATTTGTCGGGGAACTACTACCTCAAGCGAACGGGAACTTTTCAGGATGTAGAATGGGATATTCGTTTTGATGCCAAGCTGCCGATCTTTCAGGGCGGGGTGGGCATCAACAAAGTTCGCGAGGCGCATGCCAAGGAACGCCAAGCTCTTTTGGAGTTTCAAAAGGCTCAGCGCGAGACCTCTCTTCAGATTCAAAACGACGTGACCAACTACAATGCCCGCCTCGCTGAGCTTCGCTCTCTCGAGAAGGCTGTCGAGCTCTCGAAAGCAGCCTACAAAGAGCAAAGCTCCCAGTATGACTTAGGCCTCGTCAGCAATTTAGATGTGCTGTCGTCGTTGAGCACTTACTATGAAACGAAGCGAAGTTTGGATCGAAGTCTTCATGAGCTTTTGTTTCTTGAAGAAAAACTTCGATTGCTGAGGGAGACCGTTCAGTGAGCCTTTCTGAATTTTCAGTTCGACATCCTGTTTTTGCGTGGATGCTGATGTCCTCGCTCATCATCTTTGGTGGAATCTCATTCACTCGAATGGGGATCAGTGAAAATCCCGACGTGGATTTTCCCATCGTTGTTGTTTCCGCTTCGCTGAAAGGCGCATCTCCTGAGGTCATGGAGCTCTCTGTGACGGATGTCATTGAGGATGCCATGATGACAGTTGAAGGCGTGACCGGTGTTTCCTCAAACTCTCGGCAAGGAACTGCCAGCGTCACTGTCGAGTTTGATATCAATAAGGACATCAACTTCGCCCTTCAAGAGATTCAGAACCGTTTGATTCAAGTTCAAGGTAGTTTTCCGCGCGACATGGATCCTCCCACCGCGCGAAAGATTAATCCGGAAGATCAGCCCATCATGTGGCTTTCAGTGCGAAGCCCCGAACTCACCAATCGCGAGCTCTCAGACTTCGTAAAAACTAACCTAGAGGATCGCATCGCTCGCGTTCCTGGAGTCGCTGACTTAATGATCGGCGGATCAGCCGATCCCATCATTCGTATTGATGTCGATCCAGCCAAACTCAACTCCTATGCCCTCACGGTGAAAGATGTCACAAACGCGATTTCATCCGAACACGTCGAAAGACCCGGAGGTCAGTTTAGTGAACTCAACCGCGAGCTTGGTGTTCGAACCTACGGTGAAGCCAAAACGCTGGAGGATATCTCGCGAATTCGCATGAACACCCGCGGAGGCTCGCCGAACTTCATCCCCATTGAGATTCAGCAAATCGCAAGCGTATCTCGAGGTGTTGCGGAAGTTCGCCGAATCAGTCGAACGAATGGAGAGGCTTCGATTGGAATTGGAGTTCGAAAACAACGGGGCTCCAATGCCGTGGCCGTTGCTGATGGAGTCAAAAGAGAAATTGCCGCTCTCGAAGGGACTCTGCCTAATCAAATCAAATTGGCTGTGAACTTTGATAGTACAGCCTTCATCAAAGAAAATGTGGCTGAGCTCAATTTGACCCTGATACTCGCCGCTGTGTTGACCGCTCTGGTCTGCT
>JBEIHI010000076.1:0-9787 GCA_040381435.1 Bacteriovoracaceae bacterium | reverse complement strand
GATTAGGCAACTAAGTGGGAGCTCGCTGCAGCTGGAGCATTCGAGCTAAAGCCTTCTCCCAAGGCTCAAAGGAACACCGAAACACCCGCTGCGTCTCTGAGAGGTCCAAACAGCTAAAGCCCGGGCGCTTGGCTGGCAATTGGAGGTCGCTTGAAGCGATCTCGTGCAGGGGATTTTGAAAGCCGGAAAGATCTCTGATCTTTCGAGCAAACTCATACCAGGTGCATTCCCCCTCATCGGAGAAGTGAAAGATCTGCGAGCCCTTCATCGATTGCATCGATCCGAGATGATCCACCAGGAAAGAAGCCAAGTTGCGAGCATAGGTGGGACGCCCCCTCTGATCACTGACAACGCGCAGATCCTCACCCGACTCCAGCTTTCGCAAAATAGCTTTCACAAAATTTTTGCCAAAGGTGGAATAGACCCAAGAGGTTCGAATCACAGTCGATACTTTTGACTCTAAACAAAACTCCTCCCCCGCTCTCTTGGTTTGTCCGTAAACACTGAGGGGATGAGTTGGGTCCGTGGGAAAATAGGGACGAGTGCTTTGCCCATCAAAAACAAAATCTGTTGAGATTTGAACAACTCGAGCGGACTCTGTCTTTGCCCAATCGCAAAGATTTTTGGGACCCAGGGCATTAATCTGATAGGCCACCTCTCGATTGGATTCAGCGGCGTCAACCTGAGTGTAAGCGGCAGCATTGATCACCAGATCAAAGCTCTTGCCAGCCAGCTGTGCCTGGACTTGCAAAGGATCCGCGATATCCAGCTCTTGGTGCGAAAAAAAATGGAACTCATGAGTCGATGATCTAGCGAGCTCCTGAAGCTCAGATCCAAGCTGCCCCTTTGAGCCTGTGACCGCGATTTTCATTACAAATGGATCCGCTCGCCCTCAGCGACTTTTCGCAGATAAGCGGCGTAGTGATTCTTACCCATCTTTTCTGAAAGATTGATGAGCTGATCTCGCTCGATGAACTTCTTGTAGTACGCAATCTCTTCGATACACGCCACTTGCAAGCCCGTGCGCTTTTGAATTGTTTCAATAAACTGACTGGCCTGAAGCAGAGAGTCGTGAGTGCCTGTATCGAGCCAAGCATAACCTCGTCCCATCAATTCAACAGAGAGCTTGCCCTGATCCAAATACAATCGGTTGAGATCAGTAATTTCAAGCTCCCCTCGTGCTGAGGGCTTAAGAGTCTTGGCCAATTTGCAGACATTGGCATCGTAAAAATATAAACCCACAACAGCGTAATTGCTCTTGGGCACTTTGGGCTTTTCTTCGAGGCTATTGGCTCGACCTTGCGAATCAAAACCAACCACTCCGTAGTGCTGGGGTTCATCCACATAATAGCCAAAAACTCGAGCTCCGCCCTGAGTCTGAATCTGCTTCACAGAGTTTTTCAACAGATCGGAGAACCCATGGCCGTAAAAAATATTGTCGCCGAGAACCAGCGCAGCACAGTCGTTTCCAACGAATTCCTCTCCTAATATAAAGGCTTCGGCCAACCCATTGGGCTTCTCTTGAATCTTATAAGAGATATTGAGTCCGTAGCTCTGACCATCGCCCAAGACGGCCTGAAATCGGCTGAGATCCTCGCGAGTACAAATGAGCAAGATATCCCGAATGCCTGCCAGCATCAGCGTCGAGAGCGGATAATAAATCATCGGCTTATCAAAAATCGGAAGCAGTTGTTTGGTGATGGCTTTGGTGACCGGAAACAATCGACTGCCGGTTCCTCCGGCTAGGATGATGCCCTTCATAGAGCGATCAATCTAGGCGGCCACGGAAGGGGGAATCAAGTCGAAGTTATTGATTTCAGGACGCATTAAGCCTTGGTATGACTAGTCCTATGGATATTCAAAAGGGCTCAATCGAAGGTCTTTACGTGATTCGCCCCAAAGTTTTTGAGGATGAAAGAGGTCACTTCTTCGAGAGCTTTCGGCTCAGCAGTCTTCAAGCGGCTGCAGGACCGGTGACTTTTGTGCAAGAAAATGAATCTCGATCTCAGCGGGGTGTCTTTCGAGGTCTTCATTTTCAGAGGACGCCCAAGGCACAAGCCAAATTGATTCGATGTGTTCGTGGTCGAATTTTGGACATTGCCGTCGATCTGCGAGCAAATTCCCCCACGCGTGGCCAGTTTGAAGTCATCGAGCTCTCCGCGGACAATCGACTGAGCTTTTTTGTCCCCGTAGGCTTTGCGCATGGATTCTTGTGTCTAGAAGACAACAGCATTGTGCAGTACAAGACATCTGACTACTACTCTCCTCAAGATGAGTCCGGCCTCAGTATTGATTGCATCGACTTTCAATGGCCCATTCCGCGAGCGGAATGGAAGCTCACATCCAAGGATCAGACTTGGCCTGATATGGATAAAGTCTATTTGTTTGATTAGAAGTTAATGACTTAGTATTGCATCGCACTCGGTGGCCTATTAAATTTCATCAATGAATTTCTTGATTGGACTGGGTCTTCTTGCATCAACCATGAGCTTTGACCAACCTTCGAGCGACTTGAATCGCCCGCGAAGTGAGTTTTGGAAGCCACTCGGAAGCTTTTTGCTACCAGGACTCGGACAATGGGCCGAGGGGCAGATCGCCTATGCAGGGATCTACACAAGTGTTGGACTTGCGGGCTCGGTGCTGACTCTTTCAGGTGGGCACTCAAGCTTTGAGGGATTTGCGGATCGAAGCCCCGAGGCAAGACGAGCACTCATCGGAGGATCTTTCTATTCAGGTGCTGGCGGACTGAGCGCCTATCATGATTTTCGAACAGCCGTTACGACTCATCGCTCGCTCGGAGAGTATGCCTTCCTGCCCGCGGACAAAGTCGAGACGCCGGGCCAGTTAGCACTCGCTCCGTTCCGAATGGATTATCTTTTGCGTTGGACGACTCTTCTGCCGCTCGCCATTTTGGGTGCGGGAGTGGCGATCTATGGGTCTAAGTCTTCCGATGGATTTAAGAATATTCGTATGAGTGACACCCCGGTGATTGGAGCGATTTCTTACAATGCTGGGGTTGGAGAAGAGGCTGCGTTTCGTGGATGGCTGCTGCCCATGTTTCATCAGAAGATGGGCCAGAGATTTTGGGCGAGCAACTTGAGCCAGGCAGGAGTCTTTGCAGCTCTTCACATTCAGGAGGGAAATTATATTCCTTGGCCGCAGCTTTTGTTGGGATCGTATCTCGGCTGGCTGGCGCAGTATCGCAACTGGGAGATTTCTGAAGGAATCTTTATTCACGCCTGGTGGGATGTCCTGGCGCTGACTGCTCTCTTTGCAGCAACAGGCCAGATTG
This sequence comes from Bacteriovoracaceae bacterium, assembly GCA_040381435.1. Classification (GTDB taxonomy): domain Bacteria; phylum Bdellovibrionota; class UBA2394; order UBA2394; family UBA2394; genus JBEIHI01. The sequence goes on along the minus strand of JBEIHI010000076.1, from coordinate 6,495 downwards.
ACGAGATAAGAACACCCACTCTTCAGATTCCATTTTGACCATCGACTTCAATGATAATACGGGGCCAGATGAGGTGCGCGTTCGGTTGATCTGGCCCCGTATTTTTTTAGGCACTTTCCGTGTTTCGGAAATTTTTGGGTGAGTTATTCTTCGGATACCACTGCCGTCTTAGCGGCACATTGAGCGGTTTCACCAGCACGTTTGCAATAGCGAGTTACCTTCACATTGGCGGTGCCTTCGGCAAAGGCATAGTAGTAACCCTGCCTGTCCTCTAGCGTACAGTCTCGATCCGGGAACATCAGCTTACAAGCGTCTAGCCAACGCTCATTAACTCCGGGGTGAAAAGTCGAATCAGATTCTACGACGTTGACTTCACTGCTACAGTCTTCAAAGCGCAATACTTGCTCGACGCATCCCACATCGCACTTCTCCAGCTTTGCCTTGGCATCTTTCCTAGCCTCATCGCAAGCAATCGAATGCGCACCGTTCTTTGCCAGCCATTCAGCAGCGCTCTTATCGGGCCCGACTCCTCCACCCAAAACTGGGCCACCCTGCCCCTCACCTTCTTTTTTTGGACAACCTGACAGAGCATTACATTTCTGTTCACCCTCGAGGATCTGCACCAGAGTATCTGCCAATTCATTATCTGCGATCTCAAATGATGGTCCAGCGACCAAAACTCCTGAGAACAAAATCCAAGAGGCCAAACCAAACGACAGTCTTAAGTATTTCATTTTAAATTCTCCTTCATTTGGAGTCTATTGCATCGATCGCTCCTGAAAACGCTACCAAGGAAAAGCGCCGGCCACTCACTGGCCACAAGGCAACCACCGCAAAATTCTCATAAGAGAACCCTGTTAAATGAGCTCAACAAAGAGGTCTTGATTTGTCGTTTGCTATGCATCGTTTGCTGAGTGCAGGCGTCTCTCTTGCAGGCTTTTCCCAAAGAATCTCACTAAGAATCTGAATCCTCTCGGCTTTTATCAGGCATTCTTTGTGCACACCCAAGAACTAGCCTCAAGCACGAACCGCCCATTGCTGGCTCTGCATACTTCGAAAGGACTCAATCGATGACTCTTACCCTCTCCATGGTCGCTCTCCACTTAAATCTTGTTTCAGCCGTTGTCCCAGAAACTTATCAGCCAGGCCCCAGCTTGCAGGAAATGGAAGCCTATCTGGAAGCAGGACTTCCCAACGAAGAGGATCTGAAAAAAGAAATTCTGGAGGATTCCGGATGCGATGCGAACGGCAATAAAGCGATTGATAAAGCTGAAGTTGAATGTATCGCCAACTACCTGAAGAAGAAGCTCGGGGATCCTGCGGACCCAACGAAAGGCTGGAGTCGCCAGCAGATTCTGGACTGGTTAAAAAAGTATCTCGTAGACACCGATTACTTCCCTCGGTGGGAAGGTGAAATTCTCGATGGAGCCTGGGGTAGAAAGGGACTCATGACCCTGTACGACTGCGACAAAAATGGTCACATTAGTTTTGAAGAGCTTCTCAATCTTATCAGAGGAATCAAATGTCCATCGAAATGAAAAACGTGATCATCGCTGAATCCTATACGCAGTCTCCTTAAGGATTCGATCAGGATCAGCTCGGCTTGGACGCTGCGCTGATCCCACAACTGTCACTGAAAGCGCAGACCCATAGAGATTCCTAACCTCCTGCTCTGTGACCTCAAACGGAGGGCCCTCGCCATGGCTTCCATCTTCACGTCCAATCAAAATCATTTCCACGTCTGGCGCTGCGCAAGACCTCATCATCTCAGTGATCCTAGCCGCATAGCGCTTTCGTAAGTCCTCCGGAAGAGCAATCAAAGCCGCTCGATCATAGACAAAATCCACACCCTGAAACTCACTCATCGGGATCGCAAAAAAATCTCCACACAGCAGCGTGATCCCTCCGCCAGAATAGCTCACAAAGTTTGCATGCTCGGTTTTTGCAGCCGCCGCTCCTAGGTCTCGAAAAAACTCCTCGCACGCGATGGAGCTTAACTCGACTCCCACCACCGCCTCACTCCGCTGCTTCAGCCACCCTAGATCCAAAGACTTCCCACAGAGAGGGACGATGCTTTTCTTAAGCGCCCGATTAGGGCAGAACTTCTTCAGCAACACCTCCACCTCAGTCTGATGCCAAGGCGTTTCACCATTCACCCAACGAGACTTCCAGAAATCAGAGTTCATAATGAAGCTCAGCATAGCGCTCGAGAGCTAGATGCGCCTAGGAAATACCTCATCGGGCCATTGGCGCTGCAACTTGAAACCACTTGACCATTGGCCAATGTGCGAACAACCCAACTCACACTAGAGAGATCTGGAGTCATCAAACCAATTGAGGAGCCCCCTATGTTTATTTTTCGAAAACCGTCTTTCAACAAATTTTCAAATCCCGCTTTAGCAACGATGCTCGCTCTGAGCCTCGTCACTATGGCCTGCGAAAGTAGTGATGCACCCCCTGCTGAACCGACGCCTAAGACGCTCACACAACCTGAGCAGGTGACTCGCCCAACTGCACCCTCTACTTTTAACTCCGAAGGAACTCCCGGAGATGAGGACTTGGCCTTTGCGGGAAAAAACGCCATCCCTCAATCTATCTCAAGGATTTTTCCTCTCACCCCTCTTTCCTACTTTGATGACTCATCCCTGCCCTCAATGGCCGTGGCCTCCGATGGCCGGATCTTTGTGCCCACATCCGCTGGCTCAACCTCTGATAACTTTCTTGTGATCGGACTCAATCCGGATGGTTCTCTCAACCAATCCTTTGGAACTGAGGGCGTCGCTGAGTTCAACGTGGCTGGTGGCTCGGACTTTCTGAACTTGATGGGAATTCAGAGCACTCCCGCAGGCGACCGTTTGATTCTCGTGGGTCGAAGTCAGATTCCCGAAGATCCGAACTTTTACCTCGGACTGATTGCCCTGGATATGAACGGAAGGATTGATCTTACTTTTCGAGCGACATCTCTTCTGGAAACCTCATCGTCCCTTCGAGGACTCATCCCCACATCCATGATCTTTCAGTCAGATGGCAAGATTCTGATCGGTGGCTCTTTGCAAGGGCGATTCGCTGTGATTCGCCTCATGAGCGATGGAGAAATCGACACGGACTTTGCCGCTCAGGGCATTTTTAAGTTTGGCGACAACGAGATTGGCAAGGTCTACGATCTCGCTTTGCAGAGCACTGGCGACACTCAAAAGATCATCGCGGTCGGAAGCTATCTGCGCACCGCCACCATTGTGAGATTGACCGCAGAGGGCCGGATCGATCCCACCTTTGCAGGCCAAGGAGTTCTCCAAACATCAGCTAGCGAATGGCAGACAGAGCAGATCCAGGAAAGCAAAGCCAGTTCCGTGGTTGTTCTTCACGATGGAAGCTTGATCGTCAGTGGAGTCAAGGAAGGATGGATCGCAGACTATGAGGGCTTCTACGGAACGCATGAATCGGACATCGCCTACTACATCCAACGGCTGAGCTCGGAGGGCACAGCAGAATGCATGGTCTGGCGGCATTACTCGCGCTACAGCAACGTGACTGACCACTGGACACCTCGCTTTGCTACGGTTGACGACATGATTCTGCAGTCGGACTCTGACAAAGAAAAAATCTTTTTATCTGTTCGAGTGACCGGCCCCAGTGGATGTCGCTACTATATTATCCGATACAATTCCGACCTTAGTTTGGATGATGGAAATCCCATTGAAGAGTCTCGGTCAAACTGGGGAAGCGCAGGCGAAGACTCCTCACCAGGAGATCAGTTTGGAAAATTCGAATCCCTCGGAGCTTTTTCAGTGCGAGGCAGTATTCAACTCAACGCCACTTCGGAGAAAGGCCCCTTGCGACTGGCTCTTCACCCCGAGGGGGGCTTGCTGTCACTTCTTAGAGATGAGCAAAGACTGAGGATTCAGCGATTCTTTCGATGAGCGAGCTCCTCAAATTGACAACGTTTGATTAAATCCGAAAACTAAGATCATGAAAAAAATTCTGATGGTTCTCACAAGTCACGATCAACTCGGAACAACAGGCCGCAAAACAGGCGCCTATCTCGGCGAGATCACTCATCCCCTCGAGGAGTTTAAGAATGCCGGATACCAGATCGACTTTGTGAGCCCTCGTGGCGGAGCCGCTCCCCTTGATGGCGTCAACCTCGAAGATCCCATCAACAAAAAGTGGATGGATGATGAAGGCTTTAAAAATCAAATCAAAACAACGATGAGACCTTCCGATGTGAAGTCTAGTTCATACGCCGCGATCTTCTTTGCCGGAGGACACGGCACCATGTTTGACTTCCCCACGGATACAGCACTCGCTCAGATCACTTCTCAAATCTACGAAAATGGTGGCGTGGTGGGAGCCGTCTGTCACGGCCCCTCAGGGCTCGTGAACATCAAGCTCTCAGACGGGTCCTACTTAGTATCGGGCAAACAAGTCTCTGCGTTTTCAAATTCGGAAGAAGAAGCCGTCAAGCTCACTGAGCAAATGCCATTTCTTTTGGAGAGCAAACTCAAGGAGCGGGGAGCTCTTTACTCCAAAGCGCCAAACTTTGAGCCTCACTCTGTCAGCGATCAGCGTCTCGTCACCGGTCAAAATCCAGCTAGTGCATCGGGAGTTGCCAAGAAGATGATTGCTGCACTCAGAGACTGAGTTTCGGTCAAAGTCTTTGACCCTCGCACACCCGATCCCCTACAATTTGATTTGGGGATTTGATTTGTTAACCGCTCAACGTAAAAAGTTTTTTGCCTGGTATGAAGCCTCTGTTGTGGATGCGCCTCAGGATGTTGATCTGTTTCGAAGCATCTTCTTGCGAGTCTTCGGTCGCTATCCCAAGACCTATCGAGAGGATTTTTGCGGGACGTTTCAGCATTCCGTTGAGTGGATTAAGTTTAATCGAAACAATCGCGCGTGGGCTCTCGACTTAGATCCTCGAACACTCGCCTATGGAGTTGAAACTCACCTTTCCACACTTGAGCCCTCGCAGCAAAAACGAATTACGCTCCTTCAAAAAGACGTTCGAAGCATTATCAATCCCAAAGTGGATTTTGCAACGGCGCTTAACTTCTCTTACTCGTTGTTTAAGACTCGAGCGGAACTTCTGAGTTATTTCAAAAAGGTCTATGCCTCCCTTCATTCCCGAGGGCTGTTTTTGGTGGATGTGATGGGCGGAAGCGCCCTTCATGAGCCCAGCAAGGATGAGAGACGGATTCCCAAGACCAAAAAAACTCCCGCACTGGATTATTTTTGGGAGCAAAAGACTTTTGACCCGATATCGAATCACGCCAAGTTTGCTATTCACTTTAGGCTCAAGGGAAAGCGCAAAGTGTATCGCAATGTCTTTACGTATGATTGGCGCCTGTGGAGTCTGCCTGAGCTCCAGGAGATCATGCTTGAAGCGGGATTTGATGAAGCCAAAATTTTCTGGGAAGGCTCTTCGCGCAACGGCCAGGGTAATGGAATCTTCCGTGAGCGCGTTCGAGGCGAGGCGTGCGATGTCTGGCTCGCCTATGTTGTGGGAGTTAAGGGAAGGTCAGGTAAGAAAGTATGAAAACATCATGAGACCTAGGTTCTCTCGTTCTTTCGATTGTCCTTATCAGTTGCGGCTCTGGCTCCGCGCCCGATGTAACCGCACCAACGGTCGGAGATGCCGGAGTCATTTTGACGAATCTGGCGACAACCTCGGTGAAGCTCACGTGGACCGCTGCAACGGATGCAGGTAGTGCCGCTTCGGATCTACAGTACCTCGCCTATCGTTCAACTGCTGCGAACCTTGATACCATCGCCGATATCGAAACCAACGGAACAGCGCTCGGCTCATACGCTTCTGACATCTCGACGATGACAGATACGTCTCTTACACCCAACACCACGTATCATTACAATGTGATCGTCAAAGACGAGGCCGGAAACAAGGCTGTGTATTCTTCCACATCAGCGACGACATCAACCGTCATTTATCTTTTTGAAGAAGGAATGGCCCGAAATGGAGACTTAAAAACTGCAGGTGGCCCAGGACGTGAAGGGCTCCAAGATGATTCCTGGATCAACTGTGCGAAACCACAGATTCCCTGCTACTCTATCAACAGCATGAAGAAGCAGAATCTCATTCATCTGATTGTTGAAATCCTTCAGCGAGATGAAGATTTACTGACTCGCGCAAATCTTGCCGCCAAGGAAGCGGCCACGGAATCAGAGGCAAAGCCCGAAAACCAATACGATACAAGGGCTCTCGAACAATCTTATCTGGCGGCGGGACAAGCAAAACGAATCGAAGAAGTACGAGCAGCGATTCAGCGCTTGAGATCTCTCAATCTGATTGCCTTTGAGAAATCGACTCCCATCGAAGTCTCCGCCATCGTCACGCTAGAGGACGAAGACGGACAGAGAAGAACTTATTTTTTGATTCCCTCGCATGGTGGATTGAGAGTTTCATTCATGAAAGAGGAGATCTACACGCTTTCTCCTGAGAGCCCTCTGGGTGAGAGTCTCCTCGAAAAGCAAATG
>JBEIHI010000075.1:0-9861 GCA_040381435.1 Bacteriovoracaceae bacterium | reverse complement strand
GATTTTCGCATCGAGTTTGATGGGCTCTCCCTCAGCGAGGGGTTGACCAGCATCAGCCGCTTTTTTTCGAGCTTCGCCTTCGAGCTTTGCTTTGAGTTCTTTGAAGGCATCCTGCATGGGAACATTGGCCCATTCGGTTTGAGCCGCGAGCTCAGCCGTTTTCGCGATCTCTTTGCCTTCGAGCTCAATCACATCTCGAGAGACGGTGACCACCGGAGCAATCTCAAGCGTTCCAATGTTAGAAGCCTTGGGAAGTTCCATTCCGGGTTTCAAAACTATGATCTCACCCTCAGCGCTAAAGCTCTGCAGAAGAAAAATCACGAGAATCGCAAACATATCCACCATCGAGGTCAGAAAAAGGCCGGCGCTGACCTCTTTTCGACCCGCTAAGCCCTTGCGACGAATCGTGGGGTTGATGCGTTTTCCTGGTGCGTAAATCGGCATCTCAGAGTCCTCCCACAGAGACATTGGTCCATTTGGAATTAAACAAAAGATCCAAAACAAAAATCAAATCCTCATAGACCACGTCATCGGCCGCTCTCAGAGAGACCTTGGGAGTCTCCTCGGTTTTCCAAGCGCCCTTGAGTTCCAAGATCTTGTCATTGACGACTTCGAGTTTGAACTCGCCGAGAGATCGGCCGTCTTCTTTGATTTCGACTCCCGTTTGTCGAACGAGAAAATCAAAGTCTCGCTCTTCTTTGGCTTTGTTGATGGATGAGACTTCAGAGTGGGCGATGATGGCTTCACCACTCGGTTGGCTAAACGCCGCCATTTTAGAAATGTGCACCCAAACAGCCGTCATCAAGAGAAACAAAATACAAACCGAAAGAAGGTCGATGAAGGGAACAAGGTTGAGATCAGCATCAACTTTTTTTCTTCCGCCACCGCCGCCTGAATCAACACTGACTCCCATAGATCCCCCTGACTACTTTGTCTTGTTTGCCGGAATGAGACTTTTGACTTCGAAAGCTACTTCTTTGAGTTCATCGATGAGGCTTTGTGTTTTGCCCTGAAGCAGAGCGTAACAAACAAGTCCAAAGATCGCTACAATGAGTCCGTACGCTGTACAGTTCATCGCTTCCGAGATCCCCTCGGCCAGAAGCTCGGCCTTACGAGTGGGATCAGCTTGAGCGGCAGCACCGAAGCTGATGATCAGACCCGAAATGGTTCCGAGCAGACCCAACAGCGTTGCGATGTTGGCAAGCATCGACAGATACGAAGTTCTTCGCTCAATGGGATGTGACTCTCGAGAAAGAGAGGCCTCGATGGTCGCCTCAAGATCCTCTGGGCTTCCTTTGGCGAGGGCCTTGATGAGAAGACTCTTAGCAACTCGCGATGCGGGTGCAGGAATCGAGTCACAAAACTGCATCGACGATTGGAAATCGCCTCGAGAGATTCCAGGGCTCAGCTGCGTGAGGAATGCTCGAATATTCATCGAGGACTTGATGTAGAGCGCATAGAATCTTTCAATCGTAATCGAAAGAGTCAGAATTGCGACAAAGTGAATAGGGTAGATGAAAACTCCGCCCGCTTCCCAGGCCTTACCAATGCTTGCGAGAAAATCCATCATGACTTAAGCCTCAGCCTTTCCGCCTTTGAGTTTGTCTTTGTGGCTCACCACAAAGTTCATGGCTTCAAGCACCACCTCGTTCACATCATCGATGATTCGTTGAGTCCGCCCCTGAATGAAGGCGTAGATGCCGAGGCATGAGATTGCGACGAGCAATCCAAAGCCAGTACAGTTCATGGCTTCCGAAATACCTGAGGCCAAAAGTTCGGCTTTTCGTGCGGGATCTGCATTGGCAGCTGCGGCAAAAGAAGTAATCAGTCCGGAGATCGTTCCAAGGAGTCCAAGGAGCGTACAAACGTTGGCGATCATGGTCAGATAGGAAGTATTCTTCTCAATCTGAGGGAAGTGCTTGGTGGCTGCGGCATCAATCGCTAACTGAACTTCTGAATCCTTGTGGGATCGCTCAAAGGCCTGAAATCCGGCCTGAATGATTTGATGCGTCACGGAGGAGCCTACCACCATGAGACGTCCTGAATAGATGGCGTTTCGTACTTCCGATAAGATTTGAGCCTTATTGATGCTGGTTTGGATGTAGAGCCGATAGACTCTCTCGATGGCAATCAGCACGGCGATGATCCCCAGGATCAAAATCGGCCACATAAAATGCCCGCCGGCCTCGAATCGCTGTGCGAGAGTCATCTGGGTAAATACTTGTTCTGTTTGAGCTTGAACTGGATCCATGAATTGCTTCTCCCCTTAGATGTATTTTCCGGGTCATAAGGGCTCAAATGCAAGGAATTTCTAGGTTTTTACCGGAGTGACGACTCATCCCGTTGATTGACCCAAAGTCACGAATAAGAGACGATGACGCATCGATGTCAATGAATGACACAACTTATATCCGACGGTTTTTTTCTCTCTATTCTCAGGAAGAAAAGGACAAGGTGCGAGGTCTCGCATTTTATCCAACGGATTATTTGCGAGCTCTGCTTCCCGCTGATGTTGCCTTTGTGGATGTGGTGAGAAGTCCTCATGCCGGCGCGACATTCGATAAGATTGATTCTTCGGAAGCGCTTCAGATCCCGGGAGTTCTCAAGGTGATTACGGCAAAAGATATTCCGCAGAATTTGTCTTTTGCAAAACGCTCTAAACAAGGTCAGTTGATTTTGGCGGATGGAAAAGTTCGCTACCGCGGTGAGCCTTGTGCCCTGGTTGTTGCTGAGTCGCGCGAAGCTCTTTCTGCGGCGATGAAAAAAATTCAAGTCAATTGGAAGCCGGAAGCTGAGCGAGGAGCAGAGGTTATTGCCAAGGCGGCTCATCAGATCGGCAAACCCCCCTCAGGTCAGTTGGCAGAAGTAAAACTGCCCTTTTCATTTCCGAGTTTGCATACCCGATACCTCGAAGCAGAAGGCGGGTGGGTTCAGTTTGACAATGGTGAGATGACCTTTCATGCAGGCTCGCTGTTTTCTGAGTCACAACGAACTTGGCTTTCGCAGATTTTGGAGATTCCACTTTCAAAGATCAAAGCGCAGGAATCGCCGCTTGGGGGCTACTTCGGTGGACGTCAGCAGCGGGAGCTCTTGGCGTTCTTGGCCTTGTCGTCTCATATGACCAAGCGATCCACGTGTTTGTCCTTTAATTCCAAAGAGCAAGATGTGGGATCTTATGGATACAAGGGCGAGCTTTCTCTGTCCTATGATCCAGCGAGCAAGCGGCTTAAGTCTCTGACGGGTCAAGTGATGATTGATGCGGGCTCCTATGAGGGCAACGCTCAGATGGTTTTGCAGAGAATGATTGAGCATGCGGCCACGATCTATGACTTTGAGCATGTCAATCTCGAGGGCCAGGTGATTTGCACGCCCACACACCCTCGTCGTGCGCACCGAGGCGAGGGATTGTCGGCCATCACATGGGTGACGGAGCAGCTTGTGGAGCAAGCCGCCAAGGCCGTGGAGATGAATCCGCTTGAGTTTCGAAGTCTCAATTGCAACCAGCATGCGGAAAATGCGTTTCAGGTTCTTCAGGAAGTTGAAAAATTAGAGAAGCCATTTCGATTGGTGCCTGTGGACCGCAATCGTCCAGTTTGGGATGAGAAATCGATTCAGGGTCGGGGCATTGCATTTCAGTATGCGATTCCAGGGGCTCACAAAGAGTTTGATCTCTCAGAGGTGAGTGTTGAGCTGACGAACTCAGGCTCGTTTAAGATTCGCACCTCCAATGTCACGTTGGATTTGCACATGAAGCAGGCGTTAGCGGAAGTGGCTTCGATGGTGCTTCATACGCATCCGAAGGCCTTTACGGTTGAAGGCAAAATGCGCGAGCAGATTGATAAGCCTGCGCGCCGGGAAACATATCCGGAGCTCTATTACTTGGCGCAAGCGACCTGGCATGCTTCAAAGGATTTGGCTGGGAAACTCAAGACAGCGGGCACCAAAATTTTTGGCAGTGATTCCGTGCGTCTTCAAGACGGTGCCATCGTGGATGCAAACTCCAACAAGAAGATGGGCTATCGTGAGTTGGCCTTTACGGACCACGATCACGATCTTCAATCTGCTTTCGTGCTTAAGGATATTGAGCGGCCGCATGGCTGTTCAGCCGGAGCCGTGACTCGAGTGGCGTTTCATCCCCTGACGGGTGAGCTTCGAGTGGAGAGTGTGCGTGTGGTTTTGGATGCGGGACCTGTGTTTTATAAGAAGGGTCTTGAGATTCAATTGGATACCGCCATTTCATGGGCGCTGGCTGCGCTGTTTTCGAGTGAGTTTGATTCGGATCAGCCGATTCCAACCACCTTGGATGGTCCCGATGATGTGAGCTTGGCAACTCTGCCGTATAAACTTGAAGGCGCTGATGAGCGTCCTCCTGAGTTCTTTGGATCTCGAGGGGTGACGGATGTTTTGATGTCGGTGGTTTTGGCTTCGCTGGTGAATGCGATTTACGATGCGAAGAATCTTCCTGTGCAAGAGATTCCGATGCTCCTTGATTTTATGTATCCCAAGAAACGTCAACAAACGGTGCTGAATTTTCCGCTGAAGAGGTTTTGATGATTATTGAGTGGTCATTGAATGGTCGTCCGCTGCGTTCTGAGGTTTCACCCTTTCGAAAGCTCTTGGATTATCTTCGTCAGGATTTGAAATTGCTGGGAGCCAAAGAAGGTTGCCGAGAGGGTAAGTGCGGGGCGTGCACCATTTGGATTGATGGGCAGGTGGCCAATTCCTGTTTGGTGTTGATGGGGCAGTTGTCGGGAAAAGAAGTCACAACGATTGAGGGAATCAACGAGAAGGACAAGTTTACTCCGCTGCAAGAGAGTTTGCTGACAGCCTCGGCGATTGAGTGCGGTTTTTGTATTCCGGGGATGTTGATGTCGGGCACAGTCTTGCTCAATCAAAATCCGGATCCTTCACGTTTGCAGATTCGCGAAACTCTCAAAGGGCATCTCTGTGCGTGCACAGGTTATCAGAAGATTATTGATGCGATCGAAGGTGTGGGGCTTCCTCCTGCGGTGGATGGACGAGCGCGAATGAGAGCGAGGAGATAATCTGTGGAGTTTCTGAGCCCACGATATTTGTCAGAAGCCTTTGAAGCGATGGACAAGGGTGGTCGCAATCTCAAGATTTGCGCCGGGATGACTCACTTGCTGAGATTTTATCCACGCTTTCCCGAGGAGCTGACGTCCAAGTTCGATGGATTGATGCATGTGGGAGATTTAGCGGCTCTGTCGGAGAGTCGAGAAGAGTCGGGCAAGTATTCGATTGGCTCAACGGCTCGGATTTCTTCTTTGGTAGAGGATGATTATCTGGCCCGCTATGCGGCGGCTGTGCGAGAGGCGGCAGCACTGACCAGTACCCCGCAGATTCGAAATCGTCGAACTGTGGGTGGTGAGGTGGCGTGGGGTTCGTACCACAGTCCACTGGTGTCAGCGCTTTGGGCGATGGGTGCCAAGGTCAAGGTGCGCACTCGCGGGAAGAATGGTTCTGCGGGTCAGGAAGAGACGTTAGATTTGGCGCAGTTTTATCGAGGAACGCAAAAGCGTCTGGCTGCAGAGGGCAAAGAGCATGAAACGCGTTCGGCGGTGACGGGTGGTCAGGATTTGATTTTGAGATTTGTTTTGCCAGCGCATCAACCGGGGCAGTTTAGTTTCTTTCGAGGATTGATACCCAAGATCCACACTGAGAATTCAGGCGTTGTGCTCTCTGTCAGTGGCAGTGTGCAAAACAATGTGATTGAGCGCGCTCGCGTGGTGGCCTCCGGTGTTTGGATGGACACGATGGATGAAGAGCTGCCGCTGCAAGCTGTGCGAATGAACGACACTTATATCTTTGAGAAGCTTTATACGTTTTGTGATCGATATAACTTTGATTCGATTCGTCGTGGCGGGCCTCCGGGTAGTCAACTGGGGCTCATCGTCTTTGGCCTTCTGAAAGAGGGCTTCTCAACTTTGCTCGCGCGCTAAACTGAAAACTCAAGATTTGGGGTCACGTCTCATTCCGGCACTTCCTGACCCCATATTTTTTGACATTCGGGGGAGAATCATTCAGCGTTTGAGGCATGAAGATTTTTCTCGATACAGCCAATATCCAAGAAATCAAAGAAGCAGCTCAAACAGGACTCATTGATGGCGTGACTACCAATCCGTCCCTCGTTGTCAAAGAGGGCAAGAAGTTCGCCGAAGTCATTCGAGAAATCTCATCTATTGTTCGCGGAGACATCAGCGCCGAAGTCGTCGCCACCGACTACGACGGCATGATCAAAGAAGCTAAACCCCTGCTTGAAATCGCTCCTCAAGTGATCATCAAAGTCCCCCTCACTGTTGACGGTCTTCGCGCCTGCCAAACACTCACTCGCCAGGGCACCAAAGTGAATGTGACCTTGTGCTTCTCCGTCAGCCAGGCTCTGCGTGCTGCCAAATCAGGGGCCACTTACATCAGTCCGTTTATTGGTCGCCTCGATGACATTTCCGAAGACGGCATGCAGCTCATCCGAGATATTCGAACCGTCTACAACAACTACAAGTTTCAAACGCAAATTCTTGCGGCTTCCGTTCGACATCCTCTTCACTTCATTGAAGCGGCCAAGGCCGGAGCCGACGTAGCCACTTTGCCTTATGGCGTTTTCAAAATGCTCTTTAAGCATCCTCTCACGGACATTGGCCTCGAGAAATTCCTGGCCGACTGGCAAAAGGCCAAATCTTAAAGTCTCGCTTTTGCCGTCGAGTTTGGCCTAAAATAATGATGTGTTTCGGTGGGGATTTTTAAGCCTTATTGCCTTGATTTTTGGCTCGGCGAGCATTTGGAGCGCTGAGCCGAATCTTCAAAATATTATCAAGGAAGGCCTTCAGGCCGAAGCTCTCAAGGAATACCCACAAGCTCTAGAGAAATACGGAGAAGCTCTTAAGCTCGCCCCGCAGAATACTCTGGCGCGTTCTCGAATCATCGCCATCTTCAAATCACTGTCGGAGCAAGATCAGCCCACGGATCATCTGACCCCTCTTGTGGCTGAGGACATTCTGGATGAGTTGCGGGGGCTTGGGTACGTGAAGAGTCTTGAGGATCAGCAAGCCATTCTCAAAAAAATGACGACTGTGTTTTGGTCCGTGGTGGCTGTTGTTGTCTTGTTGATTGCCGGCTTTCTCTTTTATGTTTTCAAAAGATCTCGAGCTGAGGATGAAGCCAAGGCATTCTCCACCAACAAATCGCTTTCGGAGTTCAAACGTACAAACACAAACGCCAACCGTTCAGTCGATTCTTCTCTCGAAGCTTTTTCCAAAAGGGAATCCGTGATCACAGACAAAACTCGAAAAGAGATCACATCCGTCATCACAGGGGTGAAGTCGCTAACGGGCGCTCAGCCTCGCCCCGCGAATCTTGATGCAGAGCCACCCGCAGATGACGTTGAAAATTCTGAGGTTGTTGCAGCTCTTGCTCAAACGCTCGTGACCGATGTTTCCTCCGAGCAAACCGACCAGGGAAAATATTCCAAAATGACCATCGATGCCTCGCTGATCTTTGATGAGGGTGAGGGAAAGGAATGAAAATGGAACTCTATGTGCTTGCTGCTCGACGGACACCCGTTGGTACGTTCATGGGAAGTCTCAAGCATCTCTCCGCCACTGAACTTGGAGTGCTTGCGTCTCAAGCAGCCATTGCGGATTCTGCGGTGGCACCTGAGGAGTTTGGTCAGTCGATTTTTGGAAATGTCTGCGCAGTGAGTTCTCCTGAGGGAATTTATCTCTCTCGCCACATTGGTCTTAAGGCAGGCTTACCCCAAGGCATTGGTGCTTTGACGGTCAATCGTCTTTGCGGCAGTGGCTTTGAAGCGTTGATTCAAGCGCAGCACTATACGAGTGACGGAGTTTGTTTGGTAGGCGGAGCCGAGAATATGTCGATGACTCCGCTGATTATTCGAAACATCCGAGAGGGTTTTAAGTTCGCCAAGCCCCCTCAGACGGTGGATTCACTGTGGGAAAGCCTTACCGATGCATTGGCTGGAATGCCCATGGGTCAAACAGCCGAACTGCTTGCCAAGGAACACGGCATCACTCGCGAGGAATGCGATCGTTGGTCGGTGATGAGTCATCAGCGAGCCGCGGCTGAAGCCGATCGTGGTGGTTTGGAGAAAGAAATCGTTCCGGTGGCACTGGCGGGAGACAAAAAACTCACAGCCGATGAGCATATCCGCCGCGATTCCAATATCGAAAAACTCGCCAAGCTCTCACCCGTATTTGGTGGCGTGACAACGGCGGCTAATGCTTCAGGAATGAATGATGCGGCTGCGGCCCTTGTGGTTTGCAATCGCGAGCAGTTAGATCGATGGATGAAGAAGACGGGCAGAAAACCCATGGCCAAGATTGTGGCAGCGGCTGTGACGGGTTGTGATCCGAAGCGAATGGGTTTGGGTCCTGTGGCTTCGATTCAAAAAGTTCTCAAAGAGACCTCGTGGAGGATGTCTGATTTGGATTATCTCGAAATCAATGAGGCGTTTGCAGCTCAGGTCCTCGCAGTGAAAAAATCTTTGGGTGTTTCAGATGAGCAGCTCAATCCTCACGGCAGCGGAATTTCTCTTGGCCATCCTCTGGGAGCAACGGGGGCGAGGATTTCGACTCATATTGTGCATCTGATTCATTCCGGACGTGCGACTAAGGCCGTAGGTTCGGCCTGTATTGGCGGCGGACAAGGAATCGCCGTAGCTTTCGAAAAATTTTAACGCTAGAATTCAAGTCATGGAACTTGAGTGGGAAAGGATTGAGAGGCTTCGAGCCCCCGGGTCTTTGTCGGTGGCTCTTTCTCACTTAGGTTTGTTTCGCATCAATTTGATTCGCCGAGAAATGAGATCCGATGGGGTGGGAAGTTGGGTTTCGATTCCGATTTGGCTTAAGGGCAGTCATCCGTTCATGGATCTTATTGATAAGAACGAGATTGGTGCTGAGCTCATGCGAAAGTTTAGAGATGAGCTTCGCGAAGAAAGTCTTCGACTCCAAGACACTGTGATCAAATCCAACTCACTTGGTCTTTGTGAAGTCATCGTTCCCCTGGTTCTTCGGGGGGAGAAGATTGGATTTTTGCACGCAGGATCGTTTGTCACGGAATCTCCTGTTCCGGGTGATTTTGTTTTGGAAGAGCGATTTAAGATCTTGATGCTTTCGGCTGAGCAAAAGCAGTGGGCGCTCGATCAGTGGAGACTGCTGCCTTATTTCTCCATTGATAAGCGCGCGATGATTTTGCAGATGCTGCAGTTAATGGCCAAGGAGATGGTGCAGTTTCTGGAAGAGACCATGGTGACTCGAGACCGAGAAGAGGCCGTAACACGGCATACCTTCAACCAAATGGTTACGTCGAATTTTCACATCAAATCGATTCTCAAAAAACTTCCGCAGATTGCCGCGAGTGATTCACCTGTTTTGATCTCGGGAGAGTCGGGCACAGGCCGAGAGCTGTTTGCCAAGATGATTCATGAGCGAAGCCCTCGGCAAAAGGGAGCGTTTCGGGCGCTTCATTGTTCGGCTGTGGCCGAGAATCTGCTTGAGGCCGAGCTTTTGGGTTATGAGAAGGGTGCGTTCATCGGTGCGTATTCGACGAAGCCCGGATTGTTTGAAGTCTGTAAGGGTGGGGTGCTCTATCTCAAGGAGATTGGTGATTTGAGTTTGAGCATGCAGCTTAAGATTTTGAAGCTGCTGCAGGATAAGAAGTTTTCACGTCTTGGAAGTGATGAAGTGATTGAAGCGGATGTTCGCGTGATGGCTTCCACGCATCGCAATCTCAAGAAGCTTGTTCAGATGGGTGCGTTTCGGGAGGATTTGTATTTTCTCTTGAGCGTCATGGAGATTGAGTTGCCACCACTTCGACAGCGCCGTGAAG
>JBEIHI010000074.1:0-9883 GCA_040381435.1 Bacteriovoracaceae bacterium | reverse complement strand
GGAAACTCTAACTTCGACTTGGCATCAAGAGTTGCACAGCATCTGGGCACTAATATTACTCCCGCTCTCGTGAAAAAGTTTTCAGACGGAGAGACATTTGTTCGAATCGAAGACAATATTAGAGGTGCGGATTGTTTCATCATTCAATCCACCTGTGCTCCGGCCAATGAGAACCTCATGGAACTCTTGGTGATGATCGACGCTCTGAAGCGAGCCTCGGCTCGCCGAATTACAGCGGTCATGCCCTATTATGGCTATGCTAGACAGGATCGAAAGGATACGCCCCGAACACCGATCACCGCACGGCTTGTCGCCGATCTCCTGCAGGCTGCGGGGGCTCATCGAGTTTTCGCCTTGGATCTTCACGCAGCTCAGATTCAAGGCTTCTTTAATATTCCTTTCGATCATTTGTTTGCCGCACCCGTTCTCGTCAAACGTCTTAAGGAGTTAATCAGCGAGCCAAGCCAAGCCGTTCTTGTTTCTCCTGACGCTGGCGGAGTTGAACGAGCACGTGCTTATGCCAAGCGCCTCGACTGCGCGATTGCAATTGCCGATAAGCGTCGAGAGGGACCTGGAAAGATTGCCGAAGTGAACATCATCGGGGATGTCAAAGGTCGAGAGGCTGTACTCCTGGATGATATTGTCGATACAGCCGGAACCTTAGCTGAAGTTTCTCGAGTCTTAATGGAGGCTGGAGCTAAGAAAGTGTGGGCAGTGGCAACTCACGGGGTTCTGTCGGGCCCCGCTGCGGACAGAATCCAGAAGTCTCCCCTGGAGAGACTCATTGTCACGGACACCGTTCCGATTGGGGATAAAGCCACTTTATGCCCTAAAATCGAGGTCTTAACAGTCTCTGAGCTCTTGGGAGAAGCTATTCAGCGGATCCATCGGCAAGACTCAGTGAGCAGCCTCTTCGTTTAGTGCCCTCAGAAAGTTGCGTTTCAAATCAAAATGCGTTTATTTAGCGCTTTAAGGAGTTCCTATGCATCAGGTTCAGATTAAAGCAGTTGAAAGAAAAGCCGGGGAAAAAAGTACCCTCAGAAAAATTCGCTCGGAAGGTTTAGTACCTGCCGTGATTTACGGTCCAGGAGCATCTCATGCCACCTGCGCAGTGAATGAAAAAGAACTTCGAACCGCGTTCAAGAATGATCTCGAACAAAATGCGATCATCGAATTGCAATCAGACTCCACCTCTTTGAAGGGCAAGAAAGTTGTTTTGAAAGAGCTGTCTCGATCGTCTGTTTTGTGGAATCTCGAGCACATCGATTTTTATGAAATTTCAATGGATCGCCCTCTAAAAATTCGAGTTCCCTTTCATTACACTGGAACTCCTGATGGTGTGAAAAACGACGGTGGAGTAATTCAGGTTTTGCGACGAACAATCCAAATTGAAGGATTGCCCGGCGAACTTCCTGACTTCATTGAAGTGGATATCAGCGCGTTGAAAATCAACGAAGCTCTGCACATCAACGAGATCAATATTCCCAAGAACATCAAAGTCATCGACAACGCTTCGATTGCGATTGTTTCCGTGATGGAGCCTGAAAAAGAAGAAGTGGCAACTCCTGCCGCCGCCGCTGCCGGTGAAGGTGCCGCTGCTGCTGCTGGAACGACCGCCGCTGCCGGTGCCGCTGCCCCTGCAGCCGCTGCCCCAGCCGCTGACGCCAAAAAGAAGTAATTTGAGGAGCTGTGGCTTCTAAAGTTTGCATTATGGGCCTGGGTAATCCAGGCCCTCGTTACTCCGGAACAAGACACAATATAGGATTCGAATGGATCGACTCCCTGGCTCATCAGCTGGGTGAGTCCTCGTGGAAAGAGAAGTACGAGTCCCTATGGCTTTCGTGCAGCTTCATGGGATTTGAGATTCACTTGTTGAAACCGCAAACTTTTATGAATGAGAGCGGGCGAGCCTACGCTCAGTGGAAAACAAAGAATCAAGGGGATCACCGAATCCTTGTAGTTTACGACGACCTTGATCTGCCTGTAGGACGCTTGCGCTTGAGATACAAAGGCTCAGATGGTGGGCAGCGTGGAATGAAATCAGTGATCGAGCACTTTGGCTCCAATGAGGTTCCCCGATTAAGGATTGGAATTGGCCGAAATGGGGAAGAAGCATCGGACTATGTTCTCTCTCGATTCACACCCGATCAATGGACCCACATCACGCCCCTCGTTCAAGATGCGAGGAAGCATTTGGAAATGTTTTTGAATCATGAATCGGAAAAAGCGATGAACTTAGTGAATTCGCTTCAGTATGGAGAGAAATAATGGGACTGGAATGTGGAATCGTTGGACTGCCTAATGTTGGTAAATCAACCTTGTTTAATACTCTTACGGCGGCTCAAGTACCTGCCGAAAACTTTCCATTTTGCACCGTCGACCCCCACAAGGGAGTGGTCAATGTTCCCGACCCAAGACTCGATGCGATTTCAAAGATCGTAAGTCCCGAGCGAGTCGTCCCGGCACTTGTCAGCTTTGTGGACATCGCCGGCCTCGTTAAAGGAGCCTCTCAGGGTGAGGGGCTGGGCAACCAATTTCTCTCCCACATCCGAGAGGTCAACGCGATTGCGCACGTGGTTCGTTGCTTCGAAGACGACAATATCATTCACGTTATGGGGGGCGTCGATCCTAAACGAGACATCGAGATTATTGACCTTGAGCTTTGCCTCTCAGATCTTGATTCAGCCAAAAAGCGAATGGAACGTATCGAAAAAATGGCCAGGAGCGGAAACGCTGAAGCGAAAGCTGAACTTGAAATCTTTAAACAAGTCATGAGCTGTCTGAACGACGGCATCCCCCTGAGACGCAGACCGGAACTGGTCGCAAAGATCCCTCAGGACCAGTTTCTCACGAGTAAACCAGTTCTGTATGTCGCAAACATTTCCGAATCGGATGTGAAAACATTATCTCAGTCGACTCTTCAACGCATTGAGGCTGTTAAGGAGCACGCGGCCCTCGACAAGGCACTGGTCATCCCGATGTGCGTAAACCTCGAATCTCAACTGCAGCAAATGGATCCAGCTGACCGTGAGATTTTCCAAGCCGAGTATGGGATTGCGGAACCCGCCCTCCATCGTTTGATTCGGGAGGCCTTTAAGGCACTTGGGCTCATGACCTACTTTACGGCGGGGGTCAAAGAGGTACGGGCCTGGACGATACCCGTTGACTGCCCGGCTCCCGATGCGGCTGGGGCCATCCATTCAGACTTTAAACGTGGCTTTATCCGGGCAGAAGTCATCTCTTATAAGGACTTTATAGCTTGCTCTGGGGAGAAGGGAGCCCGGGAAAAGGGCCTCCAGCGGGGCGAGGGTAAGGAGTATAAGGTTCAGGATGGGGATGTCATTTTGTTTAGATTTGCTGTTTGAAGTATCTAGAAACTGGTTTAAAAGAACTCCTTCATTGAGGTGAATATGCAGATTGTAAATTTAACTGAAGCTTATCAAAACGAACTCAAAAGTCGCAAACGACACTACGAAACGATTTTCATCGTGAATCCTCAGATGTCTGATGCTGATGCCAAAGAACTCATCGAAAAGAACTCGAAGGTTCTTTCCCAATATGGTGGCACCTCACTTCGCCAAGATGATTGGGGCAAGCGACGAATGGCCTATATCATTGAGAAGCATCAAATGGGTCGTTATGTTTACTTCCGATACATCGCTCCTGCGAAAGCTGTCTCGGAACTCGAAAGAAGCCTCAAGCTTGATGCTCAAGTTTTCCGCTTCCAAACAGTGAAGCTCTCAGAAGTTTTGTCTCAAGAAGAAATGGATTCATTGATTGAAAGAGCGCCTCGAGAAGCATCCTCAAGTCCGGCTTACCGACACGATGAAGAAGATCTCGAAGCGGCTACCTTCGCCTAAGGACAAGAGCGACTTCGTTCTGATTTTTGCCCTCGTCGTTTGGGGGCTCTCACCTTGGACGGAGTTTTTCTGGTACTTCATTCCCGCAGCAACAAGCATCATTTTACAGGCGCCTCAACGCTGGACAAAAGCGTTTCTGGCGTCGTCGGTTATTGCGGCATTTTACATCCCTCTTAGTCTGAACTTGAACATCACGGATCTGGATCTCATGGCGATCACGATTTTGCTCTGTATGGGATTCATCCTGTATTTTTGCAGACGTGAGAAAAAGGCTTTTCTTTCGTTGTGGGCTCTGCCGCTGATTCTGTCCGCTTTGGCCGGCCTGGTCACCATGGGATCAGCTGCACTTCAAACTCCGGGGTGGAATTTTTTGAGTTGGGCAGATCTCCAAATCGAATCGGCTATTTTTCCTGCAAGCCTTCGGCTTTCGATTCCTCTGCTCAGGCCTGATGAAAACTCGGCCCTTGGGGAAAGCCTCAGCTTCTTGAACTATGTTATCGCCCCACTTTATCAGGCAGGAGTGATCGGAGTTTTTGCAGCGATGATGACGATCGCCTTCCCGATCAACGGGATGATGGAAAATATGCTGAAAAGCGTTCAAGCGAGCAATCTTCGGGGCCAATCGAGGGTTTTTGATCGATTTAGCCGATGGAGAGCCCCCGAAAGAACCCTCATTCCACTCACTTTAGGCTTGGGCCTTTTGATTTTTTATGAGTTTTATCCGCAGGGAGCTCTATGGGCTCAGATCTTAGGAGCCACCCTCCTGGCTCTCAGTTTAAGCGCAATCCACATGAATGGCATGGCTCTGGCGTCCTTTGTTGCTCCCCGGCTTTCCTTCTTTCTGGCGGTGGCGTGCCTGTTAATGGTGTTTTTGAGGCCAATTGAGGTTTTGGTGCTTGCAGGCCTGACCGATCTTTGGTTTGATTTGCGCTCAAAGTGGGAATCCCCCTCGAACCCCGCGTGAAGTTGGGTTGATTTTTTAAGGAGCTGTTATGCAAGTGATTTTGAAGAAAGATATTACTGAAATTGGACGAATGGGCGAAATCGTAAAGGTCAAATCTGGCTATGCTCGCAACTTCTTGATTCCCCGCTCACTTGCTGCCTCAGCGAATGAAAAGAACGTGCGAAATCTGGAGCACTTGAAGCGAATCGTCGAATCCAACAAGAAGAAGGTTCAAAAGGAATCTGAGAAACTTGCTGAAGGATTCAAGAAATACTCGATCAAGCTTGAGCGTCGAGTCAACGAAGCTGGAAAGCTTTTCGGAAGCATCACGACCGCCGAAATCGTCTCCGAACTCGAGAAAAAAGAGATCAAAGTCGATCGACGAGATGTCGAATTGGAAAACATCAAAACTCCTGGCACCTACGAATTGAAGGTTCGATTGCCTGGCGATGTGTACGCTTCTATTAAACTCGTCATTGATGGCATCGAAGAAAAATCGGAAACCAAAAAATCCGCGAAGACCAAGGCACCTCGCAAAGGCGCTAAGAAAGCGGACGCGACGAGCGAAGAAACAGAAGCCACTGCTGAAGAAGAAGTAGATCAAAACGAAACATCTGCTTAATCTGTGATTCATGGATATCGAGAGGGCAGATCTTCAGAGGGCCGTCAAAAAAATCCCTCCTCAGAATATTGAAGCTGAGCGTTCCGTTTTAGGATCCGCCCTTGTTGATCCCGATTCGATTGACCGAGTTCGGGAATTCGTCAGTGAAAGAGATTTTTACATTCAGTCTCACCAGGTGATCTTTGCCTCGATTGTAGAACTCTCTCGCCGTGGAACCCCCGCAGATCTTGTCACGATTTCTGACTATCTTAAGGCTCAAAATTTACTGGAATCTGTCGGTGGCGTGCAGTACTTGGCTGCCCTTGTTGACGGCGTAACGAGTTCAGCCAACGTCGTCGCTTATTCGAAGATTGTTCAAGAAAAAGCCATGCTTCGACAGGTGATTTCCGCCGGAACTCAGATGATTGAAGAGGCCTATCAAGGCGGCCTCGAACTCAATGAAATGCTGGATAAGGTAGAGCGAGATGTTTTTCAGATCGCGCACAAGACGATCAGCGACTCCTGCGTTCACGTCCGAGAGACGGTCAAAGATGCCTTCCAAAGAATTCAAGAGCGCTTCGAGAAACGCTCCGCCATCACAGGATTCCCTTGCGGATTCTATGGCCTGGATCGCATGACGTCTGGCTTTCAGCGCTCAGACTTGATTATCTTGGCAGCTCGCCCTTCCGTCGGAAAAACAGCATTCGCTTTAAATATGGCCGTTCATATGGCAGGTCGCGAGCAGTTGCCGGTCGCGGTCTTCTCTCTTGAGATGTCCAAAGAGCAGCTCGTTCAGCGGATGCTCTGCATGGAATCGAGAATTGACGGCGGACGCCTTCGCGGAGGCTTTCTTCACGATGAAGACTGGCCCCGACTCACTCATGCAGCCAGTGTCCTTTCTGAGGCGCCGATTTTTATCGACGACACCCCAGGTCTTTCTCCTTTTGAGGTTCGAGCGAAGTGCCGACGTCTATCCAAGATGCATGGACTTTCCTGCGTTGTTATCGACTATCTCCAGCTGATGCGCGTCAAAGGTCGAGTGGAATCTCGAGAGCGAGAGATCGCAGAAATCTCGATGTCACTTAAGGCCCTCGCTAAGGAACTCAACATTCCCGTGATTGCTCTTTCTCAGCTCAATCGGTCACTGGAATCTCGAACAGACAAAAGACCTGTTTTATCAGACTTGCGGGAATCGGGTTCGATTGAACAAGATGCTGATATCATCATGATGCTTTATCGAGATGAAGTTTATCATCCAGATACGGATCATCCGGGAATCGCGGAAGTGATTGTTGCGAAACATAGAAATGGTCCCACAGGCGTGGTTAAACTGGCCTTCCTCAATGAGTATACTCGGTTTGAAAATCTCGCGGACGAAGAGATGACTTCGGCGGCACATTAACGATGACTGTGACCTTCCTACTTCTTTTGGCGTTTTCATATTTTGTTGGATCAATCCCCTTTGGCGTACTCTTCGGCCGACTCTTTGCAGATGTTGACGTTCGCAATTTTGGATCTGGCAATATTGGCGCCACGAATGTGAATCGAGTTTTGGGCCGAAAGCTTGGCGCTTTGACCCTTCTTTGTGATTCTCTGAAGGGACTGATCCCCGTTCTTCTGGGTTTGTTTTTGTTGCAGGATCGAGTTGAGGCCGCGTGGATAGGTCTCGCGGCGTTTCTTGGACATATTTTTCCCATCTACCTCAAGTTTAAGGGGGGAAAAGGCGTTGCAACGATGTTTGGGGTCCTGTTTCCCTTGAGCTTTCTCTCTGGAGTGGTGGGCCTTTTAACCTGGATCTCCGTTGTCAAACTTTCAAAGATTTCGTCGATGGGAGCTCTCTCGGCGTGCGTGGTGATTCCTATCGCCTTTTTTGTTATCGAACGCTCCTGGCCGATGACTCTTCTTGTTTGCGTGATGACAATGCTTGTGGCGTATCGTCACAAAGAAAACATTGCTCGCCTTCGGGCCGGTACTGAGCGCTGACTCAAAGCCTCTGCACAAAATTTGAGCGAACAAGCTTTTGAAGAATGGATCGAGTCTTTGCTTCATCAACAGGCGAATGCTGAAGAATACGAGCAAACGTCTTATGCTTCCAAGTGATCTGAAAAATCGTCAATTCATCTGGCTGCAAAGAAAGCAAGGATTCTTGAGGATTCACTTCAAACTGATCATCTGGCTGAAACCCTCTCGCCTGCGCGCGCTCCTCATCCAAGCGACGAAAGCCTTCGAGCAGTAACGCCTCCACGGGCATACTCATACTCGATGGAAACTTTTCACCACCGGATGGGAAGAGTGCAAAAAATCCCTGATCTCGCCGAAGAACACTGTAAATCGCCTCTTCAGTCTCATGTTCTCCGCAAACGGCATATTGAATCTCTCCAGCATCCATCACGATCAGCGCAACATCATCTGTGATTTGGCTCAATCTTGGCGGTCTGATGAGTTTCCTATCGGAAATCCAAAGATAGCCAGATTTCTTCATATTGCTGAGCATTTGCAAAAGATCCGCAAAAGGGATCTCTTGCAGCTTACCTTGTAAAAAGCGGCCCCCCGTATCCTCAGAAACATCTGCAGCAACTTCCACGTCTCGCTCAGATTCCATGGCGTCTGGCGGCAACCCCTCAAGAATAGCGGTCAATCCCTTTGGGGAATCCTGCTTGGAATCAGCCTCAAGAGACGGCTGAGGAAAATCCACCTGCAGAAGAAATGAACCGATTTGAATTCGATCATCATGTTTCAACAGATTCAAACCCGTCACCGGTTTTCCATTGATAATGGTACCATTCAGAGAATTTAAATCTTCCAAAAATACTTCGGAAGAATCAGAGTTCCACGTAAGAATCGCATGCTGCCTTGAAACTTTTTTTTCCGGTAAGCAGAAGTGGGCTTCCTTATCACGACCGATCACGTATCGCTGGTGTGGCTCAAGACTGAATCGCTCACCCGAACGATCTCCATTGAGTATGATGAGCATAGGATTCACAAGTTAAACCCTACTCTTCTTTGCACCCTCAATCGCCACTTCAAAGACTGTCTGCCCCAATTGAATCAAATCACCAGCTTTGACTTCCTGATGGGAGATCTTCTTACCATTCACGAAGGTGCCGTTAGTGCTGCCCAAATCCCGAACAAAAACCTTATCGCCACCAACAATCTCCACGGCCGTATGCTTTCTTGACACATCCAAATCATTCAACCGAACGTCCACGTCTTTACGACCGAATGTTGTGACAGGCTGAGAGCAGTCAACAGAGCTTACGCCCTCGGGACCCCGTCGCAACTTTAGCTTCACCTTAACTCGGGGTACGATCGAAGCCGGGCTCTCAGTCGAAACTTTTGGATTATCCCACTGCGAGAAAGTATCCAACTCGTCTTTGATTAGATTACTAATTCTCTGAATTCCCGTTTCTCGATACACAGCTTCTTCGGATGGCAGATCAACATCTTGTTTCAGCAATTCCGGCTTTGAATCCTCATGGTCGCTGGCCTCTGCAGTGGTCTTTTTCACAGCTCCAAGACTCTTCGCTCGAATCGTATCTTCATCTTCAATCATATCAGCGATTTCGCTCTGAGATACATGAGCCGTTTTGGCTGATAGGGCTCCGACAACTGAGTCCTCAAAAAGCCCGTCTAGAACTTCGTCATCTTTCGATGAATCTAAATCATCAACATTGATAATCTCAGAACTCTGAGAAATAAAGTTGGAGTCAGTGCTAAAGTCACCGGGCTCTGAGTTGCGCTCCTTGAAGGAGGATAAATCATCAACGATCGCGACGCTAATCTTTGAAAGGCCCGCAAACAGTGTATCCATGTTCTTGAGAACCTCGGGCTTCTCCAACTTACGACCCGCCAAGAATGTTCCGTTGGTTGATCCTAGGTCCTCAACCATCACTTTCTCAGCGGACAAATAAACTCGAAAATGCTTCCCTGAAATTTTCTTATCCGAAAGAACGAGCTCGCCACGGCCCCTCCCCACATGGCAAGCACCTTCAGTGAAGCTAAACGTAGCTCCCCGATCAGGCCCATCCAGTACGGTGAGAGAAACTTTCTTCATGAATCAAACAGCCTCAACTGAAATGCGAATGGTCGTGCCTCCAACGATAAACTCCGCGCCATCTGAAATCTTTTCAGACTGCACTTTCTTTCCCTTTAAAATTGTACCATTCGTTGAACCCATATCCCTGAGGAAAATCGTATTGACGCCTAAAACCTCGATCATGGCGTGTTGTCTCGATACGTCAATGTCGAGGAGCACCATGTCAGCATCGTTACGACCAATCGTGATATGAGTTTTTTTAAATCGATAACGCTTACCCTTACCGGGGCCCTCCATCACTTCAAGCTCAATGACGGGCTGAGCAATGGTCTTAGTCGTTGTCACGCCATCCACAGTCTTCTCACTCAAGACTTCTTTCACCCGGTGCCCCGCAGTGGTCTCCTCAGCCTGGCCATTGAATTCTCTGAGGTCCTGATAGAAGC
>JBEIHI010000073.1:0-9945 GCA_040381435.1 Bacteriovoracaceae bacterium | reverse complement strand
TTCAATAATTGCTGTTCCTGAGCCCATCGCTTTATCCTTCCATGATTTAATCTTTTCACAGCCCATCAAAACCAGAGAGCCTGCAAAAAAAACGATCGAAAATATTCCCTTCATCGGTCCTCCTAACTTCTCAGAAAATATGCCGTCTCGATGAGACGCTCAACAAAATTCCTGTTGCCACCATTGTGGTTAAGACACTACTGCCTCCATAGGAGAAGAACGGCAACGTCACCCCGACTACTGGCAGAACGCCCAATTCCATTCCGATATTCACAACGACCTGCCACATAATCATGGCAAGACAGCCCATGGCCAAAACACTCCCAAAGGCGTCCTTGGACTTTCGAACCACATCAATACACAAAAGCATAAAGACGACGAAGAGTCCTAAAACAACAATCGATCCCAAAAATCCCCACTCTTCAGCAAACACTGAAAAGATGAAATCCGTGTGATGTTCCGGCAGGAATTCCAACTTCGACTGACTACCCTGCAAAAACCCCTTTCCTGCAAACTGACCACTACCTGTTGAAATCATACTTTGAATGGTATGGTATCCCTCCCCGAGCGGATCACTCTGAGGATTTAGGAATGTTTTAACGCGAACCCGCTGATAGTCCTTCAGCAAAAACTTATAAGCGACCGGAATGGATATGAGTCCGGTGACCACTACAATCCATAAGGTTCTCCATTTTAGATTGCACAAAAACACAATCGTAAATGCCGTGAAGAAAACTAACAGAGTGGTCCCTAAATTGGGCTGCATAAAAATCAAGAGAACCGGAACCCCCACAATCAATATCGGCTTCAAGAGATCCCTCAACCCATACCCTTTGGGACTGGCCCCCTTATCCCGGGCATAGAAACGAGCAAGCATCAAAATCACAGCGAGCTTGGTCGGCTCACCTGGCTGGAATTGAATGGGCCCAATCTGCAGCCAGCGTTGAGCCCCCCCCGCCGTCTTGCCCATCAGCTCCACAAGAATGAGAGATATCACGATGAGTCCGTAAAAGGGCCAAGCGAACCTCTCAAGGACTCGATAATCAAGCAACGAGATCGAGATAGCGATAATCCAGCCCACACCCAGGAACAGAATCTGGCGCCAAAAAACATCCATCTGTTTGAGATAGCTCGAACTATAAATGGTCATGAGCCCAATCAACGTTAATGACATCGCCACAAAGAATAATGGACGATCAAAATGCGCAAAGGCCCGCGAGAGAGCACTAGTTTTGGACTGTTCCATCGTTCCCACCTGCAGTCTCTTTCTTGAGATAATACTGAATCATTTTCTTCGCAATTGGTGCCGCCGAGCGAGATCCCTGTCCTCCATGCTCTACAATGACGGCAACAGCAATGCGCGGATTTTCCATGGGAGCCGTTCCCACAAACAGTGCATGATCTTCAAACTCACGAACCTTCTTTGCACTTCGCTTCCACACTTCCAAATTAACAACCTGCGCAGTCCCGGTCTTTCCTCCAAAGCGAATATCCGGAATCCGCGACGCTCGAGCAGTCCCTTCCTTTCCTGAAACCACCTCCTCCATTCCCTGAGTGACAAGAGACTGTGCTTTTTCCGAAAGAATCATGGTGTTCTCTAGAGTGGAAAGATAGTTCGTTCGATTCTCGCCCGTTGAATTCATCATTGAGCGAACAAACATGGGCTGCCAAATCTTCCCACCATTTCCAAAGGCTGCAGTCATTCGCGCCAACTGAAGAATCGTTGTCAAAAAGGCTCCCTGCCCGATACCGGCATTGACAGTCTCTGCCTCCACCGTAGAATCCCTTCGAGACAAAATCCAATCGGCGTAGGGAATAAACCCCGTCTGCTCAGAGTTAAAACGATAGATCTTTTCAAGATCATCCCCAAGCATCTCCGATCCGAGAAACGTTCTTCGACCAAAGCCAAAGCGAACTGACCACGAAAACAGCGAATCAAGCCCCATGGCTAACGCCGCATTATAAAAGAAGACATCACAGGACTGGGCGAGGGCCTGCACCACATTCACCCAACCATGGCCCTCTCTTTTATGACACTTCCAAACACGCCGGCCCAATCGAAAACTTCCATTGCAAAAATGAGTTGTCCGCTGATCGACAACGCCTGATTCAATAGCTGCAGCCGCCATCACAAGCTTCAAAGTACTACCCGGCGGATAGTGCTCACCCACAACTCGATCGAGGAACGGATTTTCCTTCTGAGCCTTCAATGAAACAAACTCAGACGGAGTCAGAACCTTTGAAAAGAGGTTGGGATCCAAGGCGGGCCTTGAAACATAAGCCAAAACCTCTCCCGTCGCAGGATCAATGGCCACAGCAGCACCGGTTCGCCCCTCAAAAGCTTTGATCGCCTCAAGCTGGAGATCCAAATCGAGACTCAGCTGAAGAGTTTTTCCTGCTCGAGGCTCAACTCTCTGCGTTTTTGGCATGAATCGCCACTGATCTTCGTTCACCTTTCGACCTCGGACGTCGACGACTTGAAAATCCTGACCATCCCGCCCTCGAAGATATCCCTCATTCATCGCTTCAAGACCACTCACTCCCCGAGCGTCCCCCAAACGATAATCCCGTTCGGGGTATCGCTTACGAAGTCTCTTGAGCTCCTCTTCTCCGATCTCGCCTGTAAAACCAATCACATGAAAAAAGGCGTCCTGATACAAGTAATCTCGAACCGCAACCACTTGAACATCTACCCCCGAAAGGTCGTTTGATTTCAACTCAATCAGCGCAAGCTCGTGTGGCAACAAATCACGCGCAATCGGCTGAGCAACATAGCGATCAGCTCGACTCAAGCGATTCCATCGCAATTTGTAGTCATCTTCATTCCATTTAAAAATCTCTCGCAAGACATTAAGGCGAGACTCCCAATCCTTGTCCGCACCCTTTGTAAAATAAACGTCGAATCGGGGCCTTGAATCCGCAATCAGGGCACCGTTGCGATCTATGATTTGGCCCCGTGGAGCGGAAAGACGCTCAATCTTAAAACGATTTTGATCGCTAAACTGGCGGTAGACCTCTCCCTGCCAAATCTGAAGATACCAGACTCTCACAAGAAGAAGTCCCATCAGCAGGCCAAAAACGCCCGCAACATAAATGGCGCGCGATCTCATTTCAAAAATATTATGAGGATCGGCCAATCTCATGCAGATGTTGTCCTCAACGATCCATAGAAGACGAGCCCTAGCGTGAATTGCGCCACAACCGAGACCAGCATCCAAAACATGACGGACCAGCTAAAGCTGACCTCGGGAAGAACTCGCCCCAAAAAGGACCACTGCAAAATCTCGAGCATCAGAAAGCTCAGCGCCAAACCAATCGAGTATGAGGCCAACGACTGGATCTCAACCTGAGAGATAAATAGTCGCAAGGCCAAGAAAGTGGCAAAGCAACTGAGCGCAAACAATCCCGGAGGAATCTGACTCCACTGGTGATAAATCCAAGCCATGATAATGAACGCAAGACCAGCCCAAACCCAAGACCAGTAACGGGCCGCCCACAAAAGGACAATCCCTGTCATGGGCATCCGAAAGCTTTCAAATGCAGTCGATGCAGAAAAAAATGCAAGCCAACAAGTCCACAGAAGCACAACAATCACTGAACTGAACCATGGATCCTTCTCAGTTTCTGAGCGGCCGATACTAAGGCTCACCGAGTGGACTCCTGTTTCTGAAGAACAACGAAGATCTCTTCGAGTGCACCAAAGCTCACGGCGGGCTCCAGTTCAGCGTCCTCGAGAATGGCATCGGGGTCTTGTGAGTGGCCAACGATAGTTCCGATTTTGAAGCCTGCAGGAAAAATAGAGCCAGTCCCCGAGGAGAACACCACATCACCCTGACGTACATCGGCACGCCGAGCGAGGAAGTAGAGCTTCATATCACCCTCCATACTTCCGCCCACAATCACCTGGGTCCGCGACCGCTCCACAACGCCGTCCAGGCGGGAGTTCAAATCGGTCAAAAATTGGACAATCGCTTCGCCCTCGAAAACCCGATCGACCTGGCCCACGACGCCCTGGGGACTCACAACCGCCATGCCCCTTTCCACTCCCTGCTCTGAGCCTCGATCAATTCTTGCGGATCGCATAAACATACTCATATCTCGGGAAATGATACGAGCGGGCAACAGGCGAAGCTTCGACTTCTCTTTAAAATCTAACAGAGTTTTAAATCTTTGATTTTCAGCGGATAGCTCCGCCATCCTTTGAAGCTCCACTTCAAGTTGCGCCACTCGCCCCTTGATCTCCTGATTTTCAGCATCGACGCTACGAAGGCGCATCAATCCATCAGTCGATTCGACAACTAAATCACGACTTCCTTGAAACAGGGCCCGAATTGGAGACGTCACAAGCGACAATCCGTGATCAACCCATCGACCACGCTCATTCATGACGCCATCAAAGCTAAAGTGAAAATAAAGATTGAGACCGCCTAAAATGAACAACAAAAAAAGGAGCCAGGACTTCTGCTTATTGACTGAAGGAAAAAGCACGCGCCCATTCTAATAAAGTTTCTTTGGCTCTGTCGTTAGAATTCTGCTGCCTAGGCCAGAGAAATCGCAATTACTTTGTCGTCACTTTTTTCAAAAGATCTAACTCATCAAGAACTGCGCCAGAACCTCGAACAACCGCCGTCAAAGGATCGTCCGCGATGATCACGGGCAAACCCGTTTCCTCACGAAGCAAAATGTCCAGATTGCGAAGAAGTGCGCCGCCCCCGGCAAGAACAATTCCCTTCTCAACGATGTCGGCAGAAAGCTCAGGAGGTGTACGATCTAAGGCAAGGCGAACCGCTTCAACAATCGCATGAATAGGCTCCGAAAGAGCCTCTCTCACTTCATCCGAGGAAATCACAATCGTCTTGGGTAGACCTGCCACGAGATCGCGACCTTTCACTTCCATGGTTCGCTCGACACGATCGGGGTCCGGATAGGCTGAACCCACTTCAATCTTAATTCGCTCAGCAGTTCTCTCGCCAATCGCAAGATTGTACTTTCGCTTCATATAATGAACGATCGCTTCGTCCATTTTGTCGCCCGCCATTCGCACCGAGCTTGAGAAAACAATTCCAGCGAGGGAGATCACCGCCACTTCAGTCGTTCCGCCCCCAATATCAACAATCATATTTCCTGAGGGCTCGGTGATCGGAAGACCGGCACCAATCGCAGCCGCCATGGGCTCCTCAATCAAATAAACCTCTCGCGCTCCCGCACTTTCAGCGGATTCCTTGACTGCACGTTTTTCGACTTCAGTAATCCCGAAAGGAACGCAGATCACGATTCGAGGTCTCAAACCAAAACGCCGATTATGAACTTTGCCAATAAAGTATCGGAGCATGGCCTCGGTCACCTCAAAATCCGCGATAACCCCATCCTTCATCGGACGAATGGCTACGATATTTCCCGGTGTTCGGCCCAACATTTCTTTGGCCTCACGCCCCACCGCATGCACCCGACGCCCTCCTCGAGCATCTTTTTCGACAGCGACTACCGAGGGCTCAGAAGAGACGATTCCCTTCCCTTTGACGAAAACCAAAGTATTTGCCGTTCCCAAATCAATTGCGAGGTCATTGGAGAAAATTCCAAAAAGCGAATCGAAGATCATGGGCGTATACTAAAAAGCTCAATCGTCTCTGGCTACTTAATTTTAGCCTTTCCCTTGCCACAAGCCATCCCTCAGTGGAAAACTCCTGAGCGTATGGAGCGCTTGAGAAAAAAGAGCAATAAAATCGTTTTGGGTTTTGTTTTTGTCGTTATCGTGGTGTCTTTCGTCTTCTGGGGTGTGGGAGATGTTGAAGTCTCCGCTCCTGGATCGCTGACATCCGTCAATGGAGAGGAAATCCCCTATGAGGATTTTCAATGGCAGTATCGAATCCAATACGACTTTCAAGAGCGCCTTCGAGGCGGTCGTGGCCAGATCTCCGAAGATGATATTAAGCGTCTTGAAGCCTCTGTGGCCTCAAGCTTAGTCATGCAAACGTTGATGGGGCAAAAGGCGAATAGCTTAGGATTCAAAATCAGCGACACTGAGATTTTGGACAAACTCAAAGAAACAAAGGTTTTTAATGATCCTGAGAAGAATCGCTTCTCCCCAGGTATGTATGCACGGGTTCTCGAAGCCAATGGCATTAGCCAAGCGCAATATGAGCGCACCCTCAAACGAGACCTTCTCGGGACTCGGCTGAGGGATCTGCTCGAAATGAGCATCTTGGTCTCAGACGCAGAACTCGTCGAGATTCAGCATGCTGAGCAAAATCGTTTCACCTTGGATGTAGCGTCCTGGGACGAAAAGAGCCTTGCTCAAAGCGGGGCTTTGAAAGCTACGGATGCAACGTTGAAAGATTTTTATGAGAAACATAAGGGCGAGTTCCTCTCCACGCCTCAGCGTTCAGCAACAATCGCCGCTCTTTCGCCGATTGCAGTGGAGCGATCAATTGAAGTTTCAGAGGACGAGATAAGTTCCTTCTTTAACTCCTCAGTGAAAGCTTCAAAGGATGAGGCATGGACGAGCCCGCAGGCTCACGCCTACCATTTGTTGATATCGGACAGCTCGGCCCAGGGT
The DNA here is from genome assembly GCA_040381435.1 of Bacteriovoracaceae bacterium. Taxonomy (GTDB): domain Bacteria; phylum Bdellovibrionota; class UBA2394; order UBA2394; family UBA2394; genus JBEIHI01. The sequence goes on along the minus strand of JBEIHI010000073.1, from coordinate 3,389 downwards.
CTCAAACAAATCAAAGAGATCGAGACGAAGATCAAAGCCTCGAAAGATACGTTTGCGGCATTTCGTCAAGCAGCCGCTGAGTACAGCGAGGACTTTTCGAATGCCCCACTTGGCGGAGACCTTGGTTACTTTGGCGAAAAGGCTATGGTCAAACCATTCGCTGCTGCTGTGTTTTCAGGCAAACCCAACACCGTGATTGGGCCGGTGAAAACAGACTTTGGCTATCATTTGATTTTTCTAGCAGACCGAACATCTTCCTCATCGGAACTTGCCAACCGGAAAAAGCAAGTCTCCTATGAGATTCGACGATCGAAGTTGCAAAGCCAAATCAGCGAAATTGAAAAGGCCGTCGCCGATCGCGTGAAGGGCGCTGGCGACAAAACTCAAGCAGAACTGGAAAAGCTTGGATTCACTTTTACTGAGGCTAGAAATGTTGAACCCAACAAGCGAACTGCGGGCATCCCATTTCTCATGAACCAGAAAATCTTTGAGGCGCCCGTTGGAAAGTGGTCAGAACCTGCGCTCGTTCAAGGAAGTATTTTCATTGTTAAAGTTGAGAAGGAGACGCCGCCGTCACCTCTGTCGTTTGAGGATGCAAAGACTCGAGTAAAAGCCAAATGGGAAGCTCAAGAGACAGAAGCTTTTGTGCGCAGTCAGCTCGAAGCTCTCAAATCGAAAAAGCTCAACTGGGGTCAACTCGCCAAATCCGGTGCCACCCTGAAATCCCAGAAGGACTTCAAACCTCATACTGCTTTTGAAGTTCCTGGCTTGGGCGGCAGCGAATCCGCCCTCCGCGCAGCGCAGGGATTAACAGCATCCAACAACTTGTCTGGAACTCTGATGCACGAAGGAAAATGGATTATTTTGAGAGGGGATGGATTTCGATCAGAAGCTCCCAAAGCCATGTCCGCTGATGAGCGCATGAAGCAAAAACAAAATCTACGAGATGAGCGAAAAACAGTCGTTCTGGACAGCTATCTTCAAAATTTGAGCAAAGACAGTAAGATCCCGGCTGATTTTCGGTCCAAGTACGGAATGTAGTCGCGTAAATAGATTTCTCTGCATAGTCGTTGTTTAAAGTGCCTTTTATGGCACCTTAGCCCCTTTTCTACGGGCATCCAAATTGCATCACCGGTAGGTGTGAACCGACTCAAATCAGCGCTCGGATTGCTTATTGCGATAACTCTGAGCCAGTTTCTCCAAGCGCAATCTCTCAAGACAAGTAACCTCGATGAGGAATTTTACTCCGTTCTTCACGGCTTTGATGCGAACTATGAGATGGGGTCAGACAAATGGAAAGAAAAGCTCGTTTCCATCGTGAACGCATCATCCTCGAAAAATCACGCGGGCGCTCAACAGCAAAATCAACTTGAGTCAGCAATGGAAAAGTTTCCAGCTCCTCGGGATGCATCTCAGGATTTTATGATTGGCTTCTCGGATATCAGCCGAGCTTACAATAAAATCCGAATTGAGAGTCCCGACAGTGCTTGGTTCAAAGAGACCCGCTTTCCTCAACTCCTGCAAAACTTGATGAATAAATTTAGTCCTGCTCAGGATGCCCAAACGAAAAGGCAAGATGCTGCCTTCTGTCCGCCGGAATCGGGAGCTGATGGTCAGCTCTCCGATGCCAAATCTATTCTATCAAAAGTCCAACAACCAGCGACGGCGCAGACTCCACCGGCTGAGGAAAAAAAGGCGTCAGTACCCCCCAAGACGAATCTTCAAAGCCGAACCGAGGCCGTTACGTTTGTTGAGTCCCTGGACCTCACCCAACTCCCGATCAATCCAGATCTTGTTGCTCGGACAGAGGGGATGGAAGACGCCCTGCAAGCCAGCCTCAAAAGAGGACGCTCCATCAACCAATGGCCCAAGGATGCCAAGGCAACTCGTATCATTTTTCATCATACAGCCACCGGAACAGCTCTCGATGCTACCGATGTTCAAAGGATGCATCTGGGCCGCGCTTGGGCTGATGTAGGTTACCATTTTCTGATCGACTCAAATGGAGTGATTCATGTGGGCCGAGATCTCAAGTACCAAGGAGCTAATGCCAAAGGAAACAACTTAGATAGTATTGGAGTTGGCTTCATCGGAAACTTTCACCCTTTTGATGCCAAGGAAAACCCCAGCGGCTACAGCTCCGCCGAGTCAGAAGCTCCCAGTGAAGCCCAGATTCAGGCTGCAGTTGCCCTCGGTCAGGCCCTTAGAAATCCGGATTCAGATATCTACAAATATGCCGCAGCACGGGGACTCACTCTTGAAATCACAGATGTCATAGGACACACAGACTGCGTGGCAACCGCATGTCCAGGGGAAGCGGGACTTCCCGTTGTTCGCGCAATCAAAGAAAAGTTGCTAGCGCCCAAAGCAGAACCTAAAACTGAGGAAGAACCTAAAGGGGGCACTCCATGAAATTTTTGATTCTTAGTCTCTACTCACTCCTTGGGCTGTCATCAGCACCTAATATTCATAAAGCGGAGACTTACAAAGCCGAGAAAGATGAAAGGGCTCAAGTTCAGCGAACTCTGGAAGGGTACTTCAGTTCTATTGGCAAGAAAGATCCAGCATTGGTGAAGTCATATTTATCGCCCTCTGTTCAAAAGCTGTGGGGTGAAAAATCAATCCAAACGATTGCCGCCGACAAACCACTTTCAAAAGAGGAACAAGAGGTCGTGTTTGGAGATTGGTTGAAAAAGGAAGACACCATTTTTGTTCAGTTGAAGCCCAAAAAGCCCTCCAAAGAAAATCTTAAGTCCCCCTGGTACATTCTTCGTAAAGATTCCACATCCAGCCGTTGGCTGATTGTGGATATCACTCGAGAGGTCGACCCCCGCTCGGACATGCAGTAGCTGATACCGATCGTCGGATTTGCATGACACCCCTAAAGCCAACTCCGCCTGATAATCCTGATTGCTGCTTGGATCCTCTCGGCCGTAACATAAGAGCATGGATCAAATTGTTCTGAAGAGATTGTTAGCCGTTTTGTTGCCGGTGGTTATCTTGTGGCTTGCAACTCAAGCTCTGGGCTCGGCCATGGTCATTTTGATTTTAGCATTCATCTGTGGCTATCTGCTGCTGCCGCTGTTCCGAAAGCTTGAGCAATGGAAGCTACCTCGAGCCTTGTCGGCCATTGTTTTGTTTTGTCTCCTCGTTGCACTGGGAGCGGCCTTGATTCTTGCGATTATTCCGGGGCTCATTCGAGAGACTCAGCAACTCCTGACGAATCTCCCCGAGTTTCTTTCCAAGGCGCTCGATCGAGCGAGCCAATGGCTCATATCCTTCGGAATCGCAGCTCCAGAGTCAGCGCAGGAATGGCTCGACTACCTCAAAGTTAATGCTTCTGAGATCCTTCATGCTGCCGCAAAGCCATTCGTCCAATCTGTGACGAC
>JBEIHI010000072.1:0-10070 GCA_040381435.1 Bacteriovoracaceae bacterium | reverse complement strand
TTTTGCCAAAACCTCAAGCCAGTCTGAGTCAGCATCAAGATCGATACGGCTGAAACAAACCGAAATCTCACGAGCACCGTCGACTTTGATACTTGAGATCCAGTCGAAGGTCTTTGCGTCGTTACCTCGTGGGGATTCGAATCGATACTCCATTTCATTGGGCACGGGCATCAACGAAGCGTTGAGGTCTCCACCCAGCGCTCTCGCCACATTAATTCTTCCCGAAGTTGTCACGTTGCCGTGAAGTTGAGGAAGTACATCCACTGAGTTAATAATACGATCCTTCACGTCATTGGATGTCGCATTGAGGCTCTGCCCCCAGATGAGAGCAGCAAGACCGGTCACATGAGGAGTGGCCATTGAGGTTCCACTCCACGACGCGTATCCATTACCACCGAACAGGAAAGCAGGAACGGTGGACATGATCTGCACTCCAGGCGCTGCCACTTGAACAAGTCCATGGCCATAGTTAGAAAACGAAGCCATTTGATCTCTGTTATTGGTGGCTGCCACCGAGATAAATGCAGGCAGCTTGTTGGAATAGTTGCTGGGGAAATGCTCAGAGTACTTGTTGCTGACTCCATCGTTTCCGGCCGCAGCAATATTCAAAATGCCTTCTCGATCCGCTTCGGCAAAAGCCATCAGCAAGAAATCATCTTCGTCGCCGTTTTTCGACGATCGACCTGCCGAACCCCATGAGTTCGATGTGATAAATCGCTTCTCAGGAAATCGCTTTTTAAGATCGATCAAATAATAGAGAGCCATCTGAGCATCAAAGTCGGATCCTCCGCCTTCAGCACTCAAGAACTTGAGTCCCATGATCGAGACCTTATCGTTCATCCCAGCAATCCCTTTGAAGTTATTGCGAAGAGCTCCGATCACTCCGGCGACGTGGGTTCCGTGTCCGTGATCATCCATCGGATCGCCGTTGCGTCCGACGAAATTATAGCCATGAACATCGTCAATGAAGCCCCAACCGACTCGAGTATCTCCATTGTTGTCGTTGTTGATTCCATCACCAGGAATCTCGCCCGGGTTCACCCAGATATTGCTGCCTTCCTTGATGACAGGCTTTCCATCAACCATCTCGACAATAGCAAGATCTTCGTGATGATAATCAAGTCCCGTATCAATGACGGCTACGACAACATCTTTGCTGCCTGCAGAGTCAACACCACCCATGGAAATGTCAGCATTGTACTTTCCGGCAAGCGAGGAGGGAGCTTCTTGAGACTCGTTATTAAGAGCCCACTGAGTTGAAAAGAGCGGATCGTTTGTTTTGAATCGCACCCTTCTCTCTTGAATGGGAGCTTCTTGAGATCGATTTCGCTCAACGCCAATTCGATAGGATTTAGATGCTGCCATCACTCGGCTGTCTCTTTTGGTCAAACTGACAACGTCATCAAGCTCTCGAGGCGAGCTTACTTCAAACAGATAAATCGGCCGAGTTGGCACTTGATCAAGCAGCTTTAAAGAAACTCCTTGTTGAGTCTCCATATCCAGAACAAAGCTTTCAAGCTCTGCGGGATTACTCAGCTGAATCTGCACTTGGCCAAGAAAAAAATGGCCCGAGGGATCCAAAGCGGCTGTTGCCTTCTTCTGCACGATCTCTGCATCCGAGGGCATAATTGTTCTTGTTGTTGTTTGACAGCCGACCAACGCAAGGCTGACTGCCCAAATTTCAAATCTTCGTGTTTTCATTTTCCCCTCCGTATTCCCGATACAGATTAAAGAGACTCAATTCTCAATCTTAGATTTCGAACAAGTTCCTCACCCGTCACTTTGGCGAGCTCAAGACGTTGCTCACCAAAACCTTTGTAATCTCCAAGTTCTCCACCGACGCGAACTTGATTACCCACAGCCATTCGCACTTGGAGTAGCGAATAAGAGAGAACTTTGGGAGCAGGAGCTCCGATCACGCCTGAACTCTTTTCCATGATGGTATAAGGAGCCACCGAAATTTCTGCAGTCACTCGGAGATTCGGCATGGCCATAATCTTATTGAGAGGTCCCTCAAGCACTAAGACTTGATCGCCACCAATGATTCGAGTCGCGTCTGAACTAGCCTTGTTTCGATCCTCAACAGCCTTCAGCACCATTCCATCACTGACATCGTTCAGCGAATCTTGATCGTCGCGAAGAGGCAGTAAATCAGCTGAGCGAATCATGGCTCGCGCATTAGAGAAAGACTCACTGGCACCTTGCTTCACTTCGAGCAAGATACCAAGTCCGTCGCCCAAGCCTCGCAACTTGAGGTAGAGCACTTTCTTGCCCGACTCGGTGAGCATCGGCTTAGCAAACGCAATTTGCGGAATCACCTTACCGAGACTTTTGAGGTCTCCCGTCAGAGACTTCAAAACCGTTGAGGCGTCCTTTTTGAGAACCGATTGAACCAGAAAAGCCTGGCCCGACTTTGAGGATACAACCTCACCTCGTTCCAAACGATCCAAAACAGTATTGTTGGTTTGAGACTTCTGCTCGACCTGTGACTGCCCGTAAGCAACCGCAGCGGTTAGGCCCCATGCAATCAATGAAAATAAACTAACTTTGAAAGATACACGCATCCCCCAAATCCCTCCTCCACAAGCAGTATGTCGCGCAGCACCAACACGAGGCAAGACAATTCGCCTCAGGGCGTCAAATTCTCCGTCTTAAGAAGGGATCTTCTCTTACTTAATCTTAATTGGATCCCGCACGAGCGGCATTGAGAGCAGAGCCTGCTCTAAACCAGCCAATCTGCTCAGCCGTCATCGAATGCGCGAGCTCGACCTTGATGGTCTTGCCATCAGGCTTTTTGATCGAGCACTGAACCGTCGACTTCGGAGCAAGATCCGCCAGATTATGCAGGCTGATTCGATCATCCTGACCAATCTGCTCATAGTCCGCTGGGTTTTTGAATGTCAGTGGCAAGAGACCTTGCTTCTTCAAATTCGTTTCATGAATCCGTGCGAAGCTTCGAGCCAAAATCGCAACACCACCTAAGTAGCGCGGTTCCATAGCCGCATGCTCTCGCGATGAACCTTCTCCGTAGTTTTCATCTCCAATGACCACCCACTGCTGACCTCGAGCTTTGTAATCACGAGCGATCACTGAAAAGTTTTGATGCGCATCTTTGGTAAACTGATTCACTCCCTTGCCGGCCTCACCCGTAAAGCAGTTGATGGCTCCAAGAAACATATTGTCGCTGATCTTATCCAAATGACCTCGGTACTTCAGCCATGGACCTGCGGGGGAGATATGATCGGTTGTACATTTGCCTTTGGCCTTCAGAAGCACAGGCAGATCCGCAAAATCTTTTTTGTTCCACTCAGCAAAAGGAGGAAGCAGTGACAAACGCTCACTGTTGGGAGCAATCTTCACTTCAAGCTTCGATCCATCCGCGGCGGGCTCGATATAACCTTTCCAGGAAATGGCAAAGCCCTTAGCGGGAATATCCGCTGCCGCTTGCGGCGCTTTGAGTTTGATTCTTTTGCCAGCCCCCTCAAGTTCATCCGTCAGAGGATCAAAGGAGAGTTTCCCCGCAAGACCCAACGCCATCACCACTTCGGGTGAAGCAATAAAGGAAAGCGTCTCTGCATTGCCGTCATTTCGGCCTGGAAAGTTACGGTTGTACGAGTTGATGATGGAATTTCTCTGACCTTGTTTGATGTCATCCCGCTTCCACTGACCAATGCAAGGACCACACGCATTGGCGAGCACAAGAGCGCCGGCCTTCTCGAGCTCTTGCATCAAACCATCTCGCTTAATCGTTTCAAAAACTTGCTCAGATCCTGGAGTCACCAGCAAATGAATGGAAGCCTTGATGCCAGCAGCAGCAGCTTGCTTGGCCACATCCACAGTTCGCACAATGTCTTCGTAAGATGAATTCGTGCAACTTCCAATGAGAGCGGCCGAAAGCTGATCCGGATAGTTGTTGGTCTTGACATCAGATTTCATTTTGGAAATTGGTCGAGCCAAATCAGGAGTATGCGGGCCAACGATGTGGGGCTCGAGTTTGTCGAGATCAATCTCAAAAACTCGGTCGTAGAACTTCTCGGGATTTTGTTCGACCTCAGGATCGTTCTTAAGCAAATCACCAAACTCCTGACAAATCTTGGCAATGTCAGATCGCTCCGTGGCGTTAAGATAGCGAATCATTCCATCATCGAGCGGGAACACTGACGTTGTCGCTCCGTGCTCGGCACCCATATTACAAATCGTTCCTTTGCCAGTACACGAGATGCTCTTGGCGCCCTCACCAAAGTATTCAACAATCGCGTTTGTGCCACCCTTGACGGTGAGAATCTCGCAGACTTTGAGAATCACATCTTTGGGAGCAGCCCAGCCGCTGAGTTTGCCTTTGAGTTTGACGCCAATAAGCTTGGGATGAAGAACTTCCCAAGGAAGTCCGGCCATCACTTCGGCGGCATCCGCACCGCCCACACCAATCGCAAGCATTCCGAGACCACCGCCATTGGGAGTATGTGAGTCAGTGCCGATGACTAAGCCACCGGGAAATGCATATTTTTCGAGAACCACCTGATGAATAATCCCCGCACCAGGTCCCCAAAAGCCAATACCGTATTTTCGGCCGGCGGATTCGAGAAAATCATAAACTTCTTTGTTGGTCGTTGAGGCTGTCTGAGTGTCTGCGGCGGAGCCTTGATACGCTTGAATCAAGTGATCGCAGTGAATGCTTGAAGGGACTCGAGCTTGAGGGATGTTGGCTTGCATGAATTGAAGCATTGCCATTTGTGCCGTGGCATCTTGCATGGCCACTCGATCAGGTCGTAGTCGAAGGGTCGCCTCTCCACGCGCGAGTTTTTGGTTTTCAGGATCATCAAGGTGACCGAGGAGTATCTTTTCAGAAAGAGTCAGAGGACGGCCGAGACGCTTGCGCAGAATCTCAACGTTCTTTCGTGTGCGCTCGAGAGATTTTCGAACCATTTCGGGGGTTGTGTTAGGGCCTTTTGAACTGGAAGCAGACATAATTAACTCCTCGCCTTATTTGTAACCCTTCTATTGTTACACAATCAATTCGGGAAAATCATGAATTTCAGCCTAAATCACTGGGCAAAAGCCAAATTACGCTCGACCACTCCCCCTCTAAAAAGTATAAAACCGGGATGATGAAGAGCGGACCTGTTACTGAGTTTATGCGCGAGCATTTTCGTCACTTTAACGCAGCTGCGTTGATGGATGCCGCGGAGGCCTACAAGACGCATTTGGACAAAAAGGGAAAGATGTTTGTCACTCTGGCAGGAGCCATGAGCACGGCTGAGTTGGGCAGATCTCTGGCCGAGATGATTCGCCAAGATAAGGTCCACGCTATTTGCTGCACCGGAGCCAATCTTGAAGAGGATATTTTTAATCTCGTGGCTCATGAGCATTACGTCCGCATTCCTAACTACCGAGATCTAACACCTCAGGATGAAACCAAATTGCTCGAGCGACATCTTAATCGCGTGACTGACACTTGCATTCCGGAAGAAGAAGCGATTCGTCGCATTGAACGCGTGGTGATTGATGAGTGGAAGGCAGCGGATCAATCCGGCAAGGCGTTTTTCCCGCATGAGTTCATGTATAAGATTTTGAAGTCCAAGAAGCTTGAGAAGTCTTATCAGATTGATCCCAAAGATTCCTGGCTGCTAGCAGCCGCAGAGAAGAATCTGCCAATTTATGTTCCTGGCTGGGAAGATTCTACTTTGGGAAATGTTTATACGTCCTATGTGATGACGGGGGACATTAAGAATGTTCACACGGTGAAAACCGGAATTCAATATCTCGTCGATCTCGCCGATTGGTACACCAAGACCTCCGAGAAGCATTCGATTGGATTCTTCCAGATTGGTGGTGGTATTGCTGGTGACTTCCCGATTTGTGTGGTGCCGATGCTTCATCAGGATTTGAAGCGAGCAGAAGTTCCACTGTGGGGTTATTTTTGTCAGATCAGTGATTCAACAACAAGCTACGGATCTTACTCAGGTGCGATCCCCAATGAAAAAATCACCTGGGGCAAGCTCGGCGAGGAAACGCCGAAGTTCGTCATTGAATCTGATGCGACCATCGTTGCTCCGCTGATATTTGCATACGTTCTCGGGCTTTGAGGCTCTCGGCTCGCGACGCCCGCAGAGTGGGAAGATTTCCATTCTGAATGTTCCAAACAGCAGATGAATATCCGGCACTGATCCATTCGTTCGCCGATTGCATTTGAGTTGTAGTGAGTCCGCTTGCAAGATGATCGCCCGCAGCGCCAGCAACCGCCACAGTATCCGCATTGTAGAGATTTGCAGCCCCCGAAATCTTGCCCTTCTCCAAAAAAACAGCCGGGCGAGTGCTTTCGAGACTTGGCACAATCAAACTCACCTGAGCGTACGTTCGATCAATCTGAACACCGGTCTCAGCCGCATTGCCATTGAACATTGCCGCAATTCCAGCAACACCTCGATACTTTCCAAGTCGAGCCGGTCCTGTGACTTGAATTCTTCCTGTCGCATAAGAATCCTGAATGAGCTTCACACGATCGTTTACACTCACACCCTCAAGAAAGAGACTCGAAAGTCCTGAGAGCCACTGAACCGAATGCCCATTCCAATGATCAGGGAGATGGAGGTTAAAATCAACGCGCGCTCGCGACTCCTGCACAGAAAACAAAGTCGATCCTGACGTCTTTGACACAGGTGCAAAGTATGCACCCACAAGCCCTCCCCATCCTGATGAGCGAAAGTTGTTAAAGTCAGGGGACGTGGCGATTTGGATCTCGGCTTGAGACCTCTTGATTACTAACTGATGATTCGGATTTTGATAGAAGGCACTTCCAATCAAGCCTCCTGCGTAACTGAGCTCGGGGGATCGCGTATCTCCAGGGATCGCTACCGGTGTGTAGCTCACAACCACATTGGCCTTGGAGTTCTCAATGCTCACCGCATTGGGAGAAGTCGGCAAAGCTTCGATCACGCGTCCAATCAGTCCGCCGATATCCAAAACTCGAGGATGCGAAGAAACAAAAGTCACATCCGCACTTGAATCAAAAATCGAAACTCCGTGGCCAACAGCCACCAATCCTCCCGCCGCCAACAGCCCAAGTGAGCCGGGCTTCTTGATAGATCCTCCAAAAATGCGCGCCTTCTTAACGTGCAGATTGATCAGTTTGGATTCACGTCCCGCTTCGATAGGAGCCAAAGCCACGTTGAACGGACCGTCCCCTCCCTCCGCACTCCCCTCGCCAAATCGAGGCGCTTCGAAGATCAAATTTTTTACGGTCGCCCCTTGTATGAACGAGATAAATGAATTGGGAGATTTTAGATTCTTGATTCGATGATTTCTTCCATTGATCGTTCCAGTAAATGGAGAATCAAAACTTCCCAACGCCTCTGCATGAGTCCAATTCACTCCACTAAGATCGATATCGTGCGTGAGATAATAGCAACCTGCGCGGCCACTTTGCACTTGAATGAGATCCTGCACACTACTCAGCGGCTTTCCTGCTGCTGCCGTATCAACATCAAAACGACGGACCTGTTTGACGACTCGACCCTTGGCATCGGCATGCTCAACGCTGATGTCACGAGAGCCAGGCTTCAACATTGAAGCTGTCACATCAAGTCTCCATCGTCGATCTTGAGAACAAGTGGTCTTGGCCTTGATGAGGCCCGACAGCGCCACTGAACCGCCTGGTCTTGAGCAGCTTCCCGAGAGCTTCACAGTCGGGCTCTCAGCACATTGAAATGAAAGTCTGCGCTGCGATGGCTCAGAAAAACTCAGCGATAGATTTTTTCCCCCACCCGCTTTGGAATCATCATCTGAATCAGCCGGTTCACGGTACTCTGAACAAGATGACGCGCTGATGACAATCCACGTCAACAATCCGACTGGAAACACAGTCGTTCGATTTTTGATTTTGAATTCTTGCATGATCCTCGCCCCTCATACGGAGAACTGCGACTCAGCTCAAACGGACCACGCAACGTCAGAAGCCGCCTTAACTAGGGAATGCGAGGATTATGCCAAGCACTTGGTGCGCAGAATCACTTGAGATTTTTTCATGCGGACATTTTTTGTCGGGCGTTTTTGGGATGATGAAAGCAGTCTGCACACTTTGCGGAGCTTCTCGTTCATGATAAAAACAAGACTATGAAGTTTTCAAATCAGCGTCTCGTAAAATTCCTTCTCATTATTACCACCTCAATTACTTTAAGTTCTTGTTCAGCTCTCAAGAACCTATCCAAACCTATGCAGTGCAAAGAAAGTGCCGCGTTTGCCGCGGGTGAGAGTGATGGCTCCGCCGGCAAGAGCGACTACCCTGGCTTATCGTCCGGGCAAGCCTGTGCCGGATATGACTATAATCCCACGATGTTTCAGAGCGCTTATATGAATGGATTTCGAGCGGGCCTTGAAACTTTTTGCCAAGAGAAGAATGTTCAAAGCAAATCCTTTGGGGTGGGATCTCGGCTCAATGACCTCGTGGTTTCCGAAGAGAGCTTCAAGATTTGTGAGGGACAGAGTGCTTCACGCCTTTTCTCGATTGCTCGGAAAGCTCATGCCGAAGGTGTTGAGAAAGCCTGCAATCCCATTGAGATTAGCGTGATCGCTCGATCTGATGCTCGGGATTCAGTTTCGGCCTCTGAGGGGTTGAGCAAATTGAACAAATGTCCTGAATCGAGACAGTCTGAGTTTTTGCAATTGTATGAAAACTCTTATGCACAAGAAGAGGCGAAGATTGCACGAGAGGCCGCTGCTGAAGCCGAGAAAAATCGCTTGGAGCTGGAACGTCAGCGTTTGCAGATGGAGCGCGAACGAGCGCTCAATGATAGATCACCGGATGTGATTGTCATTGATGGTGGCGGACCACAGGGAACAAAGTCCGGAAAGAGATTTATAGATCCCAAATCGAAGAGAGAATTTTATACCGAGTGCGAGATTGACGGCTCGAGCGCTGAGGTCTCCGTCTGGTTGATGCCCTCACCTCGACACGGGCTACAAAGCGAGACATTGAATGGCAAATGGAGTGTCCAGATTTTTGACAGAAATCGTCGACTCAAGCGAATGATCGAAAGTCGCCCCTATTTGTTTATGCGTCCCAATAATGATCAGGAATTCACGTTGAGTCTTTCGTCTTCTGACAGAGCGCATTCTTGCATCGCCTCTTATCTGGGTGAGTAATTATGGGGTCACGTCTCATTCCTGCACTTCCTGACCCCATATGCCGTTCTGTCTCAGGTTAGATTGTCTTCGAGAATTTTCTTGAGAAGAGTTTGATACGGAATCTGCTCGGCCTTGGCTCGAGCTTTCAGACGCAGCAGGATCCGCAGTGGTAACCGAAGACTGATGAGCTTGGTGCGATCTCGCTCTTGCCGCTGCTGTGCCTGAGCTTGGAGCTTTCGAAAGTCATCCAAGAACTTTGCAATCTGAGTTGGCGAGGCTTTCCGAGCTTCTTTGAGATAATCATCGGAGAAGAATTGAATGGGCTTCATCGCAGCCTTTCCAAAGCCCGCACATCCTCCAAATCTTGGTGGCGAGCGGCAGCTTTCTTCATTTTGATGAGCGAGGGAATGCTCAGAATCTGGACCGGAACTCCGGATATTTTTTTGGTGATCGTCGATTGTTTTGAAACGTCTTCGAGCAGCAGCAAGTCAACCATTCGCGTGGGATCTCTGGGATCCACAAATCTCCACGCTATGAGATTGCGTCTTTTGAGGTATTCCTGCCGAAACTGAGAAATTTCCTCTGCGGTCACGGGGATTCGAGACCTCAATCCAATGGACTGGAGCGCAGCTTCCGCTGCGGCTAAATGCTTGGGCTTGAGCGAGACCATCAAATCAATATCTAGCGTCCCCCGAACAGCGCCATGCAGCGAAACAGCATACCCCCCGGCCACTGCGTAGCTTAACTTGGCCCTTCGAAAGGCTTTGATCACCTCGAGTAGGAATATCATTTGTATATACAGTATATACTTATGGAGCCAAAGAAGCAACAATCCCCGATCCTGCTGATCAGCAAGATCGGGGTGGTTGTGATGAGTTAGTCTCTTCGCCTGATATGGGGTCAGATAGTGCAAGAATGAGACGTGACCCCATACTCTTCAAGGGGTT